>NZ_JBICVV010000014.1:0-132992 GCF_043199295.1 Streptomyces sp. NPDC048612
GACACACCCGCCCGGCGCAGACGCCCCTCGGCCTCCGGCCAGTCCCGCGCCTCCGTCAGCAGCTCCACCGCACCCGCCGACCAGTCCACATGCGGAGAGGGCTCGTCCACATGCAGCGTCTTCGGCAGCACGCCGCGGCTCATCGCCTCGACCATCTTGATGACGCCTGCCACACCCGCGGCGGCCTGGGTGTGACCGATGTTCGACTTCAGGGAGCCCAGCCACAGCGGCCGGTCCGCCGCGCGGCCGCGGCCGTATGTCGCAAGCAGCGCCTGCGCCTCGATCGGGTCGCCAAGCTTCGTACCCGTGCCGTGCGCCTCGACGGCGTCGACGTCCGGCGCCTCCAGGCGGGCATCCGCGAGGGCGGCGCGGATGACGCGCTGCTGGGCCGGACCGTTCGGGGCGGTCAGGCCGCTGCTGGCGCCGTCCTGGTTGGTCGCCGAGCCGCGGATCACCGCGAGTACCGGGTGGCCGTTGCGCTCGGCGTCCGACAGGCGCTCGACGAGCAGCATGCCGGCGCCCTCGCCCCAGCCCGTGCCGTCCGCCGCGCCGGCGAAGGCCTTGCAGCGGCCGTCCGCCGCCAGGCCGCCCTGGCGGCTGAACTCCACGAACACGCCGGGGGTGGCCATGACCGTGGCGCCGCCCGCGAGCGCCATGTCGCACTCGCCTCGGCGCAGGGACTGGACGGCGAGGTGCAGGGCGACCAGTGACGACGAGCACGCCGTGTCGACCGTCACCGCGGGGCCTTCCAGGCCGAGGGTGAAGGCGACACGGCCGGAGGCCACGCTGGTGGCGTTTCCGGTGAGACGGTGGCCCTCGGAGCCGTCGGTGGCGTTCAGGAGGGTGGCGTAGTCCTGGTTGCTGGTACCGGCGAAGACGCCGGTGGTGGTCGAGTGGAGGGAGCCCGGGTCGATGCCCGCGCGCTCGACGGCCTCCCATGAGGTCTCCAAGAGGAGGCGCTGCTGCGGGTCCATGGCCAGCGCCTCGCGCGGCGAGATGCCGAAGAGGGACGCGTCGAAGCGGGCAGCGCCGTCAAGGAAGCCGCCGCTGTCGGAGTGGCTCGTGCCCGGGTTCTCCGGGTCCGGGCCGTGGAGGGCGTCCAGGTCCCAGCCGCGGTCGTCGGGGAGTGTGGTGACGGCGTCGCGGGCGTCGGCGACGAGCTGCCACAGGCGCTCGGGCGAGTCGCTGCCGCCGGGCAGGCGGCAGCCCATGCCGACGATAGCGATCGGCTCGTGGGCGCGGTCGTCCTGGTCCTGCAGGCGGCGCTTCGCCTGGCGCAGTTCGCTCGTCATCCGCTTCAGGTGGCCGAGCAGCTTCTCGTCATTCGCCACGGGAACTCCCCCACTCAGGACCGCTTGTGGCTGCGGTGGTCACTCGCTGGTAGTCCGTCGCGCGTGTGATGGTGCACGTGACGGCTCGTGTCTCGTTGTGTCGGCGTGTGCCCCGGCTCGGGCCGTGCCGTGCCGTGGGCGCTGGCCGGTGCCGGCCCGCACCGTTTGCGCCCGGTCCCGGTCCCGGTCTCCTTGACTCCGGGCTCCTTGGCCCCGACCACGTCATGACGACCCGAATTCGTTCTCGATCAGCACAAGCATGTCGTCGACCGACGCGTCCACGAGGTCGTCGTCCAGTGCGCCGGTGTTCTCGTGCTCCGCGTCCTGACGGCCCCGGGCGGTGCCGTCGTCGAGCCGGTCGGCCATGCGGCGCAGCCGGGCGGCCAGGGTGGTGCGGTGTTCTTCGTCCGGCAGGGCTGCGAACGTCTCGGCGAGCCGGTCGAGTTCGGAAAGGGGGTCGGTTCCGGGGGTGCCGAGGAGCTCGCTCTCCAGGTGGGCGGCGAGGGCCGCCGGGGTGGGCTGGTCGAAGGCCACCGTGACGGGCAGGACCATGCCGGTGCGGGCGTTCATCCGGTCGCGGAACTCGATGGTCGTCAGCGAGTCGAAGCCCAGCTCCAGGAAGCCGCGCCGGGCGTCGATGCGCTTGCCCGCGCCGTGGCCCAGAACCTCGGCCGCGGTCGCGCAGACGAGGTCGGTCAGGGCGCGACCGCGGTCCTGCGGGTTCATCTCCGCGATCCGGTCGCGCAGCCGGGCCGCCTCGTCGGCGGTCTCCGCCGGGGCTTCGCCGCGCGCGGGTGCGTCGGCGGAGGGCGCTACCTCCTTGAGGAGCGGGCTCTGACGGGCGACGGTGAACAGGCGGGCGAAGCGTGCCCAGTCCACGTCGGCGACCACCCCGAACGGTTCGCCCGCCGCCACGGCATCGAAGAGCGCGTCCACGGCGTGCGCGGGCTCCAACGTGGTGAGGCCGCGCCTGCGCAGGTCGTCGACGACTCCGCCGTCGACGGCCATCCCGGAGCCGGCCCACGGGCCCCACGCCACGGACGTGGCGGGCAACCCCTGGGCGCTGCGGCGCTGGGCGAGGGCGTCGAGGTGGGCGTTGGCGGCGGCGTACGCGCCGTGGTCGCCGCTGCCCCAGACACCCGCGATCGAGGAGAACAGGACGAACGCGTCCAGCGGGCGGTCGGCGAGGAGTTCGTCGAGCAGGTCGGCGCCGGTCACCTTGGCTCCGTTGACCTCGGCCAGTTCGGCGGGGGTCAGGGCATCGAGCGGGGTCAGCCGCGCCGCGCCCGCGGTGTGCACGACCGCGTCCACGGGGTGCTCGGCGAGGAGCGCCGACACTGCGGCGCGGTTCGTGAAGTCGCAGACCACGAGCGACACTTCGGCCCCCAGGGCGGTCAGTTCGTCGCGCAGTTCACCGGCTCCGGGGGCGTCGGGGCCGCCCCGGCCCGCGAGGACGAGGTGTGCGGCGCCGTCGGCCGCCAGGCGTCGCGCGACGTGGCCGCCCAGGGCGCCGGTGCCGCCAGTGACCAGGACGGTGCCGCGCGGGATCCAGGGCGCGGTACGGACGGCGGGTGCGGCCTTCACCAGGCGGCGGGCCATGACCGCGCCGGAGCGTACGGCGACTTGGTCCTCGGTACCGCGGAGGACGGCGCTGATGTCCTCCCAGAGCCGGGTGCCCCTACCGTCCGTGTCGTCCGTACCGTCCGCGTCGCCGGGGGCGCCGTGGCCGGGCAGGTCGACGAGGCCGCCCCAGCGGTCGCCGTGTTCCAGGGCCGCGGTCCGGCCCAGACCCCAGACCTGTGCCTGGGCGGGCGAAATGCGGCCGTCGCGGATGCCGGTGGCGGCGGCGCCGCGGGTGACGCACCACAGCGGGGCGGTCACTCCGGCGTCGCCGAGGGCCTGGAGCAGGGTCAGTGTCGCGGCCAGCGGCTGGTCGTCGTCGAGGGCCAGCAGCGACACCACGCCCGTGGGCGCGCCGTCGGCGGCTGCGGTGATGCGGCGTACCAGCTCGTCGCGGTCGGGGGTCTCGTCCGGGGCGAGGGCCAGGGTCGTCACCTGGGCGCCCTCGGAGGTGAGTTGGGCTTCCAGGGCGCAGCCGCCCGGAACGGAGGTGTCCGCGCGTCTCACCACGAGCCAGGCCGTCCCACCGGCCTCCTGCCGCTCTTCCCGGCTCGGCAGCCGGACGGGGCGCCAGGCGACGGTGTAGCGGCGCGCTTCGGCCGTCGTACGCGTGCGTCGGGCGCGGCGCCAGGCGGCGAGGACCGGCAGGGCCGGGCCGATGTCGTCCCACTGGGTGTCGCCGTTGAGCGGGGCCAGCGTCTCGCTGAGGGTGTCGGTGAGTCCGGCGAGGTCCTCGTTCTCGACGGCCTCCCAGAAGCGCTCGTCGCCGTTGCCGCCCGGGGCGGCGTGCGGGCGCGGGGGCCGGGGCCAGTAGCGGGTGCGCTGGAAGGCGTACGTCGGCAGGGCCACGGTGCGGGCGCCGGTGCCCGCATAGAAGGCGGTCCAGTCGACCGTGCGACCGTGGGCGAAAAGCGCTGCCAGGGCGGCGACGGCCTGCTGGGGTTCGTCGGTGCCGGCGCGCAGGGCCGGGATGACGGGGACTGGCGGGTCCTGGGGGGACGCCTGGTGGGTTGTCTGGGGGGATGCCTGGGGCAGGCAGATTCGGGCCATGGCGGTGAGGACCGCGTCGGGGCCGAGTTCGAGGAAGCCAGTCACGCCGTGGGCGCGTGCCGCCGCGATGCCGTCGGCGAACCGCACGGCGTGGCGCACGTGGTCGACCCAGTAGCCGGGCGAAGTGAGTTCCTCGGCCGTGGCGACGGCGCCGGTCAGGTTGGAGACGACGGGAAGCTCGGGCGCGTGGAAGGTCACGCTCTCGGCGACCGCGCGGAAGTCGTCGAGCATCGGGCCCATGAGCGGCGAGTGGAAGGCGTGGCTGACCCGCAGCCGTTTGGTGCGGGCGCCGCGTTCGGCGAGGGCCGCGGCGACACGTGCGACGGCGTCCTCGTCGCCGGAGAGGACCACGGATGTGGGGCCGTTGACGGCGGCCACCGCGACGCGCCCGCCGGGGCCGTCCGCGGCGGCGCTGTCGCGCCCGGAATCGCCGTGGGCCGCGAGGGCGGCCAGGACCTCGTCCTCGGTGGCCTCCACGGCGATCATCGCGCCGCCCTCGGGCAGTTCGCCCATGAGCCGGCCGCGTGCCGCGACCAGGGCGCAAGCGTCGGCGAGGTCGAGGACGCCCGCCACGTGGGCGGCGGTGAGTTCGCCGATCGAGTGGCCCATGACGACGTCGGGCCGCAGCCCCCAGCTCTCGCAGAGGCGGAAGAGGGCGGTCTCCAGGGCGAAGAGTCCGGTCTGGGTGTAGAGCGTACGGTCGAGCAGCGCGGCCTCGTCCGACCCGGGCCCGGCGAACAGGATGTCGCGCAGCGGCCGGTCGAGCAGGGGGTCCAGGCGCGCGCACACGTCGTCGAGGGCGTCGGCGAACACCGGGTAGGCGGCGGCGAGCAGACGTCCGGCACCGGCGCGCTGGGAGCCCTGCCCGGAGAACAGGACGGCGAGCTTGCCGCCCGGCTCGGCGAGGGACCGCTCGACGCCGGGGGTCGGGGTGCCGTGCGCGAGGGCGGTCAGGCCCTCGACGAGTTCGGCGCGGGTGCGGCCGTGCAGTACCGCGCGGCGGGGCAGCGCGGCGCGGGTGGTGGCCAGGGAGAGGCCGATGTCGGCCGCGCCGTCCGGGTTCCCTGGCCGGTCCAGGTGCGAGAGGAGCCGCGCGGCCTGCGCCTGGACGGCTTCCTCGGTGCCGGCACTCAACGGCCATACCGAGACTGGGAGTTCGGCGCTCTCTCCGACGCCTTGTTCGGCGCCCGTCGGCTCATCTGCGGGCGCGGTCTGCCGCGGGGCGGCCTGTTCCAGGATGACGTGCGCGTTCGTGCCGCCGAAGCCGAATGAGGACACGCCCGCCCGGCGGGGCCGGTCCTGCGGGAGCGGCCACTCCCGCTCTTCGGTGAGCAGCTCGACCTCGCCGGCCGACCAGTCGACGTGCGGCGAAGGCTCGTCGACGTGCAGCGTCTTCGGCAGGGTCCCGTGACGCATGGCCTCGACCATTTTGATGATGCCGGCGACACCGGCGGCGGCCTGGGTGTGACCGATGTTCGACTTGACCGAACCCAGCCACAACGGACGCCCGGACTCCCGCCCCTGCCCGTACGTCGTGAGCAGTGCCTGCGCCTCGATCGGGTCCCCGAGCTTCGTACCGGTGCCGTGTGCCTCAACGGCGTCCACATCGGCGGGCGTCAGGCCCGCGCTCTCCAGGGCGGCCCGGATCACCCGCTGCTGGGAGGGGCCGTTGGGGGCGGTCAGGCCGTTGGACGCGCCGTCCTGGTTGACCGCCGATCCCCGTACGACCGCCAGGACCGTGTGCCCGTTGCGTTCGGCGTCGGAGAGCCGCTCGATCAGGAGCATGCCCGCGCCCTCGGACCAGCCGGTGCCGTCGGCCGTGCCCGCGAAGGAACGGCAGCGGCCGTCGGGGGACATGGCGCGCTGGCGGCTGAACTCCACGAAGATGCTCGGCGTGGACATCACCGTCACGCCGCCCACCAGGGCCATGTCGCACTCGCCCTGTCGCAGCGACTGCGCGGCCAGGTGCAGGGCCACGAGCGAGGACGAACACGCTGTGTCCACCGTCATCGACGGTCCCTCGAACCCGTACGCGTACGAGAGGCGCCCGGAGACCACACTGGCGGAGTTGCCGGTGCCCAGGTGGCCCTCGAAGTCCTCGCCGGAGGCGGTGAGCGCGGTGGCGTAGTCCTGGCTGTTGAGGCCCGCGAAGACGCCGGTGCGGCTGCCCTTCAGCGTGCCGGGGTCGAGCCCGGCCCGCTCAAAGGCCTCCCAGGAAGTCTCCAGGAGCAGGCGCTGCTGCGGGTCCATGGCCAGGGCCTCGCGCGGGGCGATGCCGAAGAACTCGGCGTCGAACTCCGCGACGTCGTGCACGAAGCCGCCCTCACGGGCGTACGAGGTGCCGCGCACGTCCGGGTCGGGGTCGTACAGGCTCTCCAGCGGCCAGCCGCGGTCGGCGGGGAACGGCGTGATCGCGTCGGTGCCGTCGGCGACGAGCTGCCACAGCTCCTCGGGCGAGCGGGCGCCGCCGGGGTAGCGGCAGGCCATGGCGACGATCGCGACCGGCTCGTCCGGGTCGGCGACGCGACCGGCCCGTACGGCGGTCCGCGTCTGCGTACGGCTGTCGCGCTCGGCGCGGTCCATGCCGGCGGCCTCTTCCCACAGCAGGCGGGCGAGTGCCTCCGGGGAGGGGTGGTCGAAGACGACGGTGGCCGGCAGGCGCAGACCCGTCTCGGCGGTCAGCCGGTTGCGCAGTTCGACAGCGGTCAGCGAGTCGAAACCCAGCTCGCGGAAGGGCCGGCCGGGGTGCACCGCGTCGGACCCGGTGTGCCCGAGCACCTCGGCGGCCTGCGCGCGCACCAGATCGAGGGCACGGGAGACACCCTCGGTCTCACCGAGGGCGACGAGCCGCCGCGCCCGGTCGTCGCGCGCCTCGGCCGTACGGGTCTGCTCGTCAGCGGTGGCCTTCGCCCGCAGCTCCTCGACGGCCGGTACGGCGTCGAACAGCGGGCTTGGCCGCAGGGCGGTGAACGCCGGGTGGAAGACGTGCCAGTCCACGTCGGCGACGACGGTCGCCGCACGGCCGTCGGTCTGCTCCCACTCCAGTGCGTCGAGTGCCCACGCCGGCCGCAGCGGACGCAGCCCGCGCTTGCGCAGGTGCTCCTCCACGCCGCCGTCCACGGCCATGCCCGACTCGGCCCACGGCCCCCAGGCCACGGACGTCGCGCGCAGGCCCCTGGCGCGCCGTGCCTCGGCCAGGGCGTCGAGGTACGCGTTGGCCGCCGCGTAGCCGGCCTGCTCACCGCTGCCCCACACGCCCGCGATGGACGAGAACAGCACGAACGCGTCCAGCGGACGGCAGCCGAGCAGCTCGTCGAGGTGGCGCGCAGCGTCGGCCTTTGCCCGCAGCACGTCGTCGAGTTCGCCGGCGGTCAGCTCGCCGAGGGGCGTGAGGTGGGCGACGCCCGCCGTGTGGAACACCGCGTCGACGGGGTGCTCCGCGAGGAGCGCGGCCAGGGCCTCGCGGTCGGCGACGTCGATCGCCGCGAACGTCACGCGGCAGCCGGCCGCCCGCAGCTCCTCGCCGAGGGCCTGCGCGCCCGGGGCGCTCTCGCCGCGCCGGCTGGCGAGCACCAGGTGTTCGGCTCCGGCGGCCGCCTGCCGCCGGGCCACCCGGGCGCCGAGGGCGCCGGTGCCGCCGGTGACGAGGACCGTGCCGCGCGCACGCGTGGCGGGCGGCTCCGTTTCATGTGCCCGGACGGGGACGAGCCGCCGTACAAGGATCCCGCTGGACCGTATGGCCGCCTGGTCCTCGGTGCGGTCGGCCAGCACCTGGCAGGCCTGGTCCCAGGTGCGTGCGTCCATGGTCCGCGGCAGGTCGAGCAGGCCGCCCCACCGGGTGGGCAGTTCCAGGCCGGCCACACGGCCGAAGCCCCAGACGGTGGACCGGACCGGGTCGACGGTCGCCTCGTCCGCGTCACCGGTCACCACAGCACCGGAGGTCAGGCACCAGACGGGCGCGCCGGAGCCGCTGTCGCCGAGGGCCTGGAGGAGGTGGAGGGCGAGGTGCAGGACCGGGAAGAGCGCGACGATCCCGTCGAAGTCGGTTCCGGTGGTGGCCAGTCGGGCGGTCAGCGCCTCGCGGGAGATGCCGTCGGGGACACGCAGGACCACGGCCTCGCCGGTGCGTGCGGTGAGCGCCGCCACCGCTTCCTCCGCCACGCCCTCGGGGGCCACGACGAGCCACTTGCCGGGCAGACCGGTCGCATCGGCCAGCGTGGCCGGACGCCAGACGACCTGGTGGCGGCGGTCCTGGACGCCGGTGCCCGTCCGGTTGTCGGCGGCGGGTTCGAGCCAGTAGCGGCTGTGCTGGAAGGCGTACGTGGGGAGAGCGACGCGGCGGGCACCGGTGCCGGCGAAGAACGCCGACCAGTCCACTGTGCCGCCGTGGGCGTGGAGTTGACCGAGCGCGGTGACGAGGTTCGTCGCCTCGTCGCGGTCCTTGCGCAGGACCGGAACGAAGAGGGCGTCCTCAACATCGGTGAGCACGCTCTGCGCCATCGCCGTCAGGACACCGTCCGGACCCAGTTCGACGAAGCGGGTGACGCCCTGTGCGTGGAGAGTCTGAACGCCGTCGGCGAAACGCACCGCCTCACGGACATGCCTCACCCAGTACTCCGGGGTGGAGAATTCCGGACCCGCGACCCCACTGGTCAGGTTCGACACGACCGGAATACGCGCGGTCTCATACCTCAGCGACTGCGCGACCGCACGGAACTCCTCCAGCATCGGCTCCATACGAACCGAGTGGAACGCATGGCTGACCGACAACTTCTTCGTACGCGCACCCTGCTCAGCGAGTACGGCGGCGACCTGCTCCACCGGAGCCTCATCGCCGGAGATCACCACCGCCTGCGGACCATTCACCGCCGCGATCGAGACACCCTCGACCAGAGCGGCGCGGACCACGTCCTCGGCAGCCTCCACGGCGACCATGGCCCCGCCCTCAGGCAGGGCATCCATCAGCCGGCCACGAGCAGCAACCAGCGCACACGCGTCATCAAGGGACAGCACGCTGGCCACGTGCGCAGCCGCGATCTCCCCCACCGAGTGAC
Source organism: Streptomyces sp. NPDC048612 (assembly GCF_043199295.1). Lineage (NCBI taxonomy): Bacteria > Bacillati > Actinomycetota > Actinomycetes > Kitasatosporales > Streptomycetaceae > Streptomyces > Streptomyces sp. NPDC048612. Next base: position 9,056 of record NZ_JBICVV010000014.1, read on the forward strand.
CGAGGAGGGCATCAGGGCGTACGCCCCAGGACTCCACGAGGCGGTACAGCGCGACCTCGACCGCGAACAGGGCAGCCTGCGTGAACCGCGTACGGTCCAGAACAGCGTCCCCGTCGAAGACCACACTCTTCAGGGAGCGGCCCAACTCACCGTCCAACCGGGCACAGACCACGTCAAAGGCCTCCGCGAACACCGGATACGCGGCATACAACTCCCGCCCCATACCAGCACGCTGAGCCCCCTGCCCCGTAAACAACAACCCCAGGCCGCCCGCAGACACCGGCCCACGCGTGGTCACGTCCGCCAGCCCGGCGACCAGCTCATCCCGCGACGAACCCACCACCACAGCCCGGTGCTCCAACACCGCCCGCGTCGTCGCCAGGGAGAAGCCGACATCCACCGGCGACTCGTCCGCGACCGCAGCCGCCAACCTCGCCGCCTGATCCCGCAACGCCTCCGCCGACTTACCCGAAAGCACCCACGGCACCGGCACGCCGTCCACCACAGCACCGGCCACCGGCTCAACCGCAGGCAGCGCAGCCAGCGCAGGAGCAGGCGCCTCCTCCAGCACCACATGCGCGTTCGTACCGCTGAAGCCGAACGACGAGACGCCCGCGCGGCGCGGAGCACCGCCCATCGGCCAGGCCACCGCCTCCGTGGCCGGCCGCACGCCTCCCGCCGACCAGTCCACGTGCGGGGACGGCTCGTCCGCGTACAGGGACTTGGGCAGCAGACCGTGCCGCATGGCCTCGACCATCTTGATGACGCCCGCGACACCCGCCGCGGCCTGCGTGTGACCGATGTTCGACTTCACCGAACCCAACCACAACGGCCGGTCCCCGTCACGCCCCTGCCCATACGTCGCCAGCAGCGCCTGCGCCTCGATCGGGTCACCGAGCTTCGTACCCGTACCGTGCGCCTCCACCGCGTCCACGTCCGACGCCGACAGACCGGCGTTCGCGAGCGCCGCCCGGATCACCCGCTGCTGCGACGGACCATTCGGAGCCGTAAGCCCATTCGACGCACCGTCCTGATTGACCGCGCTGCCCCGCACGACCGCGAGCACCTCGTGACCATTGCGCACCGCATCCGAAAGACGCTCAAGGACCAGCATGCCCACGCCCTCGCCCCAGACCGTGCCGTCCGCGTCTGCGCTGAACGGCTTGCAGCGGCCGTCCGCCGCCAGGCCGCGCTGGCGGCTGAACTCGGTGAAGGCGGCCGGCGTCGACATGACCGTCACGCCGCCGGCCAGGGCAAGGTCGCACTCGCCCTGGCGCAGCGACTGGGCGGCCCAGTGCAGCGCGACGAGCGACGACGAGCACGCCGTGTCCACCGTCACCGCCGGTCCCTCAAGACCGAACGAGTACGAGAGGCGGCCCGAGACGACGCTCGCCGCGCTCGCGGTGCCGAGGTAGCCGTCGGTGCGGTCGTCGGCCGCGCGCTGGATGACGGAGGCGTAGTCCTGGCCGTTCGTACCGGCGAAGACACCGGTACGGCTGCCCCGCAGTCCGGCCGGGTCGAGGCCCGCGCGTTCGAAGGCCTCCCATGAGGTCTCCAGGAGCAGACGCTGCTGCGGGTCCATCGCCAGCGCCTCACGCGGCGAGATCCCGAAGAAGTCGGCGTCGAACTCGGCCGCGCCGTCGAGGAATCCGCCGACCCTGACGTATGAGGTGCCGGGGTGGTCGGGGTCGGGGTCGTACAGCGCGTCGAGGTCCCAGAACCGGTCCTCGGGGAACGGCCCGACGGCGTCCTTGCCTTCGGCGAGGAGCTGCCACAGGCGTTCGGGGGTTTCGGCGCCGCCCGGGAAGCGGCAGCCCATGCCCACGATCGCGACCGGCTCGTCGGAGGCCGTCGGCCCCGTGCTCGTGCTCGTCGTCGGGGTCTTCAGGTCCGGTTCGGCGCCCGCGAGCCCGGCGTACAGGAAGGTGGCGAGGTCGGCGGGGGCCGGGTAGTCGAAGGCGAGGGTCGCGGGCAGGGTCAGGCCGGTGGCCTTGGCGAGGGCGGTGCGCAGTTCGACGGCGGTCAGCGAGTCGAAGCCCAGGTCGCGGAAGGCGCGCCGGGTGTCGACGACGTCCTCGGTGTCGTGGCCGAGTACTTCGGCGGTGTGGTGGCGCACGAGGTCGAGCAGCAGGGCTTCGCCGTCGGCGCGGGAGCGGGCGGCCAGTTCCGCGCGCAGTCCGGTGGCCGTGCCCGTCCCGGTCCCGGCGCGTTCTTCGCCCGTGCGGTCCGCGTCGGCGTGCGCGGTGGCCTCGCGGGCGGCCGGGACGCCATCGAAGAGGGCGGTGGGGCGGGCGGCGGTGAAGGCGGGCAGGAACCTCGCCCAGTCCACGTCGGCCACGGTGACGCAGGTGTCGCCCTGGCGGAGGGCATCGCCGAGCGCCCGGACGGCGCGCGCGGGCGCCAGGGGCCGCAGTCCGCGCCGGCGCAGGCTTTCGGCGGCCTCACCCGCGGCCATGCCCGACTCGTCCCAGGGACCCCAGGCGATCGAGGTGGCGGTCAGGCCCTGGGCGCGGCGCAGCTCGGCGAGCGCGTCGAGGCGGGCGTTGGCGGCGGCGTACGCGCCGAGGCCGCCGCTGCCCCAGACGCCGGAGATGGAGGAGAACAGGACGAAGGCGTCCAGCGGGCGGTCGGCGAGCAGGTCGTGCAGGTTGAGTGCGCCCACGGTCTTGGCGCGTGCCGCCTCGGCCAGGCCCTCCGGGGTGAGCTCCGTGAGCGATGCGGAGGGTGCGGTTCCGGCCGTGTGGAAGACGGCGTCCACGGGGTGCTCGGCAAGGAGGGCGGCAAGCGCGTCGCGGTCGGCCACGTCGCAGGCGGCGACCACGGTATGGGCGCCGAGCGCGGTGAGTTCGTCGCACAGTTCGGGCGCGCCGGGTGCGTCCGGGCCGCGCCGGCTCGTCAGGACGAGCCGCTCGGCCCCGCGGGCGACGGCCCAGCGGGCGACCTGGGCACCGAGGGCGCCGGTGCCGCCGGTCACGAGCACGGTGCCGCGCAGCGCGGGCTCGCCGGCCCCGCCCGCCGTGGGAGCGGGCATGAGCCGGCGGCTCTGAACGCCGGACATGCGGAGGGCGGCCTGGTCCTCGGCGCCGTGGGTGACGACCGCGCACAGCCGGTCCCAGTCGATGTCCCCGGGTGCCTCGGGCAGGTCCACGCACCCGCCCCACAGCTGCGGGTGCTCCAGGGCGGCCACCCGGCCGAGGCCCCAGATCCCGGCGAGTTCGGGGCGGGGCGGGGCGTCGCCGTCCCCGGTGGCGACCGCGCCCTGGGTCAGGCTCCACAGTTTCGCGCCCGTACCGGCGAACTCCTGCAACAGCAGGAGGGTGGAGGCGGCGTCGGGGAGCAGGGACAGTACGCCGTCGACCCGGCCTTCGCGGGCGACTGCCTCGTCCAGGGTGAGCGCGTGAGCACCGCGTGCCGTGAGCGCGGCGACCGCCTCGCACGTCCCGTCCGCCATGTCGCCCGCTGCGGTGACGACGAGCCAGTCTCCGGCGAGCGAGGGGGCCCTGGCGTCCTGCGCGGGTGCCCACCCGACCCGATACCGCCACTGGTCGAGCCGGGCCTGCTCCCGGCGGCCGCGCCGCCAGGACGCCAGCGCGGGCAAGACCTCGTCGAGCCGGGCGCCGGGCAGGTCGAGGGTGCGCGCGAGGGCCTCGGCGTCCTCTCGCTCGACGCTCTCCCAGAAAAGCCGCTCGCCCTCGTCGGTGGCGGTGTCGGTACGGGGGGTGGCGTCGAGCCAGTAGCGACGGTGCTGGAAGGCGTACGTGGGGAGAGCGACGCGGCGGGCACCAGTACCGACGAAGAAGGCCTCCCAGTCCACCGTGCCACCGTGGGCGTGGAGTTGGCCCAGGGCGGTGACGATGGTGGTGGCCTCGTCACTGCCCTTGCGCAGAACCGGCACGAACAGGGTGTTCTCGGCGTCGGTGAGGGTGGACTGCGCCATCGCGGATAGCACACCGTCCGGACCCAGCTCCACGAAACGGGTGACACCTTGGGTGTGGAGGGTGTGGACGCCGTCGGCGAAACGCACCGCCTCACGGACATGCCTCACCCAGTACTCCGGGGTGGAGAGCTCTGGTCCCGCGACCTCACCGGTCAGGTTGGAGACGACCGGGATACTCGCGGTCTCATACCTCAGCGACTGCGCGACCGCACGGAACTCCTCCAGCATCGGCTCCATACGAGCCGAATGAAACGCATGACTGACCGACAACTTCTTCGTACGTGCGCCATGTTCGGCGAGTTCGGCCGCGACCTTCTCCACCGGGACCTCGTCCCCGGAGATGACCACGGCACGCGGACCGTTCACCGCCGCGACCGAGACACCCTCGACCAGAGCCGCACGGACCTCATCCTCAGCGGCTTCCACCGCGACCATGGCCCCGCCCTCCGGCAGGGCATCCATCAGGCGTCCGCGGGCAGCAACCAGCGCGCAGGCGTCATCGAGCGAGAGCACACCGGCCACGTGCGCGGCCGCGACCTCTCCGACCGAATGACCGAGCAGGGCGTCAGGACGTACACCCCACGACTCCGCCAGCCGGTACAGGGCAACCTCGACCGCGAACAGAGCAGCCTGCGTGAACCGCGTACGATCCAACAGCCCCTCCCCGCCCCCATCGAACACCACACCCTTCAAAGACCGACCCAGCTCACCGTCCAGCCGAGCACAGACCTCGTCAAAGGCCTCCGCGAACACCGAATACGCGGCATACAACTCCCGCCCCATACCCACACGCTGAGCACCCTGCCCCGTAAACAACACCCCCAGCCGACCCCGAACCGTCCCGGTGGTCGTCCCCTTGGCCACGGCCCGTAGCTCGTCCAGGAGCTGGTCCCGCGACGAGCCCACCACCACGGCCCGGTACTCCAACTGCGCCCGCGTCGTCGCCAGCGAGAAACCCACATCCACCGGGGACAGTTCGGGGCGAGTCCTCACGTGGTCCTCAAGGCGGGCGGCCTGTTCGGCGAGGGCCGCCGCCGAACGCGCCGACACCGGCCACGCAGTCACGGCGGCCGCACCCGCGCCGCCGTCCACGGCCGGCTCCTCCGGCGCCTTCTCCAGCGCCTCCTCCACGATCACATGCGCGTTCGTCCCGCTGATGCCGAACGACGACACGCCCGCCCGGCGGAGCCGGTCGTCCGAGCGCGGCCAGTCGCGCGGCTGCGTCAGCAGTTCCACCGCGCCCGCCGACCAGTCGACGTGCGGCGAGGGCTCGTCCGCGTGCAGCGTCTGCGGCAGCACCTCGTGCCGCATGGCCTCGACCATCTTGATGATGCCCGCGACGCCGGCGGCGGCCTGCGTGTGACCGATGTTCGACTTCACCGAACCCAGCCACAGCGGCTGGTTCTCCGGCCGGTCCTGGCCGTACGCGTCCAGGAGGGCCTGCGCCTCGATCGGGTCGCCGAGCCTGGTGCCCGTACCGTGTGCCTCGACGGCGTCCACGTCCGACGCCGCGAGACCCGCGCCGTCCAGCGCGGCGCGGATCACCCGCTGCTGGGACGGGCCATTCGGAGCCGTGAGCCCGTTCGACGCACCGTCCTGGTTGACGGCCGAGCCGCGGATGACGGCCAGCACCCGGTGGCCGTTGCGGCGGGCGTCGGAAAGGCGCTCCAGGAGCAGCAGGCCGGCGCCCTCGCCCCAGCCCGTGCCGTCCGCGCCCGCGCCGAAGGACTTGCAGCGGCCGTCGGCGGACAGTCCGCGCTGGCGGCTGAACTCGACGAAGGTGTGCGGCGTCGACATGACCGTGACGCCGCCGGCGACGGCCAGTTCGCACTCGCCGCGGTGCAGGGAGCGGGCCGCCCAGTGCAGGGCGACCAGGGAGGAGGAGCACGCCGTGTCGATGGTGACGGCGGGGCCCTCCAGGCCGAAGGTGTAGGCGACGCGGCCGGAGACGATGCTGCCCGCGCTGCCGTTGGCGACGAAGCCTTCGAGCCCGTCGGGTACACCGTCAAGGCGGGCCGCGTAGTCGTGGTACATGACGCCCGCGTAGACGCCGGTGCGGCTGCCCTTCAGGGACTTGGGGTCGATGCCGGCCCGCTCGAACAGCTCCCAGGACGTCTCCAGGACGAGGCGCTGCTGCGGGTCCATGGCCAGGGCCTCGCGCGGGGAGATGCCGAACAGTTCCGCGTCGAACCGGGCGGCGTCGTGCAGAAAGCCGCCTTCGCGCGTGTACGAGGAGCCGGGGCGCTCGCCGGTGGGGTCGTACAGGTCGTCCGCCCAGCCGCGGTCGGCGGGGAACGGGGACACGGCGTCGCGGCGTCCGGCGACCAGGTCCCACAGTTCTTCGGGAGAGGTCACTCCGCCGGGGTAGCGGCAGGCCATGCCGACGATCGCGATCGGCTCGCGGTCACGCTCCTCCAGTTCACGCAGAGTGCGGTGCGCCCGCCGGAGGTCGCCGGTCACCTTCTTGAGGTAGTCACGAAGCTTCGCCTCGTTGGACACGTCGGACATGGGTGTCACCTGCCGCGGGCTGTTCGGGGGTTCGGGACTGTTCGGGGTGCGGGGACGATGCGTTCCATCAGTCGCCGAATTCCTTGTCGATCAGGTCGAAGAGTTCGTCGTCCGTGACGGTCTCGATGTCGTCGTCGGAGACGGCGGACTTGTCGGGGCCATCGGGGCCGTCGGGGCGGCCGTGCGCGTACGGACCGGTGGCGGGGCTCGCGCCCAGGAGAACGGCGCGCAGCTGCTCCTGGACCCTGGGCCACTCGGTGTCGGAGGTCCTGGCGGCGGAGAGCCGCGTCCACAGCTCGTCGAACTCCCCTGCCGTGAGGGCCGTCGCCGTCGTCGTCCCGTGCGCTGCGGCCGGTGTTCCGGGGCCGTCGCCGCCGGGCAGGCGTTCGCCGAGGTGGCGGGCGAGGAGTTCGGGGGTGGGGAAGTCGAAGACAAGGGTGGTGGGCAGGCGCAGTCCGGTCGCGCCGTTGAGCCTGTTGCGCAGTTCCACGGAGGCCAAGGAGTCGAACCCGGTCTCCTTGAAGGCGGTCTCCGGGTCGACCGCCGTGGCGTCGGGGTGGCCGAGGACCTCGGCGACGTGGGTGCGCACGAGGACGCTCAGCTCCTGGTCGCGTTCCGTGCCGGACAGGCGTGCCAGGCGGTCGGTGTAGGTCTCCGCGGTCGGGGCGGCGGCGGGGGCCGGTGCGGCGGCGCGGCGCGGCGGCGCGGGGGCCAGGGCGCTGAGCAGGGCAGGAGGCGGGCCGTCGACGGCGCGCAGCGCGGCCATGTCGAGTGCGGCGGGCACATGGACGGGGTCGGTGTCGGGGCCTGCGGCGAGCGCGGCGTCGAAGAGGGCGAGGCCGTCCTCGGTGTCGAGGGGGCGGATGCCGAGCCGGGCGAGGCGTGCCACGGCGCCGTCGTCGAGGTGGGCGGTCATGGTGCTGCGGTCGGCCCACAGTCCCCAGGCGAGGGAGAGCGCGGGCAGGTTCTGGGCGCGGCGGTGCTGGGCGAGGGCGTCGACGAAGACGTTTCCGGCCGCGTAGCCGGCCTGCCCGGCGGTGCCGAGCGTTCCGGCGGCGGCGGAGAACAGGACGAAGGCGGCGAGGTCCTGGCCCCGGGTGAGGGTGTGCAGGTGCAGGGCGGCCTCGGCCTTGGGCCGCAGGACGGTCTCAAGACGCTCGGGGGTGAGTGCGGCCAGGACGCCGTCGTCGAGGGCGCCCGCGGCGTGCACGACGGCGGTGAGCGGGTGGGCGGGGGGTACGGCGGCCAGGAGGGAGGCGAGCCAGTGGCGATTGGCGGCGTCTCCGGCGGCGAACTCCACGTGGGCGCCGAGCTGTTCGAGGTCGGCGCGCAGGGTGTCGCTGCCCGGTGCGGCGGCGCCCCTGCGGCTGACGAGCAGCAGTCGGCGGGCGCCGTGCGCGGTCGCCAGGTGGCGGGCGAAGAGCCCGCCGAGGGTGCCACTGGCGCCGGTGACGAGGACGGTCCCTTCGGGGTCGAGGGGGCGGTGCGGCAGGCCGGTGGTGGCGGGTGCCTTGGTGAGGCGGGGTACGAGGACGGTGCCCCGGCGGAGGGCGAACTGCGGTTCGTCGGGGGCGGCCGCGGGCAGTACGGCGAGGTCGTGGTCGGCGGGGACGTCGGCGAGGACGAGGCGGCCGGGATGTTCGGTCTGGGCCGATCGCAGCAGGCCCCACAGGGCGGCGCCGGTCAGGTCGGTGACGGGTTCGCCGGGGGTGGTGGCGAGGGCGCCGCGGGTGAGGACGACGAGGCGGGCCGTGTCGAGAGCGTCGTGTGCCAGGAACTCCTGGACGAGGGCCAGTCCGGCGGCGGCCGTGCGGTGCAGGGCGGCGCTGTCGGTGTCCTCGGGCGCGGTGGGCGGGAAGTGCGCGACGAGGGTGTCGGGCAGGGGCGTCGCCGCGTCGGAGGTGGCGTCGAGCAGGGCGCTCAGGTTGGGGTGGGCGGGAGCGTCGAGGGCCGCGAGGGGGGCGCCGACGACGACGGCGCGCCTCGTGGTGGCGGTGGCCTGCCGTTGCGGCAGCGGGGTCCAGGCGACGTGGTGGAGGTTGTGGTGTCCCGGGCTGCGGTCGGCGGCGCGGACGACGTCGGCGGACAGGGGGCGCAGGGCCAGTGCGTCGATGGTGACGACGGGCTGACCGGCGCTGTCGGTGGCGTGTACGGACACGGTGGCCGGGCCCGCCGGCTCGATGCGTACGTGCAGGTGGGTGGCGTGGTGGGCGTGGAGGCTGACTCCGGTGAAGGAGAACGGCAGCAGGCCCTGTCCGGTGTCGCCCTCCAGCGTGCCGAAGCCGACCGGGTGCAGGGCGGCGTCGAGGAGGGCGGGGTGGGCGGCGAAGCCGTCGGTGCCGCTGTCCTGGGCCGTCGGCACGGCGTCGGCGCGGACTTCGGCGTAGAGGGTGTCGCCGTGCCGCCAGGCCGCGTGCAGGCCGCGGAAGGCGGGGCCGTAGTCGAGGCCGTTGCTGGTGAAGCGTTCGTACAGCTCGGTGAGGTCGAGGGGTTGGGCGTCGGCGGGCGGTACGGCGGCGGGGGTGTCCGCGTCAGCGTTCTGGGGGGCGGTCCTGCCGGCCGGGCCGACGAGGCCGACGGCGTGGCGGGTCCAGTCGGTGGCGCTCTGGGGGCGCGAGTGGACAGCGACGGTCCGCTGTCCGTCCTCTACGGGGGCCCCGACGGTCAGCTGGAGGCACAGGGACTCGGTGTCCGATTCGGGCAGGACGAGGGGGGTCTCAAAGGTGAGTTCGTCGACGTGCACGCAGCCCACCCGGCTCGCGGCGTGGAGGACGGCTTCGAGCAGGGCGGTGCCGGGCAGAACGATCCGGCCGGCGACGCGGTGGTCGGCCGGCCAGGCGTGGTCCGCCGTGCCGAGGCGGCCGGTGAGCAGGAGTCCGTCGCCGTCGGCGAGCCGGACGGCCGCGCCGAACAGCGGGTGTCCGGTGCCCTGTTCTTCTGCGGCGGGCTTGCCAGCCGGTGCGGTCGCGAGCCAGTGGCGGGTCCGCTCGAAGGGGTAGGTGGGCAGGTCGGGGCGGGGATGCGGGCCGGGGCCGTAAAGCGCGTCGGGCGCGGCGGCGTGGCCGTGGACGTGGAGGGTGGCGAGGGCCTTGGTGAAACTGTCGCTCTCGTCGGCGGTGCCGGTGAGGGCGGGCACGAAGACGGACGCGGCGGTGCCGCCCTCGTCGGGTACGCAGTCCTGGGCTACGGCGGTCAGGACGCCGCCCGCGCCGAGTTCGAGGAACGTTCCCATGCCGTGGCGCAGGGCGGTGCGTACGCCGTCCTGGAAGCGCACGGCGGCACGGGCGTGCTCCACCCAGTACTCCGGGGAGCGCAGCCGCTCGGGGTCGGCGAGGCCGCCGGTGACGTTGGAGACGAGAGGGATGCGGGGCTCGGCGAACCGGAGGCCACGGGTGACGTCGCGGAACTCGTCGAGCATGGCGTCCATGTGCGGCGAGTGGAACGCGTGCGAGACGCGGAGCCTGCGGATGCGGCGCCCCTGGGCCGCCCAGTGCGCGGCCTGCGCTTCGACGGCCTCGCGGTGGCCGGAGACGACGGTGGCGCGTGGTCCGTTGAGCGCGGCGATGGAGATGCGTGCGGGATCCTCGGCGACGAGCGGGGCGACCTCGTCCTCGGTGGCCTCCACGGCGAGCATGGCGCCGTCGCCGGGCACGGACCGCATGAGCCTGCCGCGGGCGGCGACCAGGGTGCAGGCGTCGGCAAGCGGGAGCACGCCGGCCACGTGGGCGGCGGCCAGCTCGCCCACGGAGTGGCCGAGCAGCAGGCCGGGCCGGATGCCGTACGTCTCGACGAGCCGGAACAGGGCGACTTCGAGGGCGAACAGGGCGCTCTGCGTGTAGTCGGTCCGGTCGAGGAGTTCCGCCTCGACCGTGCCGTCGGCGGCCCAGAGCACCTCGCGTACGGGCCGTTCCAGATGCGGGTCGAGTTCGGCGGTCACCGCGTCGAGTGCCTCGGCGAAGGCCGGCTGGTCCGCGTACAGGCCGCGGCCCGCGCCCGTTCGCTGGCTGCCCTGGCCGGGGAAGAGGACGGCGAGCCCGTTCTCGGCGGCCCGTCCGCGGACAGTGTCCGGTCCGTTCTCGCCCCGGGCGAGGGCGGCGAGGGCCGCGGCGAAGTCGTCGTGGCCGCGGCCGAGGACGACGGCGCGCTGGTCGAAGGAGGCGCGGGTGGTGGCCAGGGCGTGGCCGACGCCGGTGACAGGGAGTCCGCGTCCTTCGCCGGCGAGCCAGGCGTGGAGGTCGGCGGCGCGGTGCCGCAGCGCGGCCCCGGTCTTGGCGGTGAGCGGCCAGGCGACGAGCCGCGTGGATGCCCGCGGGTGGGCCGGTACGGGTCCCGGGGCCGATGCGGATCCCGCGTCCGGCGCCTCGACGGGGCCCTCGGCGGGCGCCTGTTCGAGGATGACGTGCGCGTTGGTGCCGCTGATGCCGAAGGAGGACACCGCCGCGCGGCGGGGCCGGCCCGGGGTGTCCGGCCAGTCGGCCGCCTCGGTCAGCAGCCGGACCGCGCCGGACGCCCAGTCGACCTGCGGGTTGGGCTCGTCGACGTGCAGGGTCGGCGGGAGGACGCCGTGCCGCATGGCCTCGATCATCTTGATGACACCGCCGACACCGGCGGCTGCCTGCGCATGGCCGATGTTCGTCTTGATGGAGCCCAGCAGCAGGGGCCGTTCGGATGGGCGCTGCCCATACGTGGCGAGCAACGCCTCGGCCTCGATGGGGTCGCCGAGCGCGGTGCCGGTGCCGTGCGCCTCGACGGCGTCGATGTCGCCGGGCCGCAGTCGCGCGTCGTGCAGGGCCTGGCGGATGACTCGCTGTTGGGAGGGGCCGTTGGGCGCGGTGAGGCCGTTGGAGGCACCGTCCTGGTTGACGGCGCTGCCACGCAGCACGGCGACGACCGGGTGGCCCTTGCGGCGGGCGTCGGAGAGCCGCTCCAGCAGCAGGAGGCCCGCGCCCTCGGCCCAGGCGGTGCCGTCGGCGCCCGCGGCGAAGGCCTTCACACGGCCGTCGGGGGCGAGGCCCTGCTGGCGGCTGAACTCGACGAACACCCCGGGCGTCGCCATCACGTTCACCCCGCCCGCCAGGGCCAGACCGCATTCGCCCGAGCGCAGGGAGCGTACGGCGGAGTGGAGCGCGACCAACGACGACGAGCAGGCCGTGTCGATGGTCAGGGCGGGGCCCTCGAAGCCGAAGGTGTAGGCGATCCGCCCGGACAGGACGCTGCCCGCGCTGCCGGTGAGCACGTATCCGGCGACGTCCTCGGGGGCGTCGTGCAGCCGCGGCCCGTAGTCCTGGTGGGAGGCCCCGACGAAGACGCCGGAGTCCGTGCCGCGCAGGGTGCCCGGGTCGATGCCGGCACGCTCCAGCGTCTCCCAGGCGATCTCCAGCAGGAGGCGCTGCTGGGGGTCCATGGCGGCGGCCTCGCGGGGCGCGACCCCGAAGAAGGCCGGGTCGAAGTCACCGGCCCCGTAAAGGAATCCTCCGCTGTGCACGGCGGAGACGCCGGGGCGGTCCCGGTCGGGGTGGGAGAGGGCCGCGAGGTCCCAGCCGCGGTCCGTGGGGAAGCCGGAGATGGCGTCGCGGGCCTCGTGGACGAGTTCCCACAGCTCCTCGGGCGTCCCGGCTCCGCCCGGGTAGCGGCAGGCCATGGCGACGATCGCGATCGGATCGTCGGTCATGGTGTCCGGGGTGTGCGTGTCGTCGCGGGCGGTCGCGTCGGAGGTGGCGTGCCCGTCCGCGGGCGCGGTGAGCGCGCACAGGTGGCGGGCAAGCGCCTTCGGCGTGGGGTGGTCGAACAGGACGCCGACAGCCAGGCGCTGCCCGGTGTCCGCGGAGAGGCGGTTGCGCAGCTGGACGGAGGCGAGGGAGTCGAATCCCTGCTCGCGGAAGGGCACGGCGGCCCGCACGGAGTCGGCCGAGCGGTGGCCGAGGACCGCGGCGGCGAGGTCGCGCACGAGGTGCAGCGCGATCCGCTCGCGTTCGGCGGCCGGGGCGTCCGTGAGGGCGGACGGGCGGGACCCGTCCGTGGTGCCGGCCCCGCTGTCGCGGGGCGCCGGGACCGGGGCGGCCACCTCGTCGAGGAGCCGGTTGGGGCGGGTGCCGCGGACCATGTCCGCGAACCGGTCCCAGCGCACGTCGGCGAAGGTCACCGCGGTCTCGCCGCGGCCGACCGCGTCGTGCATCGCCGCCAGGCACTCCTGGGCGTCGAGCGGGGCCAGCCCCCGGCTGAGGAGCCGTTCGCCGACGTCACCCTCGGCGGCCATGCCGTCGCCGGACCACGGCCCCCAGGCCAGGGCCGTGGCGGGCAGACCGGCGGCGCGGCGGTGGGCCGCCAGGGCGTCGAGGTAGGCGTTGGCCGCGGCGTAGCCGCCCTGGCCGGGGTTGCCGGTGACGCCCATGACGGAGGAGAACAGCACGAAGGCGGTGAGCGGCAGGTCCCGTGTCAGTTCGTGCAGGTGGTGCGCGGCGTCGGCCTTGGCCCGTGCCACGGCACGGAACCGCTCGGGGGTAATGGTCGCCATGGTGCCGTCGTCGACGACGCCCGCGACGTGATACACGCCGGTGAGCGGGTGTTCGGCCGGTATCATCGCGAGCACGCCGCGCAGGGCGTCGCGGTCCGCCACGTCACAGGACGCGTACGTCACCAGGGTGCCGAACTCGGCCAGTTCCGCGGCGAGTTCGGCGGCCCCGGGTGCCTGCGCGCCCCGGCGGCTCAGCAGCAGCAGACGGTCCGCGCCCTTGGCGGCCAGGCTGCGTGCGACCTCGGAACCCAGCGCGCCGGTGCCGCCCGTGACGAGGACGGTCCCGGTGGAGTTACTGGTGGCGGTCTCCGGGCCCGTGACGGTCTCCGGGCCGGTGGCGGTCTCCGGGCCGGTGGCGGTCTCCGGTACTCGGACGAGTCGTCGCGCGAAGATCCCGGAGGTGCGTACGGCGCACTGGTCCTCCGGTCCCGCTTCCGCGACGAGGGCGCGCAGGCGGCGTGCCGCACCCTCGTCCAGGGTTTCGGGCAGGTCGATGAGCCCGCCCCAGCCCAGCGGGTATTCGAGGCGCGCGACGAGCCCCAGGCCCCAGACGGCGGCTTGTTCGGGGCAGTCCGTGCCTTCGGTGCGCCTGGTGGCGACGGCGCCGCAGGTCAGCAGGAACAGCGGTGCGTCGGTCTCCAGGTCACCGAGCGCTTGGACGAGGGCGAGGGTCCGGGCCGCGCCTTCGGTGAGCGTGGCGCCGCCGTCCGGGACGGTGCCGGGGAACGCCAGCAGCGACACCACTGCATCGACGGCGCCCGCCGCGGTCTCCGCCCGCAGTGCCTCCGCCAGGTCGGCGCGGCCGGCCGCCACGTCCACCTCGAGGACCCGTACGATCGCGTCGCCGTGCGCCAGCGCCCCGGGTACGGCCAGCGCGGCCTCGGAGGCGAGTCCGGCGGGCACCACCACGAGCCACCGCCCGGCCGTGGAGACGGCGGGCTCGGCGACGGGGGTCCAGGAGACGCGGTACCGCTTGCCGTTCACGGCAGTGCCGTCGGGCGATGGGGAGGACGCGAGCCAGTAGCGGCTGTGCTGGAAGGCGTAGGTGGGGAGAGCGACGCGGCGGGCGCCGGTACCGGCGAAGAACGCCGACCAGTCCACTGTGCCGCCGTGGGCGTGGAGTTGACCGAGCGCGGTGACGAGGTTCGTCGCCTCGTTGCGGTCCTTGCGCAGGACCGGAACGAAGAGGGCGTCCTCGGCGTCGGTGAGGGTGGACTGCGCCATGGCCGACAGGACACCGTCCGGGCCCAGTTCGACGAACCGGGTGACGCCCTGGGCGTGGAGAGTCTGGACGCCGTCGGCGAAACGCACCGCCTCACGAACATGCCTCACCCAGTACTCCGGAGTGGACAACTCCGGACCCGCGACCCCACCGGTCAGGTTCGACACGACCGGGATACGCGCGGTCTCATACGACAGCGAGGCCGCGACCGTACGGAAGTCCTCCAGCATCGGCTCCATACGAGCCGAGTGGAACGCGTGACTGACCGACAGCCGCTTGACCCGCGCACCCTGTTCGGCGAGTACCGCGGCGACCTGCTCCACCGGAGCCTCATCGCCGGAGATCACCACCGCACGCGGACCATTCACCGCCGCGACCGACACACCCTCGACCAGAGCCGCACGGACCTCATCCTCAGCCGCCTCGACCGCGACCATGGCCCCGCCCTCCGGCAGGGCATCCATCAAGCGTCCGCGAGCAGCAACCAGCACGCACGCGTCATCGAGGCCCAGCACACCGGCCACGTGCGCAGCGGCGACCTCACCCACCGAATGGCCGAGGAGGGCGTCCGCATGTACGCCCCACGACTCGACAAGCCGGTACAGGGCAACCTCGACCGCGAACAGAGCAGCCTGCGTGAACCGCGTACGGTCCAGAACAGCATCCCCGTCGAAGACCACGTCCTTCAGCGACCGCCCCAGCCCACCGTCGAGACGAGAGCACACCGCGTCAAAGGCCTCCGCGAAGACCGGATACGCGGCATACAACTCCCGCCCCATACCGGCCCGCTGAGCCCCCTGCCCCGTAAACAACAACCCCAGCCGGCCCCCCGTCACCGGCCCCGCCGCACGCACGTCACCCAGCCCGGCGACCAGCTCATCCCGCGACGAACCCACCACCACAGCGCGCTGACGCAGCGTCGAACGAGTCGTCGCCAGGGACAGGGCCACGTCCAGTGGACGCAGGACCTCCCGGTCCCGCACGAAGGCGGCGAGCCGTTCCGCCTGGGCCCGCAGCGACGCGTCCGACTCGGCGGACAGGATCCACGGCACGGTGGGACCGTCCGCGACGGGCAGCGCCTCGCTCGCCTCGGGCACCGTGGCAGGCGGCGCCTCCTCGATGACTGCATGGGCGTTCGTGCCGCTGATGCCGAACGATGAGACGGCGGCCCGGCGCGGCCGCCCCTGGGCGTGCCACGGACGGGGCTCAGTCAGCAGTTCGACGGCACCCGACGACCAGTCGACGTGCGGCGTCGGCTTGTCCACGTGCAGGGTCCTGGGCAGGACGCCGTGCCGCATGGCCTGGACCATCTTGATGACACCGATGACGCCGGCGGCGGCCTGCGTGTGGCCGATGTTCGACTTGATCGAGCCGAGCCACAGCGGCCGCCCCTCGAGGCGTCCTCGGCCGTAGGTGGCAAGGAGGGCGCGGGCCTCGATCGGGTCCCCGAGCGTGGTGCCCGTGCCGTGCGCCTCGACCGCGTCCACGTCGGCGGGCGCCAGGCGCGCGGCGGCGAGGGCATCCTGGATCAGGCGCTGCTGCGCCGGTCCGCTGGGCGCCGTCAGGCCGTTGGAGGCACCGTCCTGGTTGACCGCGCTGCCACGGATCACGGCCAGCACCTCGTGCCCGTTGCGCACGGCGTCCGAGAGCCGTTCCAGGACCAGCATGCCCGCGCCCTCGGCCCAGCCGGTTCCGTCGGCGGCGGCGGCGAACGGCTTGCAGCGGCCGTCCGTCGCGAGGCCGCCCTGGCGGCTGAACTCCACGAACATTCCGGGGTTGGTCATCACCGTGACGCCGCCCGCGAGCGCCAGCGTGCTCTCGCCTCGGCGCAGGGATTGGCAGGCCAGATGGAGCGCGACCAGCGACGACGAGCAGGCCGTGTCGACGGTGAGCGCGGGGCCCCGCAGTCCGAAGGTGTAGGCGATCCGGCCCGAGGCGACACTGGTCGTGGTACCGGTCAGGACGTATCCGCCGACTTCGTCGGACGATTCGTGCATCCGGGGCCCGTAGTCCTGCGGGATCACCCCGACGAACACGCCGGCGTCATGGCCACGCAGGGACGAGGGTGCGATGCCGGCCCGTTCCAGGGCCTCCCAGGACGTCTCCAGGAGGAGGCGCTGCTGCGGGTCCATGGCCAGCGCCTCGCGCGGGGAGACACCGAAGGGCTCGGCGTCGAACCAGGGCGCCTCGTGCAGGAATCCGCCGGCGCGGGTGGCGGAGGTGTGGCGGCCCTCGGGGGCGAAGAGCCCGTCGAGGTCCCAGCCTCGGTCCTCGGGGAACCCTCCGACGGCGTCCCCGCCCTCGGTGAGCAACTGCCAGAGCTCCTCGGGCGATCGGACACCGCCCGGGGAGCGCACACTCATGCCGACGATGGCGACCGGATCGTCGGCGGCGTCGCCGTGCCCGATGCCGGCGCGGGACACGGCGGACGGTGCCGGTGCGGTGGTGTCCTTCTGTTCGGCGGCGATGTGCTCGGCGAGCGCCTGCGGGGTCGGGTGGTCGAAGAGCAGGGTGGTCGGCAGTTCGAGACCGGTGGCGGAGGCCAGCCGGGTGCACAGTTCGACGCCCATGAAGGAGTCGAAGCCCAGGTCGCGGAATGTGCGGTGGGGCTGTACGCCCGACGGGTCGTCGTACTCCAGGACGTCGGCGGCCTCCGCCAGGGCCAGGGTGAGCACGGCCTGTGCGTCCCGGAGGCCGAGCGGGGCGCCCTCGGCATGGGCCTCCCCGGAATCCGAAGAGCCGAACTCCGAAGAGCCGGGCTCCAGAGAGCCGGGCACCGAAGAAGAGCCGGCCTCCGGTGAGCCGGGCTCCCGCTGCGGCCGCCCGTCGGCCGGCTCCTGCGGCCAATAGCGGCGCCGCTGGAAGGCGTACGTCGGCAGCTGCACGCGCCGCCCGCCCCCGGAAACGGCGCTCCAGTCGATGTCCGCTCCCCGTACGAACAGCCGGGCGGCGGCGGTGAGCGCGACGGTGCTCTCCGGGCGTCCGGAGCGCAGCGCGGGAACCGTGAGCACGTCGTGCGCCGAGGTGCCGCTCGCCGCCGCACAGTCGTGGACCATCGGGGCGAGGGCCGCGGCGGGGCCGAGTTCGAGGAAGGTCGTGATCCCGGCGTCGAGGGCGCTGCGCACGCCGTCGTGGAACCGGACGGCCTCGCGGGCGTGCCGGGTCCAGTAGTCGGCGTCGAGGCACTGGCCGTCCTCGGTACCGTCCACGAGGCGGCCGGTGAGGTTGGAGACGAGCGGGATGCGCGGCGCGTGGTGGCGGATGCCCTCGGCGTGCGCGCGGAACTCCTCGAGCATCGGGTCCATGTGTGCGGAGTGGAAGGCGTGGCTGACGCGCAGTGCGCTGGTGCGGCGGCCCGCCGCGGTCCAGTACCGCTCGGCGTCACGGACGGCACCCGAGTCGCCGGACAGGACGACGGCGCGGGGTCCGTTGACGGCGGCGACGCACAGGGCGCCCTGGTACTGACCGAGCAGGGGGAGGACCTCATCCTCGGTGGCTTCGACGGCGAGCATGGCGCCGCCCTCGGGCAGTTGCTCCATGAGCCGGCCGCGGGCGGCGACGAGGGCGGCGGCGTCCGGCAGGGTGAGGACCCCGGCGATGTGGGCGGCGGTGAGTTCGCCGACCGAGTGGCCGAGCAGCAGGTCGGGCCGCACGCCCCAGTGCTGGAAGAGCCGTACGAGAGCGGTCTGGAAGGCGAAGAGGGCGGGCTGGGTGTGGCCGGTGCGGTCCAGGAGCGCGGCCTGCTCGGTGCCGGGTTCGGCGTGCAGGATCCGGTCGACGGGATGGTCGAGGTGGGGTTCGAGGGCGGCCAGGACCTCGTCGAAGGCGCGGGTGAACACCGGTTGTTCCGCGTACAGTTCGCGGCTCGTCGCGGCTCGCTGGCTACCTTGGCCTGGCATCAGGAGGCAGAGCCCTCCGGTGCCCGCGAGGCCCCGTACGGCCGTGTGCGAGGAGTCGCCTCGCGCCAGGGTGCACAGGGAGTCCAGGGCGGCGGAGCGGTCGTCGGCGAGGACGACGGCGCGGTGCTCGAAGACGGTTCTGGTGGTGGCCAGGGAGTGGGCGACGTCGGCGAGCGAGGCGTCGGGGAGGTGGTCGTGGAGCCGTTCGGCCTGGGCGTCGAGGGCGTCGGCGGAGCGGGCGGTGACGGGCAACGCCATGGTGGCCGCCCGATTCGGGGCGACGCGTGCCTCGTCGTCGGGTGCGGTGCGCGGAGCGCCCTCAAGGACGAGGTGGCAGTTGGTGCCGCCCATACCGAAGGAACTGACGGCGGCGAGCGGGGGACGGCCGGTGTCGGGCCAGCCCGCGGATCGGGTGAGGACGCGCAGGTTCAGCGTGTCGAGGGGGACGGCGGGGTGGGCACGTTCGAAGTTGAGGCTGGGGACGAGGCGGCGGTGGTGCAGCAGCAGTGCGGTCTTGACCAGTCCCGCGATGCCCGCGGCTCCCTCCAGGTGGCCGATGTTGGTCTTCACCGAGCCGACGGGCAGGGGCTGTTCGTCGGGACGGGCGGCACCGAGCACACCGCCGAGGGCGGCCGCTTCGACGGGGTCGCCGGCCCGGGTGCCGGTGCCGTGGAGTTCGACGTAGTCGATGTGGGCGGGGTCGACGCCCGCGTCCTGGTGGGCAAGACGCAGGAGTTCGCGCTGTGCCTCCTCCGACGGTGTGGTCAGAGCGTCGCCGCCGCCGTCGTTGTTGACGGCACCACCGCGGATGACGCAGAGCACCCGGTCGCCGTCGGCAACGGCGTCGCCCAGGCGTTTGAGGACGACGGTGGCACCGCCTTCACCCCGTACGTAGCCGTCCGCACGGTGGTCGAAGGTGTGGCAGCGGCCGTCGGGCGACAGCGCGCCGAAGGCCGCTGCGGTCTCGGTGCCTGCGGGGGCGAGGTTGAGGTGGACTCCGCCGGCGAGCGCGACGGCGGATTCGCCGCTGCGCAGGCTGGTGCAGGCGAGGTGCACGGCGACGAGCGAGGAGGACTGCGCGGTGTCGACGGTGAAGCTGGGGCCGCGCAGTCCGAGCGCGTACGAGACGCGGTTGGCGAGCATGCCGCGGTTGAGGCCGGTGAGTGTGTGCGGGGTGGGCAAGGCGACCGTGGGGCCGGTGAGGGCCGCCCAGTCGTCGGCCATGGCGCCGACGAAGACGCCGACGCGCCGGCCCCGGAGTGCGGGAGCGGTGAGTCCGGCGTCCTCAAGGGATTCCCAGGCGAGTTCGAGCACGAGCCGCTGCTGGGGGTCCATGGCGTGGGCCTCGCGCGGAGAGATCCCGAAGAAGGCCGGGTCGAAGCCGGTCACGTCATCGAGGTGGCCGCCGGGGCGTCCAGTGGTGTCGCCCCGGCTGTGCGGGGCGTCGCCGACGGCGTCGCGGCCGTCGCTCAACAGGCGCCAGAACGCCGCGGGATCGGGGCTTCCTGGCAGCCGGCAGGCAAGGCCAACGACGGCAACGGCCTCGCCGTGGCCGGTGGCTTCCCCAGGTCCTCGACGCGTGCCGGCCGTGCCGGCGCCGCCCTCGTGCATCGTCGCCCCCACGTGGTCCCCGTTCTCCACCTGCGTTCCGCTCCCGTGCCACGGGCGATGCCGGTGATGTATTTCATGAGGAGCGCTGCGCCGAGGCTAGATTTGCGCGACTTGCCCCCCAACCCCTACCACCCCCTGGATCTCCCCTATGGGAATCCGATGGAAGAACGCTCCAGAGAGACTGGAGACCCGCCCGAAAAGAGCCGGAACAAGGAGGCCGAAAGAAAGCACCGACTACGCTGGCCGCATTTGCACTGTTAGTGTTCCAAGGGCCAGTGATGTTCCTTATAAGAGGGCCGCCACGTGAACAAACACATAGCTTTCTTCAATGTGCCCGGACTCGGACACATCACGCCGACCCTCGAGGTGGTCGCCGAACTGGTCCGGCGTGGGCACCGGGTGACCTACCTGGTGGCCGAACCGTACGCGCCGTTCGTCGCGGAGACCGGCGCGCGGGTGGTGCCTTACGCGTCACCGCTGCCGGACGAACCGCCGGCCGCGGTGGTCGACGGCGACGTACTGGCAGGCGTCCCGCTGAAGTACCTGCGCGAGGGCATGCTGGCCCTGGCGAGCGGGGAGCGGGCCCTGGCTGCCGACCGGCCCGATCTGATCGTGTACGACACGACGATGTTCGCGGCCGGGCGGATCCTGGCCCGCAAGTGGGGACTGCCTGCCGTGCGGACGTTTCCCACGCTCGCGGCCAACGAGCATTTCTCGCTCGACACGCTAGTGCCCGAGGAACTGGTCCCGGTGAACCCGAACCACCCCGCTCTGGGCGAGTTCTTCATGACCCTGGTCGGCCTGTTCGCACAGCACGGCATGGCCTCGGTGGACGTGGGGCGTTTCCTCGCGGAGATCGAGGAGACGAACGTTGCGTTCCTGCCCCGGGAAATCCAGATCAGGGGCGAGACGTTCGACGACCGGTTCGTCTTCTCGGGTCCCTGCATCGGCAGCCGGGCATTCGACACGGAGTGGGAATTCCCGTCCGACGGGAAACCGCTGGTCCTCATTTCGCTGGGTACGTCCTTCAACGACAGCCCCGATTTCTTCCGGATGTGCGCACAGGCCTTCGGCGACGTGCCGTGGAACGTGGTGATGACGCTGGGCCGGCGCGGCGATCCGGCAGCGCTGGGACCGCTGCCGCCGAACGTCACGGCCCATCGATGGGTACCGCATCCGGCGGTGCTGCGGAACGCGTCGGCGTTCGTCACGCAGGGCGGGATGGGCAGTGCCATGGAGGCCCTGTACTGCGGAACGCCGATGGTCGTGGTGCCGTCGACGCCCGAGCAGGAAGTGAACGCCCGGCGGCTGGTGGAACTGGAGCTGGCGCGCCGTCAGGACCTGTCGACGGCGACCGGCGAATCCCTACGCGATGCGGTACTCGCACTGGCCTCGGACACCGGCATGGCCGCACGCCTGGAGAAGATGCGCGACGTCGTACGCGGGGCGGGGGGTGCGGTGCGGGCGGCGGACGCCATCGAGGGGCGGCTGTGAGCGCGGCCCGGACGGGCACGTGACCAAGGGGCCTGGTTCCGTCTCGGCGGAACCGGGCCCCTTGCTTGTGCCCTGTGGGTGGTCAGGCCGGTTCGGGCTTGGCCAGGAAGAAGAGGAAGAAGAGGAAGAAGAGACAGAAGGCGAAGAACCAGGCGTTGGAGAAGCCCAGGAGGCCGAGGAGCCCCAGGAGTCCGATCCACCCAAGATGGCGCACGTTCACGATGTAGTCGTACCTTTCTTTGTCGGTGTCCGCCGAGTCGCTCGGATCAGCCGGTCAGTCGAGCGCACGGTTCATGAATCCCTTGATGCCGGCCAGCCCGAAGCCCAGGAGCGCCGCCACCAGAACCGTCAGCGAGAGCCACAATGGCAGTGACTCGACGCTGCCGTCGAGGAGCAGAGCGCGCAGGGCCTCACTGAAGTAAGTGAGCGGGTTGGCCGCGCAGATGACCTGAAACCATCGCAGGTCGCTCAGGCCGAGCCACGGGAACTGGGTGGCTCCGGTGAACATCAGAGGCGTCAGCGTCACCGCGAACACGATCTCGATGCGCCGCGGCGGCACGAAGGTGCCCAGCGTCATGCCGAGCGCCGCGCCCACCAGCGATCCGAGCACGAGCACGCCGAGCAGTCCCGGCAGCGCGCTCCACGGCCACGAGACACCGCCCATGACGAGCATGCCTATCGGGATCATGAGAACGGCCGAGAACAGCCCGCGGGCGGCGCCGAAGACGACCTTCTCGACGGCGACGAGTTCCAGGCGCATCGGCGACAGGAGCCGGTCCTCGATCTCCCGGGTGTACGAGAAGTCGAGGACGAGCGGCAGCGTGGTGTTCTGCAGGGCTCCGGTGAACCCGGCGAGTGCGACCACGCCGGGCAGCAGCACGTCCTTGAACTCGCCGCCCACGTATCCGAGATCGCCCAGGACCTTGCCCAGGATGAAGACCGTGAACAGCGGCTGGAGCACCACCTGGGCGAGGAACGAGGGCAGCTCTCGGCCGGTCACGAAGACGTCGCGGCCCAGTACGGCGAGGAAGACCCGCATGGGGCCGGGCGTGCGCGCATCGGTGCCGCCCGGCCCGGCGCCGTGGGCCTGCTTCACTTCCATGGTCGTGGTCAACGGAGCTCCCGGCCGGTGAGGTGGATGAACACGTCCTCCAAGCTCGGTTTGCCGATGGCCAGGTCGCTCAGCCGGCACTGGACACCTTCGAGCATCTTGATGACATGGGGCAGCACGGCGGCCGGGTCGAGGGACGTATAGAGGCGGAACTGCTCGTCCGTACGCGCGGGATCCGATGGAAGGCGTTCGACCCGTTCGACACCGTCGACGCCACAGAGCGTGAGAGTGACGTCCTCGGCGCTCGCGCCGGTGAGCATGAGGGTGACGGTGAGGGTGGTGTGGCCCGGCAGGCCACGAGTGAGGGTTTCGGGGGCGTCGAGGGCGATGAGCCTGCCGTGGTCGACGACGCCGACGCGGTCGCACAGCTTCTCCGCCTCGTCCATGTCGTGCGTGGTGATCACCACGGTCACGCCGTCCTCGCGCAGTTCGGCGATGCGCTCGTGCACGAACAGCCGTGCCTGCGGATCGAGTCCGGTGGCGGGCTCGTCGAGGAAGAGGACGGAGGGCCGGTGCATGAGCGCGCGGGCGATCATCACCCGCTGGGCCTGGCCGCCGGACATGAAGTCGACGCGGGCGTCGGCAAAGTCCCCGAGGCCCATGCGCTCCAGCAGCCGGTCCGCGGTCTTCTTCCGTTCCGCGGGACGGAAGCCGTGGTAGGCGGCATGGAACAGGAGATTCTGTCGGACCGTCAGCGACCGGTCCAGGTTGTTGCGTTGCGGCACCACGGCCAGTGCCCGGCGCGCGCGGGCCGGACGGGCGACCACGTCGATCCCGCCGACCCGGGCGGTGCCCGAGGTGGGCAGGACCCGGGTGGTCAAGACGCCGATGGTGGTGGTCTTTCCCGCCCCGTTCGGTCCAAGCAGTCCGAAGACCTCTCCGTGCGGCACGGAAAAGCTCAGGCCGTCCACTGCGGGCGCGAGACCGTTCGGATATTCCTTCACGAGATCTGCGACAGTCACGGCTGCATTCACGGCACTCACCCTAGGAGTGGCTGTTTCGCCACGTACAGACGCGCCGGGGAAGTCTGGGGGGAGCCACCGCCGAGCTAGGGGGTGCGCCACGGCCGTAGGGGGTGGCCACGAGCGCCGGTTGCGGTGACGGTCCGGCGGGGCCCTGCGGGTAACGTAAACGGGCGGAAGGGACAGCTCGACGATCGGTGGTTGGCCGGTGGCGCAGGAACCCAGGGCCGGTGGGACGGTGACGGCGGGCGGGCGGGCCCGGGCGCTGGCGCTCGCACCGCCGCGCGGCCTGGCCCTGTCGGCCCTGTCCGCGGTCTGCCCACTGGTGCTCGCCCTGTCGTTCCTGACGGCGCTGTGCGGTCTGATACGGCCGACGGTCGCACTGCGTCGCGTACCGAACCTGGCCCGTCGGCTCGCCTCCTCCTGGTGCGCCACCGAACCCCTCGCGCCGCCGTACCGGCCGGCCCCCGACCCTCCCCGCCCCGACTCCGAGGGCCGCTACCGGGTCGGCAACCAGCTCTACCGCTCGCCGCGGCTCCCGGCGTACCAGCGTCGGGTGGAGTGGCTCGCGCACGATCCGGCGACCCATAGGGACGCCCTGTGGCTCGCGCTCAACCCGCTGGTGTCGGCCGTCACCGTTCTGGTCCCGGCCGCGCTGTTGGCCGCCGGTGCCGTGCTTTCGGCACTCGGGGCGGGCGCGTCCTCCCCGGCGGGGATCCTGGCCGGACTGGCGGCCCTGGTAGTCGGGCCGGTGTGCGGTCCGGCCCTGTTGGCGGCGCACGGCCGCTGGACCCGGTCGCTCCTGGGCCCCCGCGCCACCGCGGCACACCGGCGGTGGCCGACGCAACTGTGGCGGGTGGCGGCACGGCACGCCCGAGCGGTGCTGCGGCTGCTGGCCGCAGGCCTGTTGTCGGTGGTGGCGCTGCTGCTCGCGGTGGGCACGTTGCTCTGCCTGGTGCCGGGTCTTGGCTGGCCGCTCGCGGCCTACCTGCGGCCGAGCCGGACCTTCGTCGGCATGCGGCGGCGGCAGACGGGGGTCTGGACGGGCGTGGACATCGCCTCCCCCTACACGCCGCCGCCACTGCCACCCGAGCCCCGCGCGGACGGCATGTACCGGGCCGGGCGGACGCTGTACCGCTCACCACGCCCGGTGGCGCGGCTGCGCCGCTACGCCTGGGCGGTGCGGTCGGCCACCACCTGGCGCGATCTGGTGTGGCTGCTGTGCGAGCCGTTGGCCTCCCTCGTCCCGGCCGCACTGGTCGCGGCCCTGGTGGGCTATGGCTTCCTGGGGCTGGCGTGGCCCTGGTTGTGGGTACTGCCGCTGGGGCCGTGGATCCCGTACGACCCAGCGGGCCCCTGGAATCTGCTGACCGGCGCGCTGCCCCTGCTTGAGCCGCTACCCACGGCCGTGGGGCCGCTGCTGGGTGTGGCGGGCACACTCGCCGGACTCGCCGCGGCGCCCCGGCTGCTGGCGCTGCACGCCCGTTGGAGCCGTCTGCTGCTCGCCCCGACACCGGCGGCGCTGCTCGCGCAGCAGGTCGGCGCGCTGCGCGAGCAGCGGGACGAGACGACGGACGCCCAGGCCGCGGTGCTGCGCCGGATCGAGCGCGACCTGCACGACGGGGCGCAGGCCAGCTGGGTGGCGGTCGGCATGAAGCTGGACTCGGTGGGCTACCTGATCGAGGAGAACCCCGAGGAGGCCAGGCGGCTGGTCTCGGAGGCACGCGAGGGCCTGGCCAAGGGGCTCCGGGAACTGCGGCAGCTGGTACGCGGCATCCATCCGCCGGTACTGGCCGAACGCGGCCTGGCGGACGCCGTGCGTGCGCTGGCGCTCGACGTGCCGCTGGAGACGGAGACGGTCGTCGGGCTGTCGGACCGTGCGGACCCGGCGATCGAGTCGGCGGTGTACTTCACGGTCGGTGAACTGCTCGCGAACGTCACCAAGCACGCCCGGGCACGGCGTGTCCGAGTGGAGCTGTGGGTGGACGACGGGCAGCTCACCGGCGCGGTCTGCGACGACGGGTGCGGTGGTGCGGATCCGGTGGCAGGCAGCGGACTGAGCGGGCTGCGTGCCCGACTGGCGCCCTTCGACGGCGTGTTGACGGTGGACAGCCCCCCGGGCGGACCGACCCGGGTGGAGTTCGCACTGCCGATGCGGCAGCGTCCCGGGCCGTGACCGGGCTGTTAGGGTTGTCAGACCCCTTAGCGACGGAGCCCTCTTGCGAATCGTCCTGGCCGAAGACCTGCATCTGCTGCGCGAGGGCCTGACCCACATGCTCACGGTGCGGGGCATGGACGTGGTCGCGGCGGTGGAGACCGGGGAGGAACTGCGCGACGCACTGCGCGAGCACGCGCCGGACGTGGCGATCGTCGACGTACGGCTGCCGCCGACGTTCACCGACGAGGGCCTGCAGGCGGCCCTGGCAGCCCGCAGGGAGACGCCGGGCCTGCCGGTGCTCGTCCTGTCGCAGCACGTGGAGCAGTTGTACGCGCGCGAGCTGCTGGCGGACGGGACAGGTGCGGTCGGCTATCTGCTCAAGGACCGGGTGCTCAACGGCGATCAGTTCGTGGATGCCGTGCGCCGCGTGGCCGGGGGCGGTACGGCGATGGATCCGGACGTGATCGCGAAACTGCTGGCCTCGTCCCCGCACCAGGCGCCGTTCGCGGCACTCACGCCCCGCGAGCGGGAGGTGCTGGCGCTGATGGCGGAGGGCCGGTCCAACGCGGCGATCGCGCAGCGGCTGTTCCTGAGCGAAGGGGCGATCAGCAAGCACACCACGAGCATCTTCGGGAAGCTGGGCATCAGCGCGTCCGACGACGGCAACCGCAGGGTGCTGGCCGTCCTCGCCTATCTTCACGGCACGGGTTCGGGCGGTGCGCCGACAAAGCCGAGGTAGCGGTCCAGGACCAGGCGGTGGTAGCCGGGACCGAAGCCCATGCGCGCGGCCTCGGGGACCAGGGCGCGCAGCTTCTGGGTGGCGACGGTGTGCCGGGCGCCGCCCTGGTGCGCGACGTCCAGGAACTGCCGGTGCGGCATCACGCCGAGGCGGTGCGCAAGGTGGTCGACGATGTCGGTGACGGAGGCGGCGTGTCCGGAGGCCACGTTGACGGTCTCGCCGTCGAGGTCCTGGCCGAGCAGGCGGTCGATGAGAGTGACGGCGTCCTCGACGTGGATCAGGTCGCGGACGGCCCCGCGGTGGATGCGGATCGTACCCTGCCCGATCTGCGCCACGAGGGCGGGAACGAGCTGGTGCGGGGGCTGCGCGGGGCCCACGAGGTGCCCCAGGCGCAGGATCAGGTGACGGGCGCCGGACTCCTTCAGACGGGTCTCCAGAGCGAGCTTGTGCACACCGTACGGGTTGCACGGGCGGACGGGGTCGCCCTCGCGTGCCGGGCCGTCCACGGCTCCGTACATCGCGGCGGACGCGGTGGAGAAGAAGATCAGACGGCGTCCTTCGGCCCGGCAGCGGTGGGCCGTCTCGTCCAGTAGCTCGCCCTCGCGCGCGAAGTCGGCAGCGGAGCTCTGGCTGGTCCAGGAGACCCCGGCGGCTACGGCCACGGTGTCCGGGTGACGGTGGGCCACCGGGTGCAGGTTCCGGGCGATGAAGCCCCCTCCGATGATGTCCATGGCTCGTCCCTGTCGTGGTGTACCCGGCCACGGTCCCTCACCAATGTGCGCGAAGCCGTCCCGATGATCGCGGCCGCCGCCGGAAGACCGCCGGAGGGCGGTTCGAGGAACGGTGGAATTCCCTGTCGGCGGTCCGAGCCGGGTCCGCCGTTGCTCGACCGCTGCCCTAGGTGCCGTGCGCACGCTGGTCGCGGTGCGCGGGCGGACAACGGCGGCCGTCGCCCGGCGCACAGCCCCACCCGGCCCCCTTTCCCGACCCCTTTGCGAAAGGCCCGTCACGATGCGTGTGCTGGTGACCGGAGGCGCGGGCTTCATCGGCTCGTGCTTCGTCCGACAGCTGTTGTCCCGTGCGTATCCGGATCTGGCCGGCGCGGCCACCGTGGTGCTCGACAAGCTCACCTACGCCGGGAACCGGGCCAACCTCGCCCCCGTGGTGGACGACCGGCGCCTGAAGTTCGTGCGGGGTGACATCTGCGACGGCCCGCTGGTGGCCCGACTGATGCGTGGCACGGATCTGGTGGTGCACTTCGCCGCCGAGTCGCACGTCGACCGCTCCATCGCCGACTCCTCGGCGTTCGTGACGACGAACGTACTGGGCACACAGATGCTGCTGCAGGCGGCGGCCGACGCGGGTGTCGGCCGCTTCGTGCACGTGTCGACGGACGAGGTGTACGGCTCGATCGACGAGGGTTCCTGGCCCGAGGACCATCCTCTGGAGCCCAACTCGCCCTACTCCGCCTCGAAGGCTTCCTCGGACCTGCTCGCGCTGGCCTTCCACCGCACGCACGGTCTGGACGTACGGGTGACGCGCTGTTCCAACAACTACGGGCCGTACCAGCACCCGGAGAAGGCCGTCCCGCTGTTCACCACCCATCTGATCGACGGCGTCCCGATACCGCTGTACGGGGACGGCGGCAACAGCCGTGACTGGCTGCACGTCGACGACCACTGCCGGGGCATCGCGCTCGTCGCGGTCAAGGGCCGGGCGGGCGAGGTCTACAACATCGGCGGCGGCACCGAGCTGACCA
Source organism: Streptomyces sp. NPDC048612 (assembly GCF_043199295.1). NCBI lineage: Bacteria > Bacillati > Actinomycetota > Actinomycetes > Kitasatosporales > Streptomycetaceae > Streptomyces > Streptomyces sp. NPDC048612. Next base: position 36,970 of record NZ_JBICVV010000014.1, read on the forward strand.
ATCGTCAACTCGTCGGCCGACTCCTGGAGCTGACCGGCCGGGACGCCTCGTGGATCCGTACCGTCGCGGATCGCGCGGCTCACGACAGGCGTTACTCGGTGGACATCTCCAAGATCTCCGCCGAGCTGGGGTACGAGCCGCTGGTCCCTTTCGACCGGGGCCTGGCCGCGACGGTGCGCTGGTATCGCGACAACCGCCGGTGGTGGGAACCGCTGAAGGCAGCGACGGCGGCCCGCCTCCGGCCCGCCTCGCCGTCGGGCTCCGGCCCCGCCGACCATCACCTCACGAGGAGTTGAGCCGAAGTGAACGCCCGCGGCGCATGCGCACCGCAGGATGCCGCGTCCTCGTGGCTGCGCCGTTACCGGCCCGACGACACCGCCGCCGTACGCCTCTTCTGCTTCCCGCACGCGGGCGCCTCGGCCTCCGCGTACCTCTCGGTCGCCCGACGGCTCTCGCCTGCCGTCGAGGCGATCGCGGTGCAGTACCCGGGGCGTCAGGACCGCCGCAACGAGCCGTTCCTGGAGAGCGTCGACGAAGTCGTCGACGCCCTGGTGCCGGCGCTGCGTGTGTCGGCGGACCGCCCGTACGCGCTGTTCGGGCACAGCCTGGGCGCCACCCTCGCCTACGAGACGGCGCGCCGCCTGAGCGCCGAGGACGGGCGGTCGCCTGCCCGTCTCTTCGTGTCGGGGCGCCGCTCCCCCACCCGGCCACGCCATGCCATGGCGCATCTGCGCGACGACGCGGCCCTGGTGGCCGAGGTCGCCCGGATGCAGGGTTGCGACCCCCGGCTGCTGCAGGACAGCGAACTGCTGGACATGGTGCTGCCCGCGCTGCGCAACGACGCCCGGATGGCCGAGGGCTACCGCCACCGCCCCGAACCGGCCCTCACCGTTCCGCTGACGGTGCTCACCGGGGACAGCGACCCCCATGTGCCAGTCGCCGACGCGCGTGCCTGGCAGACCCTCGCCGGCACCGACGGCTTCGACCTGCACGTGCTGCCGGGCGGTCACTTCTATCTCAACGACCACCACGACCAGGTATGCCGGATCGTCGAGGAGGCGCTCGGCCATGCCTGCTGAAACCCCGGACGGCGCCCTCGCGCCGCGGCCCCTGCTCACGGCTGACCGGACGGTCACCGCCCGCAGGCTGTTGGCCTCCGCCCGTGTCCCCGACAGCCCGCCGATGCCCGTCGCCCGTGTCCAGGAGTGGCTGGACGAGCGGGCGAGCGCAGGACGCTTCCAGGTCCGGCCGGTTCCCTTCGGTCAGCTGCGCGGCTGGTCCTTCGGCCCGGCGGACGGCAATCTGCGCCACGAGTCCGGCAGGTTCTTCTCCGTCGAGGGCCTGCGGGCACGCAGCGACGCCACGGCCGGTGGCGAACGGTGTCAGCCCATCATCGTGCAGCCGGAGATCGGGATGCTGGGCATCGTCGCCCGCGAGATCGACGGTGTACTGCATTTCCTGATGCAGGCCAAGATGGAACCCGGCAACGTCAACACCGTCCAGCTGTCCCCGACCGTGCAGGCCACCCGTTCCAACTTCACGGGTGTGCACCGCGGCCGCGGCATCCCTCATCTGGCTCTCTTCCTGTCGCGAGGCCGGGCGCGGGTCCTGGTCGACGTGCTCCAGTCCGAGCAGGCCGACTGGTTCCTGGCCAAACGCAATCGCAACATGGTCGTGGAGATCGCCCCGGACGACGACATCGAAGTCGGCGAGGACTTCCGCTGGTTCACCTTCGGACAGCTGCGGACCCTGCTGCTCCGGGACAATCTCGTCAACATGGACTCCCGGTCCATCCTGGCCTGCCTGCCCACGGCGGGCGGTGCGCCCGGCGCGCCGGGCGGTGACGTCCTGCGCTCCTTCTACGACTCCGAGGCCCGGCCCCGCCACACCGAGGCCGAGTTCGGCAGCTGGCTGACCGGGGTACGCGCGCAGCGCGAGCTGGTGCGCCGCCTGGTACCGCTCCACGAGGTTGTCACGGACGGCTGGCGGCACGACGAGCACGAGATCGCGCACACCAGCGGTCGGCGCTTCCGGGTGATGGGTGCCGACATCACGGCGGGCAACCGCGAGGTGAGCTCTTGGTCCCAGCCACTGATCCAGCCTCAGGTGCCGGGCCTGATGGCGCTCCTGGTCAAGGAGATCGGCGGCACACTGCACGCCTTGGTGCAGGCCCGCGTCGACGTCGGCACGCTCAACGTCGCCGAACTGGCACCGACCGTGCACTGCCGCCCCGCCGACCACGCCGGCCCGGACGCCGAGCCCGCACCGCCCTACCTGACCGACGTCGTCTCGGCGCCCACCGGGCGGGTGTGCTATGACACGGTCCAGTCCGAGGAGGGCGGCCGTTTCTACCACGCGCAGAATCGGTACTCGATCGTCCGCGTCCCCGACGACTTCCCCGAGGAGACCCCGGAGGACTACCTGTGGCTAACCCTGGCCCAGCTCACCGAGCTGCTGGCGCACGGCAACTACCTGGGTGTGGAGCTGCGCACGCTCGTCGTGTGCGCCCACACGCTGTACTGATGGCCGGGCCGGTGCGCATGGGGGTGCTCGGCTGCGCCGACATCGCGTCCCGCCGCACCCTGCCGGCGCTGCTGGAGACCGAAGGGCTGGAACTCGCCTGTGTGGCGAGCCGCGACGCGGGGCGGGCAGCCGCGTTCACCGAACGCTTCGGCGGTGAGCCCCTGGACTCGTACGAGAAGCTGCTGATGCACGAGGACGTGGACGCGGTCTACGTATGCCTGCCCACGCTGCTGCACGCCCGATGGGCCGAGCGGGCGCTGGCCGCGGGCAAGCACGTGCTGGTGGAGAAGCCACTGGCGGCCTGCACGGCGGACGCCGACCGGCTGTTCGCCGCGGCTCGCGGCGCCAACCTCGTGCTGCGGGAGAACTTCATGTTCCTGCATCACCGCCAGCACCGTCGGGTGGCCGAGCTCCTGACGTCGGGGGTGCTCGGGACCGTACGCACGGTGTCGGCGGCCTTCACCATCCCGCCGCGGTCGGCGGGCGACAGCCGCTACGACCCCGAACTCGGTGGCGGCGCGCTGCTCGACAACGGCGTCTACCCGCTGCGCGCCGCCCTGCGCTTCCTCGGCACCGGGCTTTCGGTGGCCGGGGCGGTGCTGCGCGTCGACGAGCGGTACGGGGTCGACGTCGCGGGTGCCGCACTGCTCGCCGCGGCGGACGGGACGAGCGCCCAGGTCCGGTTCGGCATGGAACACCACTACCGCTCCTGGTACGAGATCCAGGGCAGTGCGGGAACACTGGCCGTCGACCACGTCTACACAACGGCCCCCCCGCACCGTCCGGTGCTGCGCCTGTCCGTGGGCACGGAACACTCGGAGATCACCGTCGAGCCCGAGGACCACTTCACGTCGATGCTCACCTCGTTCCGGGACGCCGTGCGCGGCAGCGAACTCCCCCTGTTGGAGGAGGAGTCGCTGGCGCAGGCACGGCTGCTGGACGAGGTGCGGGGCCGGGCGACGCGGTTCACGGTGTAAGCGGGCCCGTACGCGGTCGACGCCGTGCGCACCCCCTGTCTCCGGCTATCCGGCCCGCCGGCGTAGGGGTCGCCGTCGTCCGCGGCCCCGGAGCCTGCTCCGCGGCCTGGATCCCGGCCGTGCTCCGCCCTACCGTCAGGTGTCCGGCACCGCATTGCAGCACGGCTTCGGCGCATGTCTGCCACAGGAGGTAAGTGTGCGTGTTCAACCGGTGCCAGAAGTGAGCGTCAGTATCGACGGGAACGGGTTCCTGGAACTGCAGGTGGATTCGGTGGTCCGGCCCAGGCGCTACCTCTGCTCCCCCGTCTGCACGGCCATGTGGATCGCCCTGCGCCAGCACGACGGAGATCCCGCCGCCGCGGCCCGCATGCTCGCCTCCCTGTGGGGCACGGCACCCGGGAAAACCCGCGCCGACCTGGACACCTGGCTGGAGGAGCTGCGCGACGCGGGACTGGCCCACCATGTTCCCTGACGTACTTCGGCACCGGCGTGTCCCCTCTTTCCTCCGACCTCGCCACCGCCGGCCACTCCCCCGAGCCTGCCTCGCAGGGCGCCGGGGCACGTGTTCTGCATGCGGTCTGTGCCGAACTCCTCGGCCTTGCCCGGCAGCGTCCCGTCGTGATCGTCGTGGACCAGTCCCGTGCGGCTGAAGCCGAACTCGCCGGTCCGGCCTTCGCCCAGGCCGCACTGAGCTGCCTCTCCCGTTGAGACACCGCACTGCTGACGGCCGCCGACCGGGCCCGCCGCACCGCGCGGCGGCCCGGGCACTGCAGCACCGGGGCACCGATCCCGTCGTCGTCGCCCGGCACCTCGTCTCCGGCGGATCCGCCGGACACTGGGCGGTCGGCGTACTGAGGACCGCCGCCGCCCAGGCCGCCGAGGGCAACGACGGGGTGGCGAGGACGTCCTTGGCTCCCGTCGGTGAGCCGGGTCCCATGGCCGCGCCCAGCCTCCGCCGCAGCTGGAGTATGTAGGTCTGGAGGGTGGTCAGCGCCAGGACCCATCCCTGCGGGGCGAGGCGTGCTCTCAAACGCTCCTCCAGCGCTCCTCACCTGCCGCGGGACGCCGGGCCGCCGCGTCGAGAAGTCGCGCGAGGCCGCGCACGGCCTCGCCGGTACCGGTGTCGGCCGACAGCACCACTAGCGGTGGACGGTGGCCGTCCGCCGCCAGGAGCCGAGCCGTCTCGTAGGCACCGGCGCCTCCGCCTGAGTATGCGCCGAGCACCAGCGGTTTCCCTGCGCCGGCCAGGTCCCGCAGTGCCTCGTACCAGGCCTGGACTCCGTCCGGTGACCGCCGCAGCAGCACCACTGACTCGGGTCCCGTGTACAGCCGGGACAGCAGTGCGTACCAGGACCGCGGAACGCCGGGAGAGGGCACCAGGCACACAACGCCGCCCGCCCCGGGGCGCAGGGTGACGAAGGCGGGCCAAGGGGCCGCCGCTGCCGGGAATGCGTCGAGGCCCCCGGCGATGGGCGTCGACTCGTCGGCCCTGTCCGGGAGTTCCCGCAGCAGATCGGCGCAGCGGGCCAGCAGTCCGGTGGCGTCCGTCGGCCTGGTGCGGTCGGAGTTCACCGAAAGGACCAGGCCGCCCGCCTCGTCGTGGTGCGCGAAGAGGGTGACCGGGAAGGCGGTCGCGGCGCCCGTGGTCTCGGGGAGCTCCATGCGGATGCCTTGCGCGGCGAGCGAGGGCGCCAGCCGGTCCAGAGGGCCGAGGCTGCTCTCGAAGACGAGCAGGCTGTCGGCGGTTTGTCCAGCCGCCCCGGACGGGCATCGCATGCCCCCCGCCCAGCCGTCGATCTGACCGGCCGAGACCCATTCGTACGACGCCAGGTCGATGGCCTGGTCGCGCAGGCCGGCCAGCAGTTCGGGCACGGTGGCCGCCGGGTCGACCTCGACCGAGACGGGCAGCGGGTTACACAGCGCACCGGGCAGGCGCTCGACGCCGTCGAGCGGGATGCCCCGCCCGGAGACCGCGACGCTGAACCGCACCGGCATCGGATCCCCCGCCCCGGCCGCCCGGAACAGCATGAGCGCCCAGGCGGCCTGCAGCGCACCGCTCACGGTGGCGCCCCACCGGCCGGCCCAGGCACTCAGGCGGGCCGCCTCGGAAGAGGTGAGCCGCACCCGGGCCCGTCCGTGGCCCGTCGCCTCGGCGGCGGGCCACGCCGAGGTGCAGGCTGTCACCGACGACGCGGCATCCGGTCGGGGCGCGGCCCGCTGCCAGAAGTCCCGTGCGGGAGCGAGGTCCTGGGCCTCGATCCAGTGCGCGTAGTCGCGTAGGTCAGGACGCCGGTCGCCGCCCGGGAGCGTGCCGTCCGCCAGATAGGCGCGGTAGAACTCCGCGAGGAGCAGGCGCACGCTCCAGGTGTCGAGCAGAGCCTGGTGATAGGTGAGCAGCACGCGCGTGCTCGGCGGGCTCGTACCGTCGTCGGGCGGACCGTCGAACAGCGTGACCCGCAGCGGCCCGGGTGACCGCGGGTCGAGCCCGCGCCAGCGGTCGTCGGCGAGGGCTTCGGACCAGCGCGCACCCGCGTGGGCCCTGCGCACCACATCGGGAACGACACGGTCGTGAAGGGTGATCCGGGGCTCCGGGCGGTGGTCGAAGGCGGCCCGCAGCACGGCCTCCCGGTCGAAGACCGACTGCCAGGCGGCCGTGAACCGGGCGATGTCCAGCGGGCCGTGCCAGACCCAGCGGAGCTGCTCGATCTGCCGTCCGGTTCCGGGGTGCGCGTCGGCGTCGGCGAGGAGTGCACGCTGCAGCGGGCTCGCCGCGACCGTGCTCGCCGCGGAGGGCACCGCGTCGGGTCCTCCCGCCAGCTCCTGGAGGACGTCCTTGGTCAGGGACAGGAGCCGTCCGACGGACTCCTCGGTGATGCCGTCGTGGACGGCGGGCAGCCAGTCGAGCCCGACGCGCAGCCGGCGTCCGCGCACCCACGCGACGATGTCGAGCGCGTACGGGACGACGGCCCGGTCCGGCCGGGGGGCGGTACGGACGTCCGCATCGGGGGTGAAACGCACCAGGACCGGGACGAGTTCGCGCATGGCGAGCCGGAGCGCCGGGTCGGGCGTGTACTCGCGGCACGCGCTGAACACGGCGCATCCCACGTCGGCGAGGGACCCGGCGACCCGGCCGAGGAACTCCCGGGCGGTGTCGTCCGGTGTGCCTGGAAGCAGTACGGGCTCGGTCTCGGCGAACGGCCCGACCGTACGGGCCAGGGCGGGACTGCCCTGCCGCCCGTCGGTGCACACGTCGAAGGAGGCGCACTCGGTGCCGCGCCACCGGATCAGGGCCAGCCCCAGCGCGCCGCTGAGCAGTTGGACCGGGCTGAGCCCGAAGCGCCGGGGCAGGGCTCCGCTCAGCCGCTCCGTCGCCGCACGGCCGAGCGTGAAGCCGGGGTGACGGTGCGGAGCACCGTCCGGGAGGGGGCGCCGGGGCGGAAGGCACGGGCTGCGGCGCGTCCTTCGGCGACGGCGCGCCGGCGGTCGCTCTCGTGGGGGTCCGAGCCCGTCGTAGGCAGCGCGGCGGCCCAGTCCGGGTACCGCACGTCCTCAACCGCGAGTTCCTCCTCCGGCCGGGCCAGAGCAGCCCGCAGGTCGGCCGTGAGGACATCCAACGAGAGCTGGTCGACGAGAAGTTCGTGGGCCACCACCAGCCTGCGCCGCCCGCGCAGCAGAACGGCGCACAGCGTGCGGCCGGTGACGGGGTCCAGGCGGCGGCTCGCGGCCATGACGGCCTCCCGCTCACGCGCCCGGGCGACTCCGTCGGCGACGGTGCACGAGGCTTCGTACACCGGCGGCGCGACATGGATGCCGCCGTCGCCGGCGGTGTCGATCCGGGCGCCGAGCAACGGGTGGGCCCGGGCCAGCGCCCACAGTGCCTCGTCGACCGCGGCCGGGTCGAACGGCTCCCTCGCGTTCAGCGCCCTCCAGTGGGGGCGGCCGTCGGGCTCGGCGCGGCGGCGCCGGAGCAGATCGCGCTGGGCCGGCCCGAGCGGGACGGCCGGCCTGTCACAGGCGGTGAGCAGGTCCGCGACGAGACCGGCCGGGAAGGCGGCGGAACGCTCGTCCGGGTCGTCCGCCGCAGCTGCCGACTGCGGCTCCACGTGCAACAGGTGGTGGCCGGGTCCCAGCCGCTGCAGACGATGGGGCCAGGGCCGGCCACCGTGGGTGCGCGACGCGGCGTGGTCGAGGGCCGCCGCCACACGGCCGGCGGTCAGGGGGCCACGCACCTCCAGTGTGGGCGGAGTGCGGTAGGGCGGCGTCCCCGGGTCGATGACCACGGTCATCGGCGCATCAGCCAAGCGGTCGGCGGCGGCACGGTCGTCGGTTATCGACATCCGGGGGCGTGGCCCCTCCCCCTTCTCACACGGCGGAACACTCTGCACGGCACCGCCATACGGAGGTGCCCGGCGGCGCCCCTGCACGCCGGTCCGATGCTTCCCGGCGGTCTCCTCGCCGCGACGTCCACGCCCTGTTCACAACGGTAGTCACACGCCCGCGACATGCGCGTTTTCCTCCAGCGGCCCTGGAGCGCTCCCCCAGCGGCTCTCAGCCGGGAGGCCAGTTGGGTGCGCAGGACCGTAGTCGGCGAAACGTCGGGCAGGACCGGCGCTGCACCGTCCCCAACACCCGCCGCACCACCGGATACCCGGAGCGACGCTGCCGGTCCGGGCGGCAAGCGGGCGGCTCGCATCTGATCCATGACCAGTGGCCCGACCACACCTCACGCGACCTGGTCATCTGCACCCAACTCGGCCACGAGGAACGCGAGGAGCACGACCGGAACCCCGCGCGACCACCGTCAGGGCACCGGTGGCGGGATCGACATCGAAAAGGTCACCGAGCGCACCCGGGCCGTACGCCCCCGACCGCACAGCCCCGGCCCGAACCGGAGAACGCTGCGTGAACTGCACAGCACCGGCAGCGCCACTCTCCACTTTCCGCGTGCCCTGCCGTCCCGCCGCAGCGGGCGACTCGTCATCCATGCTGCATCCATGCCGCGCAGACCCTGCGCACCGCCGAGGGGAGCCGTGTGGTTAGCGGGCCCGGGTCGCTCGGTCAGGAGTGGTTGCTCCCGGAGCGGCCGAAGAATTCGATTTCGGCGATGGCTACCTGCTTGCTCGCGGAGGCACCGTAGGCCGACTCGATGGTGAAGCGGACCTTGGTGACACCGTCGGGTAGGTAGCTGCCACCGGTGACCGACAAGGCCACGACCAGGACGCCGACCACCCAGCCGTACAGCCGGTCGAACATAGGGCGCAGCCGGGGCCGGTCCCCGGCGGGAGTGGCACACCACGGCAGGGCGTACCGCCGACAGCCCCGGGAAAACACGCCGGGAGCCCGTACCGACTGCGGGCGAGCTGCGGTGGGGCGCCCGGCAGTACGGGGGTGACGGAGGGCGGGTGAGGTGTCCGGCAGCTCACCTACGACTCCGGAAAACACAAAGTGCTGGTTGAGATAAACCTCAACCAGCACTTTCCGGCAACACACGGGCTACCAGTCGGTGTCCGAGGGGGGACTTGAACCCCCACGCCCGATAAAGGGCACTAGCACCTCAAGCTAGCGCGTCTGCCATTCCGCCACCCGGACTAGGTGTGATCGTCGCGGGGCGTTCCCCGCGGCGACATGGACAACAATACCAAGCTTTCGGAGTGCCCTTCACCTGCGTATCCGTCGCCCACATAACCTCGATTTATGGGCAATGAGGGGCATGTCGTGCATCGTGCCGGTCCGCGCAGGCCACGTGCGCTGTCGCCGCTGCGGGAGCATCTGCGGGACACGTTCTGGTTCGCGCCGTCGGCGGGGCTGCTGGGTGCGGTGCTGCTGTGGTGGGGGGCGTCGACGATCGACCTTGAGATCGTCGCGCTGCTGCAGCGGGAGAAGGAGTACGCGGCGGTCCGGGAGCTGGTGTCGATCGCCGAGGACACCAGGACGATCGTGACCACGATCAGCTCGGCGATGATGACCTTCATCGGTGTGGTCTTCAGCATTTCGCTGGTCGCGGTGCAGATGGCCAGCGGTCAGCTCACCCCGCGGGTGGTGCGGATCTTCGTCCGGAGCCGGATCAGCAAGATCACGCTCACCGTCTTCCTGGCGACCTTCCTGTTCTCGCTGCTGGTGCTCACCTCGTACGAGAGCGAGACCAACGTCCGGCAGATCACCTCGGTGCCCGTGGTGCAGAACCTGCTGACGATGGTGCTGGTGGGGCTCAGCCTGCTGCTGTTCATCGCGTATGTGTCGGCCACGCTGCGGCTGATGCAGGTGGGGCCGGTGGTCGACCGGATCACCCGGGAGAACCTGCGGATGCTGGCCCGGCAGGGCACCGGCGGGGAGGAGCCGGAGGACGGGGGCTCCCTGGCGCCCGAGACGGTCCGCGTCGCGCACACCGGCCGGGCCGGGGTCGTCCTGGATGTACATGTGGCGCGGCTGGTGCGGGTGGCGCGGCGGCAGGGGGTGGTGCTGCGGCTGCTGCCGCGGGTCGGGGACTTCGTGCTGCCGGGGACGCCGGTGCTGGCGGTGCACGGCGGGACGGCACCGCCCCGGTGGGCGCTGCGGCGCACGGTGTCGGTGGGGGTGGAGCGCACCTTTCACCAGGATCTCGGGCTGGGGCTGCGGCAGTTGTCGGACATCGCGCTGCGGGCGCTGTCGCCGGCGGTGAACGATCCGACGACGGCCGTGCAGTGCCTGGACCGGATCGTGCAGATTCTCGCGGCGGTGGCGGGGCGGCCGCTCGGGGCGGTGCAGCACCGGGACCGCCGGGGTGCGGTGCGGCTGGTGCAGAACGTTCCGGCCTGGACCGATCTGGTGGACCTGGGGCTGACCGAGATCCGGGCGGCGGCCTCGCACAGTCCGCAGGTCACCCGGCGGATGCTGGCCGGGATCGACGATCTGCTGCGGCTCGCACCGGAGCCGCGGCGGGAGCCGCTGGTGCGGCACCGCACCCTCCTGCTCCAGGCGGTGGAGCGTGCGGTACCGGCGGCCCCGGACCGGCGGTTCGCCTCGTCCCCCGACCGGCAGGGGATCGGCTAGGGCAGCCGGTCCGGGCCCTGGCTACGGCATCAGGTGGTAGTCGGGGAAGTTGCCCGGGAGGCGTTCGGACGGCGGGCCCTCGGTGACCGCGCGGACGAGGAGTTCGCCGCCGACGAACGCACCGCTCCAGGAGTTGCCGAAGCCGCCGAACAGCTCGTCCCGGTCGCCCCGGGAACGGGGCTTGTTATGGCCGACCTTGAAGGCGCGGATCTGCGGTGCGAGGCGGTCGTAGGCTTCCTCGTCGTCGCAGGAGAGGCTGGCGACCAGGGCGCCGTTGCTGGCGTTCATGGCGGCGAGGAGTTCCGCCTCGGTGTCGACCAGGACGAGGGTGTCGACGGGGCCGAAGGGCTCGGCGTGATGCAGCGGGGAGGACGGCGGCGGGGCCAGCAGCGTCGTCGGCGGGAAGTAGGCCGAGGTGTCCTGGGACGGCAGGAAGTGCCCATCCGCCAGACTGCCGCGGTGCAGCGGGACCGCGCCCCGGGAGATCGCCTCGGTGGTGAGATCGGCGAGTTCCTTGGCCTTGGCGGCGTTGATCAGCGGGCCGAAGTCGAGTTCGGGCAGCGGATCGGCGGGGTCGGCGACGGCCAGCGGGTGTCCGAAACGGACGCTGCGGACGGCGGGGAGGTAGGTGGCGAGGAAGTCGGCGAAGGCCTCGCGCTGGACGACGAAGCGGGGGTAGGCGGTGCAGCGCTGCTTGGCGTAATCGAAGGTCTTGCGGAGCAGCGGCGTCAGGGCCTGCCAGTCGGTGAAGTTCCAGATGCCCCAGGTGTTGAGGCCCTCCTGTTCGAGGACGTGGCGTTTGCCGAGGTCGGCGACGGCGGTGGCGACCCGGGCGCCGGTGTCCCGGCCGCCGACGAAGGAGACACAGCCGATCTCCGGGGAGCGGACCAGGGAGGGCGAGAGTTCACTGCCGCTGCCGCTGACGAGGGTGGCCGGGACGCCTTCCCGGGCGGCCAGGGCGCAGGCGACGGTGAGACAGACCAGCCCGCCGTCGGTGGGGGTCTTGGCGATCACCGCATTGCCGGCCAGCGCCTGCACCAGCATGGCGTGGATCAGGACGGACATCGGGTAGTTCCAGCTCGCGATGTTGCTCACCGGGCCGGGCAGCGGCGACCGGTCGACCAGCATCCGGTCGATCTCGGAGACGTACCAGCGGACCCCGTCGATGGCCCGGTCGACGTCCGCCTGTGCCAGCTTCCAGGGCTTGCCGATCTCCCAGACGAGGAGGAGGGCGAGCAGTTCGCGGTGCTCGGTCAGCGCGTCGAGAGTGGCCGAGATCCGGGCCTTGCGTTCGGTCAGCGGGACGTGGCGCCACTCCCGGTGCTGGTCGAGGGAGGCGCGTACGGCGTGCAGCGCGGCGTCCGCGTCGAGCCGGGGCGGACCGGCGACGGGACTGCCGTCGACGGGGCTGGTGGCGGGCAGCGGGTGACCGTCCGGATGCCAGGCGGCACCCCAGAGGTTGAGGGCCTGGTCGTCGCGGAACGCCTCGGGGGCCGCGGCCAGGCTGCGCTGCCAGGCGTCCTGCCAGGACGTACCGGGCTTCAGGCTGAGCGTCGGGGCGGGCGCGGGGCGGGCGCTGCGCCCCGGGTCGGCGGGGAATGCGGGGGTGGTGGCCATCAGGTGTCTCCGCTCTCGGTGCACGGCCGGAGGGGCAGGGTGGTGGCGCTCGTGCGGCTCCCGGAGGAACCGTGTTACTGGACGGTAGTGGGCGCGGCGACACTGCGGGACGGTCCGGCGTCAGGTATGGCGAGTGTCACTCGGCGTCCGCGGCGGGGCCAGCTGGGTGAGGCGACCGTGGGGTACGGCGGTCAAGGGCGGGCCGCGCCATTCTTCGTGCGGCAGGCCGCCCGGCTCCGTGCGGGGGTGCGGCACGGGCGCGCCCGCCGGGGCGTTCCGGCGCCTTGCTCCCTGCGGCCGGTCGCTGCCGGCCGTGCCGGGGACGCGGATGCTGCCGCGCGGGCGGTGCCCCGCCGTCCGTCGTGCGTACGGGGCTCAGCCCGCGGTGGGTCCGGCCGGTCGTGCCGGTTCCGCCGTCTCCTCGTGCGTACGGTCGGCGATCGCCCGGTGGTGGCGGACGACCTCGCCGATGATGAAGTTGAGGAACTTCTCGGCGAAGGCCGGGTCCAGCTTGGCGTCCTCGGCCAGCCGGCGCAGTCGCTCGATCTGCGCGGCCTCCCGGGCCGGGTCGGCGGGCGGCAGGCTGTGCCGGGCCTTGAGTTCGCCGACCTGCTGGGTGCACTTGAAGCGCTCGGCGAGCAGGTGCACCAGGGCGGCGTCGAGGTTGTCGATGCTGCCGCGCAGGTAGAGCAGCCGCTCCCGGGCCGCCTCGTCGGCGACGGAGGCCGCTTCGCCGCCCGCCGGTGCTGTCCCTTCGCTCATGTGCGTCTCGCCATTCGTGCTCGGTCGGGTGCCCGGTCCGGTGGGGTGCTTCGGGTACGTCCTGCGTGATCGTCTGCACATTACCCGGACGACAGCCGACGGCCCGGGCTGGTCTCGCGGATCGGAACGGAGTGATCCGGATTCGGCCACGCGGAGGGAGCCGGGCCGGCCGGGCCGGAGGCGACCGGGTCAGGGGAGACCGAACGGCGGCGGCGGCGTCGAGAAGGCCGGAAGGGGTGAACAGGGCCGGGGCGCGGAGGAGTTCGGCGCGGCGCTGGTGACGGTGGCCGAAGTCGCCGGTACGGGTGACAGTCCATCGTCCTGCCCTAAGGGGCGGGCTGGTTCTTCGGTACGCCCGGTGGCGGAATCCCCCACAGATCCCGTCACCGGGCCGTACCTCGCGGGCCGCGGCGGTCGGCCGGCCCCGGATGATCCGGGCGCCTGACCCGGCCCCGGCTCAGGCACCTACCCACCCCGCACCCCGCCCATCCCTCCACCGCCCCTCGATTTTCCCGAGATCCGGACCGCTGCCCGCCGTACGGACCGCGTCCGAACAGGGAAAACTCCGGCGAGAAGGTGCCTCGCGGACCGCGGGGCACCGACCGTCCCCGGCGCACCGCCCCGCCCGCCTCGTGCAGGAGAATGGGAACGCCAAGGTCACCGCGCCCCCATCGGCCCGGTGGTTCACGGCGATCCGCATCAAGGGCCGCTGCGGCCCTCGGCACACACAGCACCGGGGCGCCGCCGGCCCGGTGCGGAGGGGACTGATCAGACATGGGACGGGTCACCGAGCGACGCCGCGTCATCCGCATCCGCGACGGTGCCGTGAGCACCCGTCCGGACACCCTCGTCGCCGAGGAACCGATGGAGATCCGGCTCGGCGGCAAGCCGCTGGCGATCACCATGCGCACCCCCGGCGACGACTTCGCGCTCGCCGCCGGCTTCCTCGTCAGCGAGGGCGTCCTGGCGGAGGCCGGCGACCTGGCGAACATCGTCTACTGCGCGGGGGCCACCGAGGACGGGCAGAACTCCTACAACGTGGTCGACGTCCGGCTCACGGACGGGGTCCCGGTCCCGGACATCAGTCTGGAGCGCAACGTCTACACGACCTCGTCGTGCGGGCTGTGCGGCAAGGCGAGTCTGGACGCGGTGCGCACCACCGCCCGCTGGTCCCTGGACTCCTCCCCCGGCACCCCGGTCCGGATCGCACCGGAGGTGCTGAGCGCCCTCCCCGACCGACTGCGGGCCGCCCAGCGGGTGTTCGAGCGGACGGGCGGCCTGCATGCCGCGGCGCTGTTCACGGCGGAGGGCGAACTGCTCGACATCCGGGAGGACGTGGGGCGGCACAACGCCGTCGACAAGATCGTCGGACGGGCGCTGCAGCAGGGGCGGCTGCCACTGTCCTCGTGTGTGCTGATGGTCTCCGGCCGGGCGTCGTTCGAGCTGGCACAGAAGGCGGTGATGGCGGGCATCCCCGTGCTGGCCGCGGTGTCGGCGCCGTCCTCGCTCGCCGTCGATCTGGCCGTCGAGACCGGACTGACCCTGGTCGGCTTTCTGCGCGGCAGCTCCATGAACGTGTACGCGGGTGAGCACCGGCTCGCCCTGGACGACACGGCGGCCGCCACCGGCTGAGGCGGCGGCCCGCGCACCGGCCGGCCCCCTCACTCCGCCGGCCGCGCGATCCGGGTCAGCAGGTCGATCAACTGCGCGCGTTCGGCCGGGGTCAGGGCCGCGGTCAGCTCCGCGTTGGCCTCGTCGCCGAGCCGCTGGGTGCGGCGTAGCCGCCGCCGGCCGTCGGCGGAGATCTCGACGGCATTCTTGCGCCGGTCGCCGGGGTCGGGGGTGCGGGTCACGAGTCCGTCCCGCTGGAGGTCGTTGACGACCGCGACCATGTCCTTGGGGTCGATGGCCAGCGTCCGGCCGAGTTCCGCCTGCGAGACCGGGCCGAGTTCGGCGACCGCCGCGAGCACGGCGTGATGCATCATCCGCAGGCCTTCGGCGGCGAGCGCCTCGGCGACCAGGCGGTGCCCGCGGGCGGCGGCGCGGCCCAGCAGCCAGCTGGGGAGCGCGCGGATACGGCTGGGGGCGTACGGGGTGTCGGCCATGCGGTCACGGTACCGAGAAATCCATTGGCGCACCCAATGAAAAACCATTGGCGGACCCAATGGACTCTGGCTATCGTTGGGGAACCCAATGAAATCCGGCCGGTGCCCACCGGCCGTCGAACCCGGAGGTGCCCGCCCATGCGCCGTGTCCGATTCCATGCCTACGGCGGTCCCGAGGTGCTGCGCGTCGAAGAGGACGCGGCGGCTCCGGTGCCCGGTCCGGGGGAACTCCTCGTCCGCACGGAGGCGATCGGCGTCACCCTGCCGTGCGTTCGGCGGGTACGGGGCGACGGCAACGGCGGTGGCGATCCGCTGCCCGGGACGCCCGGCGGTGAGATCGCCGGTACGGTCGTCGCGCTCGGCCCGGACGTCACCGGCTTCGCCCTCGGCGACCGCGTCACCTCCCTCACCCTCACCAGCTCCTACAGCGAACTCGCCCTCGCGCCCGCCTTCCTGGCGAGCCGGGTCCCGGACGGGGCGGGCGCGGTGACGGCGGTGGCGCTGGTGCGCAGCGGGCACGTCGCGCTCGCCGCGCTCAGTACCGCCGCACTGCGGGACGGCGAATCCGTACTGATCACCGGCGCGGCCGGCGGCACCGGGCATCTCGCCGTCCAACTGGCCAAGCTCCAGGGGGTGCCGCGGGTGGTGGCCGCCGTCAGCTCGGCCGCCAAGACGGAGTTCCTCCGCGAGCTGGGGGCCGACGAGGTGGTGACCTACGACCAGGAGTCCTGGGGCGCGCCGGCCGATGTCGTCCTGGACGGCGTCGGCGGCGCTCTGCTGCCCCGCGCGCTGGCCGCGCTGGCTCCCGGCGGGCGGCTGGTCTTCTTCAACTCGGGCGGCGGCACGGTTCCGGCGTATGAGCTGCTGGCGGGCGCCAAGACCATCACCGGGCTGACGATGCGCCACTTCTCCACCGTCCACCGGGAGCTGTACGAGGAGCATCACGCCCGGCTGTGGGAGCTGTCCGGCGCCGGCCGGCTGCGGGCGGCCGTCCATGCCGAACTGCCGCTGGCGGAGGCCGCGAAGGCCCACGAGATCATCGAGGCCAGGGTCAACCTCGGCAAGGTGGTGCTGCGGCCGTGAGGCCCGGCGGGCGGTACGGAACATCCGGTGCACCCAGCACATCCGGCCCGCCCGGCCCCGGCGGCGCATCCGCCGCATCTGCCGCACCCGGCGCAGTTCCTGCGGGCCGGGAGAGTGAATTCCGGGTGCGGCACGGAGAACCGGCGCACGCTCCTTGTCGCGGTCCGCGCACGGCAGTAGCTTCCGTCGCGATGCACATAGGACGTGGGATGTCCTGATGACCCGACGCCGATGCCTCGAAGGGCAGGCCGGACCATGACGTCAGTTCTCCGCGCACACCCCAGCCCCCGCGGCAGACCCCGGCGCCGCCGCGCCGTGGCCCTGCTCGCCGCGCTGACCGCCACCGCCCTCGCCCTCCTGCCGACCGCCCCCACCCAGGCCGCGCCGCACGATGCGCCGGGAACCTCCGCCCCCGTAGGCGGATTCGAGCAGCAGGTCCTCTTCAAGGCGTCCCAGGAGCAGGGCTACCACTGCTTCCGTATACCGGCCGTCGTACGGTCCACCCACGGCACCCTGCTCGCGTTCGCCGAGGGCCGGCGGCACGACTGCGGCGACGCGGGCGATATCGACCTCGTCCTCAAGCGCTCCGCCGACGGCGGCCGGACCTGGGGCCCGCTCCAGGTCGTCAACCGCGGCGGCGGCGACACCCACGGCAATCCGGCGCCCGTCGTGGACCGCCGTACCGGCCGGATCGTCCTCGCCGAGACGTACAACAAGGGCCGCACCGACGGCCTCAACTGCGACGTCCCCTGTGACCGCACCCCGCACCTCCAGTACAGCGACGACGACGGCACGACCTGGTCCCCGCCCCGGGACCTGACCGCAAGCATCCGCCCCCCGCAGTGGAACTCCTGGTACGCCACCGGTCCGGTGCACGGCATCCAGCTCACCCGCGGACGGCACGCGGGCCGGCTGCTGTTCAGCATGAACGCCGAGAGCTACGCGGAGGGCCGGGTCACCGCCAACCACGCCGCGCTGGTCCACAGCGACGACGGCGGCACCACCTGGAAGATCGGCGCGCTGGACAGCTGGCCGGTCGCCTCCGAAGGGACGTTCCGTCAAAAGCCCTCGGAGATGACCCTCCTGGAACGCTCCGACGGCTCGGTCTACGTCAACGGCCGCGAACAGGACGGCACCGACCTGGGCCACCGCACCGCGGCGGTCAGCCGCGACGGCGGCGGCTCCTTCACCGCTCCGTTCCGCGCCCTCCCCGGCCTCTACACCCCGATGGTGCAGGGCTCGGCGCTGCGTCTGCCGGGCTCGCGCACCGGCCGCACGCTGTTCGCGGCGCCCGCCGACCCCGACCGGCGCCGGACCATGACCCTCCGCTCCTCCTACGACGAGGGCCGCACCTGGGAGGGCGTCGACCGGGGCGCCCGCGTCACCACCGACTGGTCCGGCTACTCCGACCTGGTCGCGGTCTCCCGTGAGGTCACCGGCCTGATGTACGAGGGCGGCGCGGCCGACGCCCGGGACGAGATCCGCTTCGCCCGCTTCACCGAGGACTGGCTCGGTCCGCGGCGCGCCCCGGACCCGACGACCCGCGACACCGCTCCCGGCGCCCGGCCCGCGCTCGTCCTGGGCGGCGCCCGCGGCACCGACGGCCGCTTCGGGCCGGCCCTGTCCTTCGACGGCGCCGACGATGCGGTCCGCCTCCCCTTCCGCGGCTCGCTCCCCCTGGGCGGCGACGACTTCACCTGCAGCCTGTGGTTCCGCTCGGAGGCCACCACCGGCGAACAGCCACTGCTGTGGATGGGCGGGGTGGGCACCCGGTCCCCGCAGATCTCGATCGCGGGCGACCCCGCCCGCCACCGGATCGTGGCCCGCCGCACGGCCGTCGACGGCGCCCGGCCGGCCGCCACCGCCCAGGCGGTGACCAACGCCGCCCACAACGACGGTGGTTGGCACCATCTCGCGCTGCGCCGTAGTGGCGGCCGGCTGCTGCTCACGGTGGACGGGGGCGAGACCACCGTGGCCCCCGACGTCCCGGGGTCGGCCAGCCGTGGCTCGGTCTTCGGCGTCCACCTCGGCCAGAAGCCGGACAGCCGCGCCCAGTTCACCGGCGCACTGGACGAGGTACGCGTCTACCGGCGGGCGCTGACCGACGCCGAACTGTCCCGCGTACGCACCGACAACGCCCCGGTGAACGGCCCGCTGGTCCTGGGGCTGTCGCTGGACCGGGTGCGCGGGGGCGCCAGGAACTGACCGGCCCGGCGGACGACGCCCTCGGCCCGCCCGGCCCGTGCACGTCCGGGCGAGCCGGGGGCGTCTTGCGGACGGGATGGTCAGTCCACGGCCCAGGCCGGGCTGCCCGCAACTCCCCCGTACGGAACGGGAACGTGCCGGCCGAACCGCGAGACTCCGCTAACGCCGCTGCCCGCCCGCCACCGCGTCCGCCTCCCCCGCGGCCTCCCCCAGCCCGGCAGTTCCCGCAGCGGTGCCCTCCGCCGCCGGCTCCGGGGCCGCGGAGGCCGCGAAGCGCTTGGCGAGGACCGCGCAGACCATCAACTGCAGCTGGTGGAACAGCATCAGCGGCAGCGCCGCGAGCCCGGCCTGCGCGCCGAAGAGGACACTGGCCATCGGCAGGCCGGACGCCAGGCTCTTCTTGGAGCCGGCGAAGGTGATCGCGATCCGGTCCGCCCGCCGGAAGCCGAGTTTGCGCGAGCCGTACCAGGTGGCGGACAGCATCACCGCGAGCAGCACGGCCTCCACCCCCAGCAGGCACAGCAGCCGCAGCGCGGAGACCTGGTGCCAGATGCCCTGGACCATGCCGGCGCTGAAGGCGGCGTAGACGACCAGCAGGATCGAGCCACGGTCCACGTAGCCGAGGGCCTTCTTGTGCCGGGTGAGCCAGTTCCCGACCCAGCGGCGCAGCAACTGCCCGGCGAGGAACGGCAGCAGCAGCTGACAGACGATCGAGACCAGTGACCCGGCGGAGAAGCCCCCGCCGTCCCCGTGCAGGACCAGGCCCGCCAGCAGCGGGGTGACGACGATACCGACGAGGCTGGAGAACGAGCCGGCACAGATCGCCGCCGCGACATTGCCCCGGGCGACGGAGGTGAAGGCGATCGAGGACTGGACCGTGGACGGCACCAGGCACAGGAACAGCAGTCCGGTGTAGAGGGCGGGCGGCAGGATCTGCGGTACCAGGACGCGGGCGGCCAGGCCGAGCACCGGGAAGACGAGGAAGGTGCAGGCCAGGACGGTGAGATGGAGCCGCCAGTGGCGCAGGCCGTCCAGCGCCTCACGGGTGGAGAGCCGGGCGCCGTAGAGGAAGAAGAGCAGCGCGACGGCTCCGGTGGAGGCCCCCTCGGCGGCGGTGGCGGCCACGCCGCGGGCGGGCAACAGCGCGGCGAGCGCGACGGTGCCCACCAGCGCCAGGATGTAGCCGTCGACGGGCAGCCGGGACAGGGAACGGGGCAGGGGCGGGCGGCGCATGGTCTCTCTTCGGTCGTACGGCGGCTCGCGGCACGGGGCCTGAACGGATTCCCCCAGCCTGCCGTGACCTGCGCCGATCGGGAACCCCGCTTACCGTGGTCACTGTTATCGCATCGCACGATGAGCCCCGGCCGACGCGCACCGCACGATGAGCGCCCCGCGACAGGCTTCCTGACGCCCGGCCCGGGGAGACGGCCGGCGGCGCGGCCAAGAACGGAGAGCCCGTGT
This sequence comes from Streptomyces sp. NPDC048612, assembly GCF_043199295.1. NCBI lineage: Bacteria > Bacillati > Actinomycetota > Actinomycetes > Kitasatosporales > Streptomycetaceae > Streptomyces > Streptomyces sp. NPDC048612. Next base: position 56,732 of record NZ_JBICVV010000014.1, read on the forward strand.
TCGACCCCGCCCAGTTGCGCACCTTCCTCGCCGTGGCTCAGACGCTGAGCTTCACCCAGGCCGCGCACCGGCTCGGACTGCGGCAGTCCACGGTGAGCCAGCACGTACGGAAGCTGGAGGAGGCCGCCGGGCGCCGGCTGTTCGCCCGGGACACCCATGGCGCGGCGCTGACCGAGGACGGCGAGGCGATGCTCGGCTTCGCCCGCACGATCCTGGAGGCGAACGAGCGCGCCACGAGCTTCTTCGCGGGCACCCGGCTGCGCGGCAGGCTCCGCTTCGGCGCCTCCGAGGACTTCGTGCTGACCCGGCTGCCGGAGGTCCTGGAGGAGTTCCGACGGGACCACCCCGAGGTCGACCTGGAGCTGACCGTCGAGCTGTCGGGGACGCTGCACGAGTTGCTGGCGGCCGGCCGGCTGGATCTCGTGCTGGCCAAAAGGCGCCCGGAGGACTCACGCGGACGGCTGGTCTGGCGCGACCGGCTGGTGTGGGTGGGGGCCGAGCGGCTGCGCCTCGATCCGCAGCGCCCGGTACCACTGGTCGTCTACCCGCCGCCCGCGCTGACCCGGGCCCGGGCGCTGGAGGCGCTGGAGCGCGCGGGGCGGGAGTGGCGGATCGCCTGCACCAGCGGAAGTCTCAACGGGCTGATTGCCGCAACTCGGGCGAGCCTGGGCGTAATGGCCCACACGAAGGGCATGATCCCGCCAGGTCTGGTTCAGATTCAGCCACGTGCTGGACTTCCGGAACTGGGCGGCGTGGATTTCGTTCTCCTGTACGGACAGCGCGACCGCGCGGCGCGGGGCCCGGCGGTGGCCCTGGCGGACGCGATCCTCGCGGGCGGCGACCGCCTGCAGCTGCCCTGACCGGCGGCAGGGCGCGGGACGGATCGGCCGGCTCGCTGTCACGTGCAGAGATTTGGTGCAGATATGGTCCCGGCGCCGTGATCGTCCGGCGTTGAACCAGCTGGCGCCTGCCCCCGCTTCTCCCGAGTCACCCGTTTTCTCCTGTTGGCCAGTTCCTGTGCGGCCGCGTTCGCCACGTGGTACGGCCCTGCCGGATGCCGTCACGGTGGGGTACGGTCGCGGCCTTGTGAGCAACACCACGAGGAGCTGGGTCATTGCGCGAGTTCACCGTCCCGCCTTTGGCGACCGCGCCCCGGGTCGGCGGGCTGGCGGATGCCGTCTACGAGCACGCCGAAACCGACCCCGACCGCGTCGCACTGGCGCGTAAGGACGACGCGGGGAACTGGCAGAACGTCACCTCCGGACAGTTCAGAGACGAGGTCCTCGCCCTGGCCAAGGGCCTGCTCGCCCAGGGTGTCCGGTTCGGCGACCGCGTCGGCATCATGTCGCGCACGCGCTACGAGTGGACCCTCTTCGACTTCGCGCTGTGGTCCATCGGCGTCCAGTCCGTGCCGCTGTATCCGACCTCGTCGGCGGAGCAGGTCTTCTGGATGCTGCACAACGCGGGCGTCTCCGCGTGCCTGGTCGAGCACGAGGACCATGCGATGACCGTCGGCTCGGTGATCGACCGGCTTCCGCAGCTGCGCAAGCTGTGGCAGCTGGACGCCGACCCGGTGGCCGAACTGACCGCGGCCGGTGCGCACATCGACGACGACGTGGTGCACCGCCACCGGATGGCGGTCACCCCGGACGCCACGGCGACGATCATCTACACCTCCGGCACCACCGGCCGCCCCAAGGGCTGTCTGATCACGCACGCCAACTTCATGGCCGAGGCCGACAACATCGTGCTGCGCTACGAGGCGGTCTTCCACTCGAAGCCGGGCGACGAGGCGGCCACGCTGCTCTTCCTGCCGCTGGCCCATGTCTTCGGGCGGATGGTCCAGGTCGCGGCGATCCGGGGCCGGGTCAAGCTCGGCCACCAGCCCGAGCTGGCGGCCCGAGCGCTCCTGCCCGACCTCCAGACGTTCCAGCCCACGTTCATCCTGGCCGTGCCGTACATCTTCGAGAAGGTCTTCGCCGCGGCCCGGCGCCGGGCGGAGGCGGACGGCAAGGTGGGGCCGTTCGACAAGGCCGTCGAGATCGCGGTCCGTTATGCCGAGGCACAGGAGAACAAGGCCTTCGGGACCGGCTCCGGACCCAGCGCCTCGCTGCGGATGCAGCACCAGTTCTTCGAGAAGGTCGTCTACAGCAAGGTCCGGGCGGCGATGGGCGGCCGGGTGCGGCACGCGATGTCGGGCGGCTCGGCGATGGAACGCCGGCTCGGGCTGTTCTTCGCCGGCGCCGGCGTGCGGATCTTCGAGGGCTACGGCCTGACGGAGAGCACCGCGGCCGCCACGGCCAACCCGCCGGAGCGGACCCGCTTCGGCACCGTCGGCACCCCCGTACCGGGCACCACCGTGCACATCGCGGAGGACGGCGAGGTCTGGCTGTACGGCGGTCAGGTCTTCCACGGCTACCACAACGACACCAAGGCGACCGATGCCGTGCTGCACGACGGCTGGTTCGCCACCGGTGACCTGGGCGCGCTGGACGAGGACGGCTATCTGACGATCACCGGCCGCAAGAAGGAGGTCCTGGTGACCTCCGGCGGCAAGACCGTCTCGCCGGTGGGCCTGGAGGAGCGGGTACGGGCGCATCCGCTGGTCGCCCAGTGCATCGTCGTCGGCAACGACCGGCCGTTCATCGCCGCGCTGGTGACGCTGGACCCGGAGGCGGTCACCCACTGGCTGGCCATGCGCGACAAGCCGGAGCTGCCGCCCACCGACCTGGTGCGCGACCCGGACCTGGAGACGGAGATCCGGCGTGCGGTCGTCGCCGCCAACACGCTGGTCTCCCAGGCCGAGTCGATCCGTACGTTCCGGATACTGGCCAACCAGTTCAGCGAGGAACACGGGCTGCTGACGCCGTCGTTGAAGCTCAAGCGCAAGGCGATCGAGACGGCCTACACGGTCGAGGTGGACGCGCTGTACCGGACGTGACGGACCGGGCCGTGGGTGCCGGGCGGCGCCGCGGCGCTCCCCCGTCCGGCGGAGCGGGATCGTCCGTCGGACGGAGGCCGTCGGCGCCGGTCCCGACGAGGCTCCTGGTATGGATTCCCGTCGTCTCACTCTCCTCGGCCGGCTCGCGGTCGTCGCCTGTGTGCCGTATCTCGCGCTCAAGCTGCTGTGGGTGCTGGGCTTCGACATCGGCGTCGTCGACACCTCCCGCGTCGGCCGCACCACCTGGATCGCGGCCAATGTCTTCACGTTCCTCCTGGACGCCGTCGCCGCCGTGGTGGCCCAGACCCTGACCCGCCCGGCCGGCCGCCGCGCCCCGGCCTGGCTGCTGACGTTCCCGTTGTGGATGGCGTCCGGACTGCTCATCCCGCTGCTGACGGGGCTCGCCGGCGGCAGCGTCACCGCGCTGGTCACCGGCGTCCCCCACCCGGTCGCGGCCGGCGACTGGCTCGCCCCGTGGGTCTACGGCGTCGTCTACGGCGGCTTCACCGTCGAGGCGGTGACCCTGTTCGGCGCCTTCGCGCTGTACGCACACCAGCGCTGGGGCGGCCTGCTGCGGCGGCCGCTGGGCGCGCTGCCGGACACCGGCACCCGGGCGATGCAGCGGATCTTCCTCCTGCCGGCCGCGGCGCTGCTCACGGTGCTGGGCGCCGTGCAGGTGCTGTGGGGCGCGGGTTCGGCCCTGGGGGTCACGGCGGCGGACGTGGCCGCCCGTACCGTCCTCACCCACGCGTCGCACTGGGCCGCGGGGCTGCTGTCGCTCGCCGGCGCCGCCGGACTGGTGCTGCTGGTCCTGCCGGGGCTGCTGCCCCGGGTCCGGGTCCGTACGGCGCTGGCCCTGGCGTGGTGCGGCAGTGCCTCGGCGTTCGCCTGCGGGGGCTGTCTGTGGCTCGGGCAGGCGGTGACCGACGGGCTCGTCCGCGGCGCCTCCGCGGTCCCCGAGGGACTGCCGGGTCTGGTCGGCGCCCTGGAGCTGTGCGCCGGACTGGTGGTGCTGTGCGCCGGGTCGTTCGCGCTCTGCGAACTCACCGCCGTTCCCCGCTCCGCCCCCGGCGTCCCGGGCCGCCGCCCCGCCCCGGTCTTCGCGGCCGCCCGGGAACACCCCGCGTCCCGTGCATTCCGTCCGGCTGTCCGGGAATGCGCGACCGCGGATGATCGTTGACATCCCTGAAGACGAAAGCCGACGTAAGGATCGATTCTCCCGTGAGCAAGGTTCCGTCCATCACGCTCAACAACGGCGTCGCGATGCCGCAGCTCGGCTACGGCGTCTGGCAGGTCGAGGACGACCAGGCGACCACCGCCGTCGGCCACGCCCTGGACGCCGGGTACCGCAGCATCGACACCGCGGCCATCTACGGCAACGAGGAAGGCACCGGCAAGGCGCTCGCCGCCTCCGGTATCGACCGTGACGAACTGTTCGTCACGACCAAGCTCTGGAACTCCGACCAGGGCTACGACGCGACGCTGCGCGCCTTCGACACCTCCCTCACCAAGCTCGGCCTGGAGTACGTGGACCTGTATCTGATCCACTGGCCGCTGCCGGCCCGGGACACCTACCTGGAGACGTACAAGGCTCTGGAGAAGATCCAGGCGGACGGCCGCGCCAAGGCCATCGGCGTGTCGAACTTCTACCCCGAGCACCTGGAGCGGCTGCTGGGCGAGACCTCCATCGTCCCGGCCGTCAACCAGATCGAGCTGCACCCGCAGTTCCAGCAGGCCGCCGCGCGCGCCTTCCACGCCCGGCACAACATCGTGACCGAGGCCTGGTCGCCGCTGGGCCAGGGCAAGGGCCTGCTGGCGGACCCGGTGATCGCCGAGCTCGCCGCCAAGCACGGCAAGACGCCCGCTCAGGTCGTGCTGCGCTGGCACCTCCAGCTCGGCAATGTCGTCATCCCGAAGTCCGTCACCCCCTCGCGCATATCCGAGAACATCGACGTCTTCGACTTCGAGCTGGACGACGCGGACCTCACCGCGCTCGCCGGCCTGGAATCCGGCAACCGCCTCGGCCCGGACCCGGCCACCTTCGACGTGGCCTGATCCGCGTTCCGTTCCGGCGCCGCCCGCTCGTACGGGCGGCGCCGCGCGGTACCCGAGTGGCGGGCTCGGCGGACGGCGGTGAGGGTGGAGGGTGAGTGTGGGGTGGTCCCCGAGGCGTGCCGACCGGGGCCGGTACCCCTCCGCGTTCCGCTCCTCCGCCGTGCCCGCAAGGGTGGCGGAGGTGCCCCATCGAGGAGGCCTTGATGCCCGACGTCACAGCTCCCTACCAGCCCGGGACGCCCTGCTGGATCGACCTCGCGGCCCCGGACCAGCAAGCGGCCATCGACTTCTACTCCCAGGTCTTCGGGTGGACCGGCGAGATCGGGCCCCCGGACACCGGCGGCTACGCGGTCTGTGAACTCAACGGCAAGCCGGTGGCCGGCATCATGGCCGCGGTCCCGATGGGCGGCCAGCCCGCCCCGCCGACCGTGTGGACCACCTACCTGGCCGCCGCCGACGCGGACGCCACCGCCGAGGCGGTACGGGGAGCCGAGGGCACGGTCCTGCTGCCCGTCATGGACGTGATGACGCTCGGCCGGATGGGTATCGCTGCCGACCCGACCGGAGCGGTGTTCGGCATCTGGCAGCCCGGGGACTTCCCCGGCGCCGGCATCGTCAACGAACACGGCGCACTGATCTGGAACGAGCTCAACACCACCGACCCGTCCGCCGCCGCCGCGTTCTACAAGACCGCCCTCGGCATCGAGAGCGCCCCCATGGAAGGCGCCGACAACTACTACTCCCTGACGGTGCAGAACCGTCCGGTGGGCGGCATGCAGCCGATGTCCGAGCAGATGCCGGCCGACACCCCGTCACACTGGCTCGCGTACTTCTCGGTGGCGGACACCGATGAGACCGTCGACAAGGTGACGGCGGCCGGTGGCGCGGCACTTCAGCGGCCCTTCGACATGGTCGCCGGCCGGATGGCCGTGGTGCGCGACCCGCAGGGCGCGACCTTCGCCGTGATCAACCCCAAGCCGATGAACCAGGGCTGACCCGGGCACAGCGGACCGGTGGCACCCGGGCGCGGCCGGAGCCGGGCCGTGGGCTACTGCGCCCGCGCCGTGTGCACCGTCCGCGCCGCGAGAACGAAGGCGTCGGGGCGACGGGTCACACCGGCGGCGTCCTCGGGGTCCGTGAGGCGGGCGAGCGTCCCGCGGTCGTCCTCGTCGAGGCGCTCGCCGTACATGTCGCGGGCCAGGGCCAGCGTGGCCACGGCATGGGCGCGGGCCGCGGCGCCCAGCGGGGCCGGCAGATCCAGCAGGAAGCTGCGGGAACACGGCGCGCGCAGACCGGCGTCGGCGAGGAAGGCCGGCCAGTCCTCGGCCTCGTCGGCGGCGTCGGGCAGCGCCGCGCGCATCTGCGTGAACCATTCCTCGCCGGCCGCGTCGAGCCGGGACTGCAGCCCCGGGCGGCCGATGCCGGGGTCGCGCGGCAGATAGCGCGCGGGGAGGCCGCCCTCGGCGACGGCGAGCAGTCCGCCGGGCCGCAGATGACCGGCCAGGGCGGCGACCGCGGCACGCTGGTCCCCGACGTGGTGCAGCGCCCTGCCCGACCAGATGAGGGCGGCGCCGCCGAGGGCGTCGAGTCCGTCGGGGACCTCGGCGAGGTGGGTGTGGACCCGGTCGCCGAGGCCGAGGCGGTCGGCCCGGTCGCGGGCCCGCTCCAGGAGTGCCCCGGTCGCGTCCACCGCGACCACCTCGGCGTTCGGGAAGGCACGGGCCAGCAGACAGCTGACGACGCCGGGGCCGCTGCCGATGTCGAGCACCCGCAGCACCCCGCCGGGAACGAGACCGCCGGCCGCGCCGCCAGGCCGCTCGCACAGCCAGGACACGGCCTGTTCGTAGAGCGGCAGGTACAGCTCGGCGCCCCGCTCAAGGTGCGGGCCGAGCACCTCCCAGTCGGGGTGAGCGCCGCCGTGCGGATGGTGGTGCCCGCGGCCGGGCCGGTCGTGGTCGGTCATACCGTCGAGCCTCCGTGACGGGTGGTGCGCGTGCCTTGGTCGGTGCCGTGCCGGCAGCCCCAGGTTCCCGCGCGGGAAGGGGTGATCGTAGGGTCTTGGCCTGTGGCTACTCCGGGATGGGCGCCGCCGACGGATACTGAGCGGCGGCTGTGCGAAGCAACGGCGCGTGGGGACTGGGAGGGTCAGGTCGCGGCGATCGCCGGTGAGGACCTGTATCTGGCGGTACCGCAGCAGGGTCAGGACCCGCTGCCCGTCTACGACGACCCGGCGGCGGGCGGTAAATGCATTCCCGTCCTGACCCGCGGCATGCTGCCGCCGTGGCAGCCGCAGCAGTTCTTCGACCGTGTCTCGGTCGAAGAACTGGCGGAGGACTGGCCGAACGACAAGTGGCGGCTGGCGGTGAACCCCGGCACGCCGTGCGCCGCCTATCTGCCCGCGTCGCGGACCCACCGCGCCGGCTGGCTGCGGCACCGCGCCCAGGGCGGCGTACGGCCCGGCGGCCTGCTCGTCACCCACTACGGCGGTCCGCTGCACGGCCCCGTCGCGCAGGGTCTGGCGTGCGGTGCGCCGATCGCGGTGCACCACAGCGTGCCGTGGAACGAGCTCGGTACGGCCTTCCTCGACCACGCCGCGGACGCGCAGACCCTGCGCGACCAGTGGTCGGTGACCGACCCGGCCGGCTGGCAGCAGCGCCTGGACCAGCTGCTCGGCGGTCAGTTCGTCCCGGCGGAGACCGAGGCGGCGCTGCGCGCCCGGGCGCGGGCCGGGGATGCCGGGGCCGCGAAGGACACGAAGGACACGAACGGCCAGGAGACCGCGGGCCCGGCTGACGCCGCGGACGCCCCCGCCGTCCCCGAGCTGGTGACCCGCTACGAGGAGCGGTTCCGCGCGGACGGACTGCTGCCCGCCGACGGCCGGGTGGTGTCCCTGGTCGCGCTGGATCACGCGCACGCCGTCAACCTGGTCCGCTGGGGTCTGGGCGCCCGGCTGTGCGCCCCGCACCAGGCCGAACAGGCCGTGCAGCAGGCCGCCGCGCGGGCCAGGGAGGTGTACGGCTCGTGGGAGGAGTTCGCCGCGGGCTACGCCCTGGGCCGGATGCTGGCGTTCGACAACGGCTGGTTCGGGCCGCAGTACGCGGAGGCGGTGCATCTCCACCGCGTCCTCACCCAGGACCCGGCCTCGCCGTGGCGCGGACTGCCCTTCGCCTGACGGGCGGACGCCCCCTGCGGACGCCCACTACGGGCGCCTCGCCCCGCGCCGGTTCGTGTAGACGTAGGGCATGGATGTAGCGATCTGCCTGTTCAGCTCCGACCTGCGGCTGCACGACCAGCCGGTGCTGCATGCCGCGCTGCGCGCCGCGCCCCAGGTGGTACCGCTGTTCGTCGTCGACACCGGGATCGCTGACGCCGGGTTCGTGGTGCCCAACCGGGCGGCGTTCCTGGCCGACGCGCTGGCGGATCTCGACGCGGGGCTGCGCGAACGGGGCGGTCGGCTGGTCATCCGTACGGGGGACGTGGTCGCCGAGACCTGCCGGGTGGCGGCGGACGCCGGGGCCGGGGAGGTGCATCTCGCGGCCGGGGTGAGCGGTTACGCGCTGCGCAGGGAGCGGCGGCTGGCCGCGGAGCTGGCGGCAGCGGGGCGTTCGCTGGTGGTGCATGACGCGGTGATCACGGCGCTGGCGCCGGGCGCGGTGCTGCCCACCGGCCCGGACAAGGACCACTTCGCGGTCTTCACCCCGTATTTCCGGCGCTGGCAGGCCGCGGGGAGGCGGTCGGTGCTGCCCGCGCCGCGCTCCGTACGGGTCCCCGCCGAGGTGCGGTCCGGGGAGCTGCCGTCCGCGCCGGACCTGTGCCCGGACGGCACGCCCTCGCCCGGGCTGCCGGAGGGCGGCGAGCGGGCGGGGCGCCGCCGGTTCGGGGCCTGGCAGCGCTCGGGGATGGCCGAGTACCAGGACCGGCAGGACGATCTGCCGGGCGACGCCACCTCGCGGCTGTCGCCGTATCTGCACTTCGGGTGCCTCTCCCCGCTGGAGCTGGTGCACAAGGCGGCCGGCCGGGGCGGCGCCGGCGCCGAGGCGTTCGTACGGCAGCTGGCCTGGCGGGACTTCCACCACCAGGTGCTGGCGGCCCGCCCCGGCGCGGCGCGCGCCGACTACCGCGCCAGGGACGACCGCTGGCGTCATGACGAGGCGGAGGTGACGGCGTGGAAGGAGGGCCGTACCGGCTATCCGGTGGTCGATGCCGGGATGCGGCAGCTGCTGTACGAGGGCTGGCTGCACAACCGCGCCCGGATGCTGGTGGCGAGCTTTCTGACCAAGACGCTGTATGTGGACTGGCGGGTGGGCGCGCGGCACTTCCTGGATCTGCTGGTCGACGGCGACATGGCGAACAACCAGCTCAACTGGCAGTGGGTGGCCGGCACCGGCACCGACACCCGGCCCAACCGCGTGCTGAACCCGCTGGTCCAGGCCCGGCGGTTCGACCCCCGGGGGGACTACGTACGGCGCTGGGTGCCCGAGCTGGCGGGGCTCGCGGGCGCGGCGGTGCACCAGCCGTGGAAGCTGTCCGGGCCCGAGCGCGCGGCCTGCGACTACCCGGAGCCGGTGGTGGATCTGGCGGACGGGCTGGCGCGGTTCAGGCGGGCACGCGGGCTGACGTGAGCGGGCCACCGGCCGGCCGTGTGTCGTGGACGGCATCCGGGCCGGGAGATGATGCAGGGCGGACCGACGGAGAGGACGGATACGACATGGGCGGGAGCGGGATGCGCCGAGGGCTGGACCGGGCACAGCTGGACCGGGCACTCGGGGCGGTCGGGCCGCGGCAGCCGGCCGCGCTGCCGACCCTGGCCCAGTGCCGTAGCGCGCTGCGCCGTACGCCGCTGTCGGTGTGGCACGACGATGTGACGGACTGGGCGGCGAGCCTGACGTACTACTCGGTGCTGGCGCTGCTGCCGTCGCTGATCGTCACGGTGTCGCTGATCGGGCTCGCCGATCCGCCGGCCACCGGACAGCTGATCAACCAGATCAGTTCGCTCGCCCCGGCCGACTCGGGCCCGGCCGTCCACCGGGCGCTGGTCGGGATGGCGCACCAGCAGACGGCCGCGTGGGTGGTGCTGGGCGGCGCCCTGGTCAGTGCGCTGTGGTCGTCCTGCAGCTATCTGGCGGTGTTCCGCCGTGCGCTGCACGCCATGCACCGCACCAAGGACGACCGGCCGCCGTGGCGCAAGGCGCCGCGCATCCTGTGTACGGCGCTGCTGCTGATGGCACTGCTGATCAGCAGCGCGGTGGCACTGCTGGTGAGCGGGCCGATCGCGACCGCGCTGGGCCGGGCGGTGGGTCTCGGGGAGGCCGGCGAGGCGACCTGGAACCTGCTGAAGTGGCCGCTGCTGCTGCTTCTGGCCACGGTGCTGGCGATGGTGCTGTTCCGTTCCGGCCCGCCCAGCTCCCGCGGGGTGCGCAGGGCGGCCCCGGGCGGTGTGGTGGCCGTGCTCCTCTGGCTGATCTCCTCCGCCGGATTCGCGCTCTATGCCTCGTACGTCGGCACCTTCAACCGGCTCTACGGGTCGCTCGCCGGGCCGGTGGTGTTCCTGATCTGGCTGTGGTTCTCCCATCTGTCGCTGCTGTCCGGCGCCCAGTTCAACGTGGAACTGGCGCGTGCGGGGCGGGTGGTGCGGCCCCGCACCGGCAACTGAGCCGGTGGGCGGCGGCCCGCCCCGCCGGGTCAGCGCACCCCGTGGCCCGGCGCGATGTCCTCGATACGCCGGGCGAGACCGAAGTCGAGCTGGGTGATCCGGCCGCCGACGCTGTGGGTGTTCACCGCGATGCCGATGCGGTTGTAGCCCAGGGTGAGGTCGGTGTGGTGCCCCAGCTCCTCCTGGATCTGCGCGATATGGACGACCATGGCGACGGCCGGGAGATGCCCGTGGAAGAGGTACTCCCGGCGCAGCAGCTCACCCTCGACCGACCACCCCGGCAGCTCCGCGAGCCGCTCCTCGATCTCCTTCTCGCTGAGCGGTTCCGCCTGAGCATTCATCACGCCCGCCTCTCGCCGTGCGCCGGCCCTCCGATGAGCCGGCTCCCGATACGTACGCCCTCCGCACACCGCCGCCGGCCGGCCGCGGCCCCTCACGGCCCCCAGCCTGACACGCCGACACCCCTTTCCCCCGCAAGGCCGGCCCGGCACACACACCCTCCCCGACGACCGGCCCACCACACCCGTCCACGACCCTCATCTTTCCCTTAGGCGGTGTCTTCACATGTCACGCTCACATCAGGAGCGATGCGAGGGTGACGGCGGCTTGGTGGGACTCGGTGGTCTTGTCGTAGCGGGTGGTGATGCCGCGCCACGGCTTCAAGCGGTTGAAACAGCGTTCGACCGCGTTGCGCCGCTTGTAGAGCTGCTTGTCGAAGGCCGACGGGCGCTCGCCGCGGCTGCCCCGCCGGAGCCGGTTGCGGATCTGGTCGGCCCGTTCGGGGATGGTGTCGGGGATGTTCCGGCGCCGCAGCCAGGTCCGGATGGCATTGGAGCTGTAGCCCTTGTCGCCCAGGACGTGGACGGGCCGGGTCCGGGGTCTTCCCGGGCCGGTGCGGGGCACCCGTATCGCCTCCATCACGGCGGCGAACTGCGTGCAGTCGTTGCTGTTCCCGCCGGTTACGGTGAGGGCGAGCGGGCGGCCCACAGCGTCGCAGGCCAGATGACGGCGGGATTCACGGCCATGAGCCGAAGCACGATAGTTGTCACCAAGGCACGTTGTTGTCACCGCGGCCGACCTTCGCGGATCACACAGGCCGGAGCGATGGCCGGATCGGCCACGGCCCCGAGCACGTACGGCAGGGCGGCCGGAGCCGAGGAGTAGACGCCGCCTCCCTGGTGGTGCACTACACCAGCAGGTCGCCGGCCGCCCCGGCAGCCTTCTCCGGCCCCCGAGGCGGCTGCCTCCCGCTCCGCGGCGATGCCGCGGGTGCCGTTCCGATCGAACGGCCGTGAACGTACGCTGGGTTGCCTGTCAGACGCGTGCGGGTCACCGCTCGTACGGACGCACTGCCTTGGGGGAGACACAGTGCTCGACGAAACGCTGATGGCCCTGGCCGCAAGCGCGGGGACCGCAGTGGCCGCGGCCGCCGGCACGGACGTCTGGGAAAGCGTGCGGACGCGGCTCGGCGGCATTCTCCGACGGGAGAACGGGGGTGACGCGGAGCTCGTCCTCGCCAGAGCCGACCGTGCGGCGGCGGAACTGAGCGGCGCCGAAGACGAAGACGCCGAGCGGGCGCGCAGCCGCCTCGAAGACGTGTGGCGGGACCGGTTCGAAGACTTGCTGGGACGCCTGGACGCGGACGAGCGCGCGGAAGTGGCCGACCAGCTGACGACGCTGGCCTCACTCGCCCGTCCTGCCGGCGGCGTCTCGGCAGGGGACGACGGCCTGGCTGTCGGCGGGAACATGAGCGTCCGGGCGGGTGACGGCTCGGTCGCCGCCGTCCGCATCGGGACGGTGAACATGGGAAACCCTCCCCCGCCGGGTGTGGAGTAGACGCGGCCACACCCGGTCCCGCCGTACCGTCGCTCAACGCGCACACGGCGATCAGCGCTCAGCACGGTGGGCTGGCCGTGGGCAGCGCCGGAACCGTCACGTTCCACGCGCCGCCGGTACCGGAAGTCTGGCCGCGCCAGATCGGGCTCGTCCCCGGCCGGGCCGACTGCTTCCAGCACCGGGAGGCCGCCGGTCTCCTGGACCGGGCAGTCGCCGAGGGCGGAACCGCCGTCGTGTGCCGGCTGCTCTCCGGGACGGGCGGGGTCGGCAAGACGCAACTCGCCGCGCACTACGCCCGCACGGCGTGGGAAGCGGGCGAGGTGGACCTGCTCATGTGGATCAACGCGAGCAGCCGCGAAGCGATCACCACGGCATACGCGCGAGCGGGCACCCAAGTCGCCGGCGCCGACCCCTCGGATCCCGAGGAGGCGATCGGCCGACTGCTGACCTGGCTGCAGACGACCGAGAGGAGGTGGCTCATCGTCCTGGACGACCTCGGCGATCCCGGCGCTCTGCACGGCCTGTGGCCGCCCGCGCGGCGCCGCGGCCGCGCCCTGGTCACCACACGCCGACGCGATGCCGCGCTGAGCGGGCCGGGGCGCCGACGCATCGACATCGGCCTGTTCTCCGCCGGGGAGTCCGTCGACTATCTCACCGCCAAGCTCGCCTCGGCACAGCGTGACGACGAGCCCGCGCAGATCGCCGCCCTCGCCGAGGACCTGGGACACCTGCCGCTGGCGCTGGCCCAGGCGGTCACCTACCTGATCGATCTCGGCCTGAGCTGTGCCGAGTACCGCACCCGACTGGCCGACCGCACCCGCGAGCTGGCCGACGTGGTGCCGGAGCGCGGAAACCTGCCCGACGACCACCACGACATCATCGCCGCAACGTGGTCCCTGTCCATCGAGCGTGCCAACGCCCTGCGCCCACAGGGGCTGGCCCGGCCCGTGCTGGAGCTGGCCTCGGTACTGGACCCCAACGGAATCCCGACCGAGGTCCTCACCGCACCACCGGTACTCAACAGCCTGGCGATCACCCGTAGAGCAATGGTCCTCACACGCGGGGACCGGAAGAAGGTGCCCAGGGTCGTCACGGAGCAGGAGGCGGCGGACGCGCTGCGCTGCCTCCACCGGCTCAGTCTCGTCGACTTCGTGCCCGGCGCCCGCCACGAAACGGTGCGCGTCCATCACCTCGTGCAGCGGGCGACCAGGGAAGCCCTCATGCGGAACGTGCGCGCAGACGACGGTTCGGGTGGGCGGGAGCTGGGCGGCCTGCTGGTCCGGCTCGATGCCGAAACGGCTGCGGAGGCCCTGGAATACGTCTGGCCGGTCGAGGAGCGGGACGACACGCTCATGGCGGCGCTGCAGGCCAACGCCAAGGCGGTGGCCGACCACATCCCCGTGACAGCGGCCGAGGGCATCGACGCCTCCCACTTCCGCCTCGGCCTGCGGCTGGGCGAGGCCGGACAGGCCGCGGAGGCCCGGCACCACTTCGAGCGGCTCCTAGCCGGCCTCTCCGTCGGAGCAGGACGATCGGAGCGCGGCGAGGACGTCGAGCAACTCTTCGTCCGTCACGACATCGCGTGGTGGCAGATGGAGGCCGGCGACCCCGCAGGGGCGGCAGCGGCCTTCGAGCGGCTCCTGGCGGACAAGGAGGACGTACTGGGAACGGCCCATCCGAGCACGTTCGCCACGCGTTACGGTCTGGCCCGGGCGCGGGGCGAGAGCGGAGACCCGGCGGCGGCCGTCGCGGCTTTCGAAGCCCTGCTGGCCGACCGTCTGGACGCGTTGACCTACCGGACCCGGTCCTTCTCGCTCCGCCGCACCGTCCGCTTCGCGCGCAGAGCCGCGGACCGGCAGATGGCGGTCCGCCTGGAGGCGAGCAGCGGTGCGACCGACCGCAGTCCGGGCGCGCTGCCCCAGTGGGAGCCGCCCGCTCCGTCCGCCCGCTACGGCCTGGCCTGGTGGCGGGGTGTGGCCGGAGACCCGGTCGGGGCGGCGTGCGAGTTGGAAGAACTGCTCGCCGAACAGGGGGATCTGCTCGCCGCCTTCGATCCGCTGCGACTGGCCACACGGCATGCCTTCGCCTACTGGAAGGCCGAGGCCGGCGATCCGGGCCGGGCGATCCTCCTGCTCACCGAGCTCCTGGCCGACCAGACCGGCATCCTGGGCCCCGAACACCCGCAGACCCTCGCGACACGCCACACCCTCGCCCGCTGGAAGGGCGCGGTCGGCGACCGGGGCCGGGCGGTCGTCCTGCTTACCGACCTCCTGGCCGACCAGACGCGCATCCTGGGCCCTGAGCACCCCCAGACCCTGGTGACGCGCCGCACCCTCGCCCGCGGGCAGTCGCGGTCCGCCGGGGAGGATGTCTGAAGCGCTCCTCAGGGGCGCGTCAGCCGGGAGCGGAGGCTTCCGTGTCCGGTAGGAACCGGGCAGGAGCAGCGAGGTCGGTGACAACAATCCTGCCGGTCCTGCCATGGGTGACAAGCAGCGTGCCGTTTTGGTGACGACTGCGGTGCCTCGGCGCCGGGAGGGCCGGGCCAGCGCCCAGCGCCTACCGTCACCGCGAATGTCGCCTGTCCCCCCTTCGTGCTCACGAAGAGAGTCGTCCAACACTCTGCTTACGGAGTGGTGGCAGGGGCCGTGTTCGGGTGCCAGCCGGAGCCGAACCGTTGGTGTTGAGCAAGGTGAGGCCAAGGTGACTCAGTGTATGAAGGGCAGCCTTCCGCTCCCGGGTGAGGGTGGTCAGTCCGGCGCTGCGCAGTGTGGCGGCGTGCTCGCTGGCGCTGGCCAGCGATATCCCTGCTCTCTGGGCAAGCTGCGTCGTCGTGCACGCGGGATGGTCGGCGATTACGCACAGCACGACCGCCCGGGTGCGGCCGAGAAGAGCGGACAGTGCCGGTGGCACCGGAGCATCGCCCCGGTGTGTATCAGCGGGGAGAGCCCACAGGCCGGCCGCGTCGATCGGATTGTTCAGGGCCGGATACACCATGACCACGCTATCGGCCTGAGGGCTGGCGAACAGCTGGGGAACCGGCCCGCAAAACACCGATGGAGCCAGGACCAGGGGGCGACCCCCCAGGTGGAAGTCGGCGGTTGGGTGGACGAGCGGCCGGTAGCCCGGGATCTCCAGCACAGGTGGCTTCCACATCGCCATCGGACGCAAGCTTTCCAGCAGCGCCCTCACCCCACCCCGCACCATGAGGCGCGCCCGGTGCGCCACCTCCCCGTCCAGGTGGTGGCGGATGCGCCCCCAGTATGAGGCGACCGCCACCTCGTGGCAGTCCTGCAGCCCGGCGGCAAGCCGTTGCACGGACTCTCGATCAGCCGCCATCACACCAGACAGCCATTGCGCCCGCTGCCTGCTCGTGGCTGAACATACGGCAAACTCGTAGCGCAGACGCCCTTCTGGCGCACTGATCAGCCGCTCCAGCCCCTCGCCCATGCAGCCCGCGGCGCCCACCAGCGTGAACAGATCCACCAGCCCCCCGGCTGGCGAGCTGAGGAACATCGCGGTGTGCGGCCCATCGCCCGTAACGAGTGGGCTCGTGCGCGCACGCCAGCCGCCGAACAGCGCCTTGCCGTCACGCCGCTGGAGGTTCCACAAGCTCAGCGATGTCTCTGCGAGCGGACCCAGCACATCGACCTTCACCCGTGCCAAATCCTCCGCGGTGAAGTGCAGTCGCAGCACAACGGCCTCCCCACTGCCTGGTCCAAATGCTTCCCCCTGCCCTCGTTTCGGGACAGACCGAAACGAGTCGAGAACCCGGTCGGCTCGAGTGAATTCTGTTCGTCAGAGCGTCACTTCCCGCCGAACGTCCACCGTCGCAAGGACGGCTTCAGCGGACCCCGGAAAGAAGGCGTTGACATGCACACCACGGCACGGCGGGCCTTCACGGCTCGCTACCGGCGGGAGCCCCGGCACCCGCGACGGAGTGCCAGCCCACGGCCCGTCTGGGCGGAGTTGACCGGAAGGCGCTCACTGGCTCCATAAGAGCAGCGCAAGAACGACGCCAGCCATTGCACCGGCAGGGACGCACCGGCCCATGCGTCGGAGCAGGCACAGTCCCCCCGAGTTGCAAGAGGTATCGACGCAAGGAGGAAGCATGAAGTGGTTCAAGAAGTCCCTCGCGGCGAGTTCGCTCGTCATGGGTGCTGCAGTTCTCACCCTGGCTCTGCCCGCCACCGCGTACGCACGCGGGGTCGGCGGGCACAGCGCCAGCGGATGCTCGGAAGCGTCCGGGGACTACAGCTACAAGAAGGTCGGCATGTACGGAGGCCACCCGGGCTACCGGACCTGGGGGGACCTGACTGTCTCCAAGACCTGCTCCTACGGGGTCGCCCTCCAGACCAAGTTCGACTTCTACTATTTCGGTCCCGCGGGCAACGGCGAATGGGTGACCGGCGACTGGAAAACCATCATGAACTCGACCGGAACCGCCGACATCACCTGGGACAGTCCGCCGATCAGAAACATGCGGTTCCAGATCTGCGACGTCATCAACGGGTCGCTGAGATACTGCGCGCCGGTCAAGTAGCTGGGCCTCAACCGTCCCCCGCGCCTACTGCGGCGCACGGGGCTCCCGCTCGCCGGTGCGGCCGTACCGGCGAGCGGGGCACGCGGGCGTCCCGGTCGCACGTGTTGAGACGCGCCAGCGTCGTACGCCACATTCACCAGATTGCGCCGGTGGATCACTGTTCGTCTCCCTGGTCTTCGCGGTCCTCGCACTGCTGTCGAGCGCCCCGTTGCTCATCGCGCAGAACGAGGCGCGGTCCACCGTCGTCGGCCGCTGCGTCCTGTGGGGCACATGCCTGACCTGGCGGGCCTGCAGTTCACCGCCCCGGGCAACGCCTCCTTTGCCATGTCGGCAGTCATCGGCATGACGACCGTCGTGGGAGAGTGACCTGTCGCAACGAAGTTAGTCGACCAGCTCGTCTTGAACTGCGCGGACTGGATTGAGTGAGACGCGAGTGGGTCAGCGATTTGCCTGTGTGCGAGGTCGCTGTCCTTGACGCTGAGGTTTGACGTCTCAGGCACTCGCCCGCGTGACCAGCCGCCGGGTCGGTAAAATGCGGGCGATCACGTTCGCAGCACCGGCTCGTGTGTGCTCCAGGCCGGGGCGTGTAGGTTCGAATAAGGGGAGCATTGTGGCTCTGGCCGAGCGGCCTTCGCTGGCGTGGGATGTCGCTGACCTGGTGGCTCAGCAGTTGCTAGTCGTGCCGAATCCCCTGGCCGCATGGAACAGCGACACGTTCTGGGTCTCCGTGTGGGACTCGGACCCTGGACAGGTCCTTGTCTCCCTGCATGTTCCGCGTGAGAGCGCCGATCCGTTCATCCAGTTGAAGATCGGGTTTGCGGTGACCGAGGGAAGCCCCAAGCTTCAGGCCGAACGTATCGTCGCCGCCGTCCGGCGCCCGCACCCCCTGAACGGCGCGGAGGTCTGCGCGGGCTATCGAGAGTGCGCCGAAACCTTTGGGTATGTCTGGCCGTCGTCGCTGGAAGAGTGAGTCAATAGCCACCGGTCAACTTCAGTGGCCAAGGACAGTTGCCCAGGAACTTCGCCTCTCCGTACGTGACCTCCCCGTAGGTCACTCCCCGCAGGGCTCCGGTCCGTATGCCCTCCCGTCCGGCCCCTTCCCCCTCCCACGGCTGCCGACCCGGCCCACCGCCCCCGCCCCTCGGCTACCGTCCCTCCCATGACAACTGCTGCGGCGTCGTCACCGGAGACGACCACGGGTGTGGGCGCGCTGTTGCGCGAATGGCGCGACCGGCGCCGGATCAGCCAGCTCGAACTGGCGCTGCGCGCCGACTCCTCCGCCCGCCACATCAGCTTCATCGAGACCGGCCGCTCCCGCCCCAGCCAGGAGATGGTGCTCCGGCTCGCCGAACACCTCGACATCCCCGTAAGGGAGCGCAACGCCCTGCTGATCGCGGCGGGCTATGCCCCGGCCTTCCCGGAGACCCCGCTGGACGCCCCGTCGATGGCCGCCCTGCGCTCCGGCATGGAGCGCCTGCTGACCGCCTACGAGCCGTTCCCCGCGCTGGTGGTCGACGGGACCTACCAGGTCCAGGCGGCGAACCGCGGCATCACCCTGCTGCTGGCGGGCGTCGCCCCGTCGCTGCTGCAGCCACCGTTGAACGCCATGCGGCTCACCCTGCACCCCGACGGGCTGGCCCCCCGCATCCGCAACTTCCGGGAGTGGCGCGGCCATCTGTTCTCGCAGATGGAGCGCCAGTTGGCCCTGATGCGCTCGGCCCCCCTGCGTGCGCTCTACGACGAGGTGAGCGCCTATCCCCTGCCACCGGGCGGCCACGAAACCGCCACCCTGGGCGAACACGCCCCCTTCGCCCTCCCCATGGTGATCGAACACGACGACACCGTGCTGTCCTTCACCTCCACCATCGCCACCTTCAACACCCCCATGGACGTGACCGTCTCCGAACTCGCGGTGGAAACCCTCCTGCCGGCTGATCCGGAGACGGCGGCCTATCTACGGGAGGTGCGACTGTAGGGGCCGGGCACCCGCCCGGCCCGTACGGGGCGACCGGGCCTCACACAGCAGGCACCCGGTCCAGGAACCCGAGCACGGCGCCGATCCGCCCGTCCTCCTCCAGCCGCACCACATCGAACCCGGCCACCGGCGCCGACCCGTCCGTCACACTCACCAGCTCCCACCCGAACCGCGCGATGTCGTGGTGCCCGTCCACGTCCCCCACCTGCCGGAACACGTAACCGGGGAACTGCGCGTGCGCCCCCGCGATCGCAGCCGCCAGCCCGTCGTGCCCCGCGACATCGGCCAACGGATCGGTGTAGGTGATGCCCTCACAGAACGCCGCCCCCACGGCCTCCCCCAATGCCCCCTCCTCTCGCGCGTTCCACGCCTCGAAGTACCGCATCACAGCGACCACGTACCGGTCCGCCTCGCCCGATGCCTGCCGCCCGCCCTGCTCCTGCTGCTGCGTCATGACGTTCTCCACTCCTCACCTCACATGCTGTGAACCGTGATGCCGGAACAGCACCACGCCCCTGACACCGGTTCACGGGCCGGAGTGCGCCGGCCCGTGAACCGATGCCTTCACCTTGCCGGGCGGCGGGGTGCGAGGCGATTACGCGGGAAGTAATGGCGGAGCCCTCAGGTCCAGTTGTGTGCAGTGGGGACGGAGGGCGCACGGCGCACACCACCACCTCGCTCAGCTGTGATAGCGGATGTAGCCGTTGCCGTCCGAGTCGGAGCCGCGCTTCGTGTAGGAGTGGACGTCCGAGCGGCTGCCCGAGGGCTTGTACAGGTAGACGGTGTCGCGGTCGTTGTTCCACAGGAAGTTGCAGTTGTCGCGGTAGACCACGTTGTACTTGTCGGAGTCGCTGCCGTGGCCGCCGCGGAGCTTCACATAGTCCCCGGGCTCCAGGTAGTGGCTGGCGGTGAAGGTGAAGCGATTGCCGGTGGCGTCCTTCACCACGTAGCCCTTGAGGTTGATGGTCGCCGACGACGAGTAGTTCTTGATCGTGACGTACTCCTCGTCGGTGTTGCCCGAGGAGCAGCTGTTGGAGTCCCGGCCCGGGGCGTCGTACTGGACCCCGCGGACCTTCAACGCCGAGTGGTACTCCGCGGCCTGAGCCGGGGCGGCGGCAAGGAAGGCCAGCGCGCCGGCAGTGGCAACGGCGGCGGCAGCGACGACAGGACGCTTACGCATGAGAGATCCCTCCACAGTTTGATGACCTTGTGTTGCATGTGAAGGACTTGCGAAGGGTTGAGATGGTTGCACAGTGAACAACTGCGACTGCACTCGACCGGAAGGGGTGCATACCGGTCCGCGGATGCACGGCTGGGATCGTCATCCGACCCGCCCATCGCGCTTCGGGACCGGGCCAGGCGCGGTTCGGGCCCGTTGCAGGCTTGGCCTGTTCAGGCGGGCAGTTCACCGCCTCTTGAATTCCACCGGCCCGGCGTTCAGTTCGATGGTGCCGTCCGGGTGCAGGACCGGGCGCCGCTCTGTCATGCGGGCGCTGTAAGCCTCGACGTGCCGGACGGTCGCTCCGAGGGGATCACTGAAGTCGATGAGTGCGATGGCGACCCAATAGCGGGTCTTGGTGTTCTCGAAGAGAGGCACGGTGACGGTGGAACCACGGCCATCTGTGATGACGACCTTCGCGCCGAAACTACGGAACGATCCGAAGCCATTGCTCACAGCGGAGTAGGCGCAGAGCAATACGTAGCCTTGCTCAGAGGGCCGCAGAATGCGGACGGATTCACGGCCGGGGCCGCGCGAGTCGCCGTCGAGGCGGATAAAGGGGCGCTTCTTCAGCGAGCCGCGGCGCTTGTAATAGACGACGTCAGCGCTCTTGTCTCTTTTCGCCGTGGCCTGTGGCGTCCCCTTCGCATCCGCGGGTCCGGTTGACGCCTGCATAGGCAGCGGATCGCCCTGCGGAGTGTGGCCGGACTTGACGAGGGTTCCGGGTGTCGCTCTACCGAGCAGGGCTTTCGAGGCGGGCACGAGCAAGGCGTACAGATCGAGGTCGGCTCCAAGCCGACGACGTCGCTCACTGCCGCCGTCCCACTCCAGCGACGCGGTGATCTCCAAGTCGCGGTCGTGCTTGTCCAGACCGACCGAGACATGGCCACGTTTGTCCAGGCTGATGCTGCCGAGCGGCGGCTTGAGGAGGCTCGTTCGAGGGGCGGGGGCCGGTTCCGCCGGGGTGGGTACAACGGAGTGTTCCTCAGGCTGCCCGACCGCGGCGTGGAGTTCCTCGGGCTCCTCCACCTCCACCCCGAAGTCGGTGGCAAGGCCGGCAAGTCCGTTGGCGTATCCCTGTCCGATGGCGCGTAGCTTCCATGCGGACCCCCGGCGGTACATCTCCACCAGGAGCACGGCACGTTCGCCGTCGGTGAGGGCAGGTGGGCGGAAGCGAAGCGGGTCGGCACCAGCATGGACGACGCGCACCGTCACTTGATCCACCTCGCGGAAGGTGCGTGTCACGTCCTCAGGGTCACAGCTGCCGACCATGACCACCCGGTCCACCTCAGGGGGCAGAGCCGCCGGGTTCACCTCGATGCGCTCGGGGCCGTCGGCGTCGGCGGCGAAGTGGCGGACCGCGCCGGACTCGGCGGAAGGCTGGTTGAAGAAGACCATGTCATCGTCGGACCTGACCTTGCCGTCCACTGCGACCAGCAGGGCGCTGAGGTCGACCGGGGCGCCCACAGTGTGCAGTTCAGCGGTGATGCATCCGACGGCCACGGCCGCGTTCTCACCCTTGCTGAGGTCTGGCATGCCCGTCCACCCCGACACAAGTCTCGGCAATTGGCTTTTGGGGCACCCTGCCACATCACGTACGCACCGAAGGGGTTTCCGCAATAGCCCCGCTTCCCACGCTGCTGCAATCGCACCGCCGGGTCGCCCGCTTCGGGGTGTACGTCGCCTCAAGCGCAGAGCGCGAATTCACCTGAGGCTTCCACTTCAGAAGGCACTCGTCCCGCTGCCCACTGGCTTCCCTCCTGCATGTCAGTCATCGGCACCGGACAACCGGCGTCCGGCCCCCGGCCACAGGGACGTCAGCCAGACATACCCGGCCAAGGCCAATGAGCCGCGGGCCATGAAGTCGCGCCACAGGGAGAGGAGTTCGGCGGTGTTGTTCACCCGCTCGACGCTCCAGAGGAAGGCGAGGGTGAGTGTGCCCGCGACGGCCAGGGTGAAGGCGTAGGTGGCGAGGGCTCCGCGGTTTCTGCCGAGCCGGCTGCCCAGGAGGCCTGAGGGGATTTGCACCAGGACGTGGAAGGTCACACAGCTGAACAGGGCGGCGAAGAGAATCATGAACGGCGGTACGTCTGCCGAGGGGTCGTCGGCGGGTGCCGCTCCGTAGGTGTCCAGAGCCCATGCCGGAGGCACGAGGAAGGTGAGCGCCAGCAGCGCTCCGCTCAGGTGCATGGCGCCGAGGTGGACTGCCGTGCGGCGGAGCAGGGTGTTCGGGCTGCTTGTCGTCAGGGGCTGAGCAGCGGAATCCGGATACATGCAGCCCCTGTCTGAGCCTTGTCGGATCTCCTCGTGCACCAGCGGTCAGATGCACCGGAAGGCAGTATGCCTCGGGTGCATCTGACGCGGGTGGGCGGAGGTGGGGGCAGGCGGGCGCGGGTGCGGCGATGGATGACGCCGCGTCCGCCCCGGAAGGCCGTGGCCCGTCAGTTCGTTCGTGGAGGTGTGGTGGTGCTCGCGGCGGATGGGGCGAGGGCCTTGTCGTCGGCAGGTGTGGGGTGGGTGGCCGGCGGGATTTCCTGGCGGGTGGTGCGGCGGGCGGCCATCCAGGCGTAGACGAGGATGCCGGCGAAGAGGAAGAGGACGCCCTGGTAGATCGCGGCGTAGCCGGCGCCGGCGACGAGCCAGAAGGTGAAGCCGAAGGCGGTCAGGGCGAGGGTCATGTCGCGGGCGAAGCGGGCGGGGCGGACCTTGTCGCGGCGGCCGGTGAGGAGGAAGTAGACCTGGGCGCCGGCGGCGAGGAGGTAGGGCACGGTCGCCGAGAAGGTGGTGATCAGGACCAGGATCTCGAAGACGCCGCCGGAGCCGATCAGGTAGTTGATCACGGTGAGGGCGCTGGCCAGCACCGCGGCGGCCAGGACGCCGACGGTCGGCACCCCGCGCCGCTTGGTCAGGAACGGTGCGGGGAACAGCCCGTCCTTGGCCGCGGCGTACGGGGACTGGGCGCTCATCAGGGTCCAGCCGTTGAGGGCGCCGATGATCGAGACGACGGCGGCGATCGCGACGACGGTGCCGCCCCAGTGCCCGCCGAACATCGCGTTCACCGCGTCGGAGAACGGCGCCTGGGACTTCACCAGCTTGTCGTGGGCGACGGTGCCGAAGACGGCGACGGTGCCCAGGAGGTAGACGACGGCGGAGCCGACGGTGCCGAGGACGGTGGCCCGGCCGACGTTCCGCTCCGGGTCGCGGACCTCGCCCGCGCTCATCGCGGCGGACTCCACACCCACGTAGGAGTAGAGCAGGATCGCGGCGGCCGCGGACATCCCGCCGAGCGCGCTGCCGCTGCCCTCGTGGAACGAACCGAGATTGGCCGGGTCGAAGAAGAACAGGCCGACGACGGCGATGAAGAGCAGCGGGACGAACTTGAGGACCGTGGAGACCGTCTGGACCAGGCCGACGTAGCGGGTGCCGGCGAAGTTGGCGAGGGCCGGGAGCCAGAGCGCGCCGAGGGCGATCGCCAGGTCGCCGGCGTCGCTGGGACGGCCCGGGAGGAGGACGTGGACGTAGCCGACGATGGCGACCGCGAGCGCCGCGTTGCTGACCCAGGTCATGGTCCAGTACGACCAGGCGGAGAGGAATCCGGCGAAGTCGCCGAACGCCTCGCGCGCGTAGACGTAGGGGCCGCCGGTGTCCGGGTGGCGCTCGGCGAGCCGCCCGAAGACCAGGGCGAGGGCGACGGCGCCGACGGTCAGGACGCCGAAGGCGACGAGGCTGATGGTGCCGAACGGGGCCACCGAAGCCGGCAGCAGAAAGATGCCGCCACCGATGATGTTGCCCATCACTAGGCAGGTGGCGGTTCCCAGACCGAAGCGGCGCGTGTGCCGGTCGTTCATGGCGTGGTGGGCCTCTCGTCGTGCGCTGTGCACCCGGGGTTACCGAGCGGTGTCCCATCGTCGGCGATCGGTGGCCTCCGCCCAAAATCAGCGGGGATCGTCCTGCGGGGTGGTGTCCGGGGGTGGAAAACCTCCGGGCGGACGCATCCCGCGCCGGAGTTCGTCCGCGGCGGGCCCGAGGGGCAGTTGTGGCCCCTCCGCCTCGGCAAGCCAGCGGCGCAGCACCCGGTGCACCTGTTCCGCGCCGGTCAGCGGTTCGCCGTCCGGGGCCGGCGGGGTCAGCTCGGCGGGCCAGAGGAGGAAGGGGTGGCTCTGGGCGCCGCCCAGCCCGCCGTGCGAGCCGATCTGCTCCTCGAAGGCGTGTACCGCGCCGGTCTCCGGGTCGCAGGCGGAGTTGACCATGAGGTCGGCGGCGTGCGGGAAGCGGTCGGTGCGGCGGACGGCGTCGGCCGCACCCTCGCCGAACGGGGCCAGCGGGTCGGCGCCGATGACCCGGCCGGTGCCGAGATGGTGCTCGGCACCGGCCGGGCCGAGCACCACGGGGCCGTGTACCGCGGAGCGGACCAGCAGGAAACCGATGCCGGGGTGGTTGGCGAGGGTGGCGAGCAGGGCGGGGTGTCGGCGGTCCAGTTCCTCGCGGGTGATCCGGCCGGGCACGTCGGGGAAGGACACCAGACCGAGGTTTCCGGAGGCCAGGACGAGCGGGTGGGCGAGGTCCGGTTTCCCCGTACGCTCCGGGCGCTGCCCGGCCGCCTCCTCGGGGCGGCGCAGCGCGGCCCGCGCCGCCTCCCTGGCCTCGGCCCCGCTGGGGGTGCGTCCCGCGCGGCGGGGCACCGGCAGCCCGCATCCGGCGCGGACCAGATCGCCCAGGCTCAGCCCGTAGCGCTCCAGGAACGTCGGGCCGTGGCTCTGGCCGTGGTCGGAGAGCAGCACGATGCGGTACGGGCGCGGTGCGTGCCGGGCGGCGCGGGCGATCAGCGCGAGGGACCGGTCGAGGCCGCGCAGGACCTGGAGCGCGTCGGGGTGGGCGGGTCCGGAGTGGTGGGCCACCTCGTCGTAGGCGACGAGGTCGGCGTAGATGGCGGTGCGGCCGGCGAGCAGGTCGCCGATGACGGCCGCGACCACCACATCGCGTTCGACGACGGTGGCGAAGGCCCGGATGACGGGGTAGAGGCCGCCGCGTTTGACCCGCGGGAGTTCGCGGCGGAAGCGGGAGCGCAGCGACTGGACGATCTCGCGGACGACCTCGGCGGCGAACGAGACCGCGGTCCGGGTCGCATTGGCCGGGTCGGAGAAGTAGGCGAAGTAGCCGGCGCGGGAGCGGTTGTGCCGGCCGCGCCGGGCCGCCACCGACATCACCAGGGCGACCTGGTCGGCGCCGCCGCTGAAGAGGTTGCCGCGGCTGGCGCCGTCGTGGGCGAGCAGTCCGCCGTCGCCGGTGCGGGCGACGGCGCGGCGCTGGAGTTCGGCGGCGCTGCTGGGCCGGTTGCTGACGACGACGGTGCGGGTGTCCTTCTCGTACCAGCGGAAGGCCGGCAGGTCCTCGTTGCTGCCGTGCAGGAGGGCGAGCTGGCTGGCGCCGGTCTGGCTGGACCAGTCGGTGCGCCAGGGGGTGAGGCGGTGGCCTGCGGCGGCCCAGCGGGCGACGGTCGGCATCAGCGGCCGCTCGCCCCGGGCGGCCTCGCGCAGCAGGTCGTGGCCCACACCGTCGAGCTGGAGGAAGAGCGTGCCGGGGGTGTCCGGGCCACCGGACCGGCCGGTCCGGTGGCCCCGGCGGCGGCCGGCGAGCCGGACCAGCCGGCGGTGGTAGGCCTCGTCGTTGCGTACCGCGAGGAAGGCGGAGGTGGCCGAGGAGGCGGCGGACATGGCGGCCGCGACGATCACCGCGGTCTCCGGTCCGGCCTGTCCGCGCGCGTCGGGGACCAGGTCGAGGGCGAGCAGCAGCAGGGAGCCGTTGAGGAAGAAGACCAGCAGCCCGAGGACGAGCGCCGGCACCAGCAGCAGGGCACGGACCAGAACCGGCCACACCAGCGCGCTGAGCAGGCCGAACGCGCCGGCGCCGAGGGCGGCGGTGAGGGCGGTACGGGTGAGGCTGTCGCCGCCCGGGGACTGGAGCCGGAAGTCGGGCAGCAGACCGGCGAGCACGAGCAGGGTGAGGGTGGACACCAGCCAGACCGCGAGCACCCGGAACAGGGCTCCGCCGAGGGCCTTCCATCCGGGCATCCGCACGCCGTTCACCTCACTCTCCGGCCCGCCCCTCGCGGTGGGGGCCTGCCGCCAGCATGGCACCGGCCGCCGGAGGGCGAGAGCGCCTGTGGACAACCGCACCGACCGCTCCCCATCGGCCGCTTTCCGGGCCGGATGGTGGAGGATCGAGAGGACGCACACGGGAAGCGAGACGGCCGCCCGCGGTGAGCGGGCCGGCCCGTCGGGACGGGAGGTGCTCGGTGTCGGTGGAGGTCACCTGGTGGGGGCATGCCACCGTGACGGTCGAGGACTCCGGCGTGCGGGTGCTGACGGACCCGCTGTTCGTGCGCCGGCTGGCCCATCTGCGGCGCCGGCGGGGCGCGCTGCCGCCGGCCGAGGCCGCACGGGCCGATGTCGTCCTGGTCTCACATCTGCACGCCGACCATCTGCACCCGCCCTCGCTGGCCCGGCTCACGCCGGGGACCCGCCTGGTGGTGCCGCGCGGGGCGACGGCCGCGGTGCCGGGGCTGCGGCGGGTGGCCGCGGCCCGTGCGCTGCGGATCACCGAGCTGCGGGCGGGTGAGGAGTGCGCGGCCGGCGCGGTGACGGTCCGCGCGGTGTCCGCCGCGCACGACGGGCGGCGGCTGCCCTGCGGACCGCGCCGGGTGCCGGCGCTCGGCTATGTCGTACGGGGCACGGCACGAACGTACTTCGCGGGCGACACCGGGCTGTTCGAGACGATGGCGGCGGAGGTGGGGCCGTGCGAGGTGGCGCTGCTGCCGGTGGGCGGCTGGGGGCCGTTCCTCGGGCCCGGCCATCTCGATGCGCGGCGGGCGGCACAGGCGGCGGCGCGGCTGGCGCCGGGCTGCGTGGTCCCGGTGCACTACGGCACGTACTGGCCGATCGGTCTGGATGCCGTCCGACCGCATGAGTTCCATGCGCCGGGCCAGGAGTTCGAGCGGCAGGTGGCGCTGCTGGCGCCCGAGGTGACGGTGCACCGGCTCGGGCACGGCGAGTCGGTCCGGCCGAAGGCCGTGTGATGACGCTCCTCGGTGAACTCGCTGAGCTGGCGCGGACCGTGCCGCCGGAGTCGACGCAGCAGGCGGTCGGCTATCCGTCGCTGTTCCTGCTGGTGGTGCTCGGGTCGCTGGTGCCGGTGGTGCCGACGGGGGCGCTGGTCAGCTCGGCGGCGGTGGTCGCCTTCCATCACGCCTCGCCGTTCGGGCTGCTGATGGTCTTCGCGGTGGCGTCGTCCGCCGCGTTCCTCGGCGATGTGGGGCTGTACGCGCTCGGGCGGCGCGGCAGCCACTCCCCCCAGGGGTCGCGCTGGCTGGCGCGGCTGCGCGCCCGCGCCGCGCCGGAGCGGCTGGCCCGCGCGCGGCTCAGGCTGCGGGAGCACGGGGTCCTGGTGCTGGTGCTGTCCCGGCTGGTGCCGGCCGGGCGGATTCCGGTGATGCTGGCGTGTCTGCTCGCGGCGATGCCGCTGCGGCGGTTCGTGCGGGGCGACGCTCCGGCGTGTCTGGTCTGGGCGGCGACGTACCAGCTGATCGGGCTGCTGAGCGGCTCGCTGTTCCGTTCCGCGTGGCAGGGGGTGGTGGCGGCGATCGCGGTGACCATGGTGATCGCGGTGGCCCCGGCGGCCTGGCGGCGGGTCGGACCCACGCGGGACGGGGACGGTACGTAGGGCCGGTCGGCCGAAGCCCGCTCCTTAGGCCAGCCCGCCGAAGTCCCGTCCCTAGGGCCTGCCCGCCGAAGTCCCGCCCCGAGGGCCCATCCGTCGAAGTCCCCGCCATGGGGCGCCCGTTCCAGCCCGCCCCGCCGCTCAGCGCCCGGCCCGCCGCTCAGGCCCACCCCACCGCTCAGCGCCCGGCCAGCACCCGCGACGCGCCGACGGGGAGGTCCCAGAGGTCCTCGCGCGAGCGGCCGGTGGCGGCCCAGGCGGCGCGGACCCGGTGCAGTGGTTCCAGGGGCGGCTCGCCGGAGAGCAGAAAGGTCGCCCAGTGCATCGGGGCGAGCGCGCGGGCGCCCAGGTCCCGGCAGGCCCTGACCGCCTCCTCCGGGTCGGTGTGCACCGGCCGCAGCATCCAGCGCGGGTCGTAGGCGCCGATGGGCAGCAGCGCGAGATCGATACCGGGGTGGCGGCGGCCGATCTCCTCGAACCAGTGGCCGTAGCCGGTGTCGCCGGCGAAGTGGACCCGCCGCCCGTCGGGCGCGGTCAGCAGCCAGCCGCCCCACAGGGAGCGGCAGGTGTCGGTCAGGGTCCGCTTGCTCCAGTGGTGGGCGGGGACGAAGTCGAAGCGTACGGGGCCGCCGGGGGCGGGCAGTTCGACCGCCTCCCACCAGTCGAGATCGGTGACCTGGGTGAAGCCGCGGCGGCGGGCCCAGGGCGCGAGCCCGGCGGGGAGCAGCAGCGGGGTGTGCCGTGGCAGCCGCTTGAGGGTCGGGGCGTCGAGATGGTCGTAGTGGTTGTGGCTGATGACGACGGCGTCGACCGGCGGCAGGTCCTCCCAGCGGACGCCCACGGGGGTGACCCGGGCGGGCGTACCGAGGATCTTGCGGGACCAGACCGGGTCGGTCAGTACGGTCAGCCCGCCGATCCGGATGATCCAGCTGGCGTGTCCGGCCCAGGTGAGGGCGAGGGTGGTGGGGCCGGCGGCCGGCATCGGGCCCGGTGCGAAGGGGAGTTGCTGGATGTCGGGGAGCGTTCCGGGCGGCGGGCGCAGTTTCCCCTCCCGGGCGATCCGGGCCAGGGCACGGACACCGGGCAGCGGCGCGGTCAGCCGGTGGGTGAAGTCGCGTGGCCAGGTGCGGGGTTCACCCAGTGGGCGCGGCGCGGTGAGCGGGGGCGGGGCGGCGGGTGGGAGGAGCGGCGCGTCCGCGGTGGGCCGCCCGGCGGCCGGAGCCGGCGTGTGGTCCCCTCCCCCGCCCGCTCCGGCGCCGTCGCCGGGTGCGGCGGGCGGGAGCCGCTCGGTGTCGGGGAGCCGCTCGGTGTCGGGTGGCTGCTCGGCGAGGGGGCGCTCGGTCCGCTCGGTCATCGAGGGGCTCCTTTCGGTGGGCGGAACCGGGGCGGGAGGCGGCGGTCAGCCGTGCGAGGAGCCCGTGAGCCCGGCCAGAGTGCGGGACAGGGCGGTCAACGTCTCGGCGATGTGCGGGAGTTCCAGCGGGTCGGGGGCCGTCAGGGCGCGCTGCCGCTGCTCCCGGCCGTCGCCCAGCAGCGCCTCGGCGCCCAGGCGTACCCGCAGGGCGCCCGGCGCGTCTCCGAAACGGTGGCCGCCGCGCGCACCCCAGGGCGCCAACGCCCGCTCCAGCGCGTGGGATTCCACGACCCCGCGGGCCCCGAGCGGGCGGCGCAGCGGCTCGAAGTCGGCGTACAGATGACTGCCGGAGCGCGGTGGGCGGCAGACGGCTCCGGCCCCGGTGACGAGGTGGTGGAGCGCCGTGGCGAGCACGCCGTACACCCGGGCGGCGGTGGCCGTCCTGGCGCGCACCTCGTCGGGCTCGCCGAGCGCATGGGTGACGGCGCAGCCGAGCGGGCCGGGAAGCGGTGTGCGCAGCGCGGTGAGCGCGTCCAGTACGGCGGCGTGCAGGGCGGCGCCGCGGCCGGTGTCGGGGAAGCGGGCCAGCGCGGCGGGCCAGGAGGCGGGCACCAGGGTGGCCCGCAGGTCGGTGAGCACCACGACCCCGTCGGGCAGCATCTCGGCGGGGCTGAGCAGCACGGTGTCGTGCGGGTCGTGCAGCAGATCGCGGCGGGTCTCGTCGCTGACGACCCACAGCCCTTCGTCCGCCGCCGCCTCACAGACCTCGTGCAGCTGTTCCGGCGCGGGGCAGGTGCCGGTCGGGTCGTCGGCGACGGACAGCACCAGCATCCGCGGGGTGTCGCCGTGCATCCGGGCCCGGCGGACGGTCTCCAGCAGCGCGAACGGGTCGGGCACCCCGCCGGATTCGGCCGGTACGGGGGCGAGGTGCACCGGGCGGCCGAGCAGCCGGGCGGGGGGTGCGTACAACGCGGAGCAGGGCCGCGGCAGCACCACCGCCCCGCCGGCCGCGGCGTACAGCGCGAGAAGCAGGGCCGGCGCGCCGGGGGCGGCGAGCACCCGGTCGGGGGTGGTGGCCAGGCCACGGCGTTCCCAGTAGCCGCAGGCGGCGGTGCGCAGCGGCGCGGCGCCGCCCAGGGGCTCGGCCTCGGTGCGGTCGGCGGCCGCGGCGAGGTGGGCGGCGAGTTCCGGGAGGACCGGCAGGCCCACCGGCGGCTCCGGGTCCGGCTCGGGCCGCGGAGATCCGGGGGCGGTCCGCTGCATCCGTTCCTCCACTCCACGACGGCGGGTCGATCGTGGGCCCACAGGACGGGCGGCCCCGTCCACCTTGGCAGATCACCAGGGTGCCGACCGGGGGCGACACGTCAGCGGAGGGAGGGACCGGCACTCAATGCGCCGGGCCCGCCGGCCGCGCCTCGTAGTGATGCACCGTGACCGTCTCGCCGGCGCCCCAGTCCTGCCGTTCGGTGGTGCGGCGGAGCCAGCCCCGCCGTTCGTAGAGGGCGACGGCCGCGGTGTCGGTGGCCTTCACCTCCAGTACGGGCCGCAGTCCGCGGGCCACGGCCTCCTCCTCGACGGCGTCCAGCAGCCGTCCGCCGAGGCCCGCGCCGCGGGCCGCGGGCGCGACATAGAGCCGGCTGACCTCGGCGCCGCACAGCGCGGCATGACCGGCGACCGCGCCGTCCGTCTCGGCGACCCAGGCGGCCGTCAGCCCGTCCGGGGTCAGCCAGCGCGCCGGCTCGCCGGGCCAGTGGTGCGGATAGCCGCTGTGGGTGTGCACCTCGGCCAGCACGGCCACACAGGCGTCGAGGTCGCGGTCATGGCGTCTCCTGATCATCCGGGCATGGAAGCACAGTGGCCGGAGCGGTGCCGCCGGCCACCCGCGGGGGACGCGCTCCGCTGCGCCGCGCGGGCCGCCGCGGCGGGATGCTGCCTGTTCCGGGCCGTCTGGGGTACAAGGTGGCGCATGCGATCGCTACTGACCCATCTCGACCGGCGGACCTTCGACCTGATTGCGGCGCGCGAATGGCCGGGCGCGCAGCGGGTACTGCCCCGGCTGACCCGGAGCGCCAACCACGGGCTGCTGTGGTTCGGCCTCGCGGCCGGTGCGGCCGCCGTCGGGGGCCGGCCGATGCGCCGGGCCGCGCTGCGCGGAGTGGCCTCGCTGGCCGTGGCGTCGGCGACGGTGAACACGCTCGGCAAGCGCTCCGTACAGCGGCAGCGCCCGCTGCTGGACGCGGTGCCGGTGATACGGCAGTTGCACCGCCAGCCGCTCACCTCGTCCTTCCCCTCCGGGCACGCGGCCTCCGCGGTGGCGTTCGCGACCGGCGTGGCCATGGAGAACAAGTGGTGGGGGCTGGCGCTGGCGCCGGTCGCCGCGTCGGTGGCGTTCTCCCGCGTCTATACGGGCGTGCACTATCCGGGTGATGTGCTGGCGGGCGCCGCGCTGGGGGCCGGTGCGGCGTTCGCGGTGCGCGGGTTCGCACCGACCCGTGCCCAGTTGGCGCCGCCGGCCCGGCCGCGTGCCGAGGCGCCCGCGCTGCCCGGCGGCCGGGGTCTGGTCGTGGTGGCGAACCAGGGGTCGGGGCAGCGTTCCGGCGCCCGCCCGGACCGGGCCGAGGAGGTGCACGGGGTGCTGCCGAAGGCCGAGGTGACGGTGTGCGGCGATCCGGACGGGCCGTCGCTGGACAAGGCCCTCGAAGACGCCGCCGAGCGGGCCAGGGAGCTGGGCGGCGCGCTGGGGGTGCTCGGCGGCGACGGCACCGTCAACGCCGCGGCGGCGGTCGCGGTACGGCACGGACTGCCGCTCGCGGTGCTGCCCGGCGGCACCCTGAACCACTTCGCGTACGACCTGGGGATCGAGACCTATGCGGCGGCGGCACGGGCCGTGGAGACCGGTGAGGCCGTCGCGGTGGACGTGGCGCGCTTCCGGGCCGGGCCGCACCTGGAGGGGCGGCAGTTCCTCAACACCTTCTCGATCGGCGCGTATCCGGAGCTGGTGCGCATCCGTGAGCGCTGGGCGGGCCGGATCGGCGCCTGGCCCGCCGGGGTGCTGGCGGCCTGGGAGGTGCTGCGCACCGCCGAGCCGCTGACGCTGCGGATCAACGGCGAGCGGCGCGCCGTGTGGCTGCTGTTCGTCGGCAACAGCCAGTACCGGGGGCTGGGCTTCGCTCCGGTGCGGCGGCACGACCTAGCGGACGGGGTGCTCGATGTGCGGGTGGTGCACGGCGGCCGGCTGGCCCGCACCCGGCTGCTCCTCGCGGCCCTGACGGGCACCCCGCGCAGCTCTCCGGTGCTCGGCGAGGCGCGACTGGCCCGGCTGCGGATCAGCGACCTCCCGCAGGGCACCACCCTGGCGTACGACGGTGAAGTCGCCCCCGCTCCGGACGAGTTGACGCTGGAGAAGCAGAACGAGGCGCTGACGGTCTACCGTCTACTGCCCGAATGACGAGACGCCACTCTCATCATTCGGGATGGCGGCGTACGGTGTGAACTCCACGCCGAGGCGCGGCCGCGGCGCGGTGCGGGCGGCCGCCCGGCGGCGGCCGGGGGTGCCGCAGCGCGCCGCCCGGTCGCCCTCCGCCGCACGCGAAGGAGCCGGCCATGCCACAGGAATCCGCCGTCTACACCCACGGCCACCACGAGTCCGTACTGCGCTCCCACACCTGGCGCACCGCCGCCAACTCGGCCGGATACCTGCTCGACGCGCTGCGGCCGGACATGCGGATTCTGGACATCGGCTGCGGCCCCGGCACCATCACCGCCGACCTGGCCGCGCTGGTGCCGGACGGGCAGGTCACCGGCCTGGAGCAGGCGCCGGACGTCCTGGAGCGGGCCCGGGCGACGGCCGACACCCGCGGGGTGACCAACGTCCGCTTCGCGGTCGGCGACGTCCACGCACTGGACCACCCCGATGACACCTTCTGCGTGGTGCACGCCCATCAGGTCCTCCAGCACGTGGGCGACCCGGTCCAGGCGCTGCGCGAGATGCGCCGGGTCACCAGGCCGGGCGGGATCGTGGCCGTCCGCGACTCGGACTACGCCGCGATGACCTGGTACCCGGAGACCGAGGGGATGGCTGACTGGCTGCGGCTGTACCGGCGAGTGGCGCGCGCCAACAGGGGCGAGCCGGACGCCGGACGCCGGCTGCACGCCTGGGCCCGGCAGGCCGGTTTCGCCCCCGGCGCGATCACCGCCACGGCCGGCACCTGGCTCTACCGCACGCCCGAGGAGCGGTCCTGGTGGAGCGAGCTGTGGGCGGACCGCACGGTCCACTCCTCGTACGCGCGGACCGCGGTGGACGGCGGGCACGCCACGGCGGAGCAGCTGGACCGGATCGCGCGGGCCTGGCGGGCCTGGGGCGCCGAGGAGGACGGCTGGTTCGGCATCCTGCACGGCGAGATCCTCTGCCGCGTCTGACCGCGCATGTCCGCCCCGCCCGGACCGGCCTCCACGGGCCCACCCCCGGCACATCGCTCCGACGGCCCAGCCTCACCCCCTCCCCGGCAGATAAATCCTATTAATCCCGATATGGATGGGGCGTGACCCCACAACGACGCCTCACCGCGATAGCCGCGCTGACCCTCCTGGCGGTGGGCTGCGGCACCCAGCAGCCCACCGGCCCCGCCCGCTCCGCGCGGTCCGCCCCACCGGGCGGCACGCGGGCCCTGGCCGCCTCCTCCTTCACCCTCCTGGCGACCGGCGACGTCCTGCCGCACAGCGAGATCATCCGCCGGTCCGGCGATGACGCGCAGGGCCGAGGCCATGACTTCCGTGCCATGTTCGCCGGGGTGAAACCGGTGGTCTCCGGCGCCGACCTGGCGATCTGCCACATGGAGACGATCTACGGCCGGGACGGCGGACCCTTCACCGGCTACCCCAGCTTCAAGTCCCCGCCCGAGGTCGCCGCGGCCCTCAAGGACACGGGCTACGACTCCTGCTCCACCGCCTCCAACCACACCCTCGACGACGGCGCCGACGGGGTGCACCGCACCCTCGGCGCCATGGACGCGGTCGGCCTGCGCCATGCCGGCTCCGCCCGCTCCGCCACCGAGGCCTCCCGGGTCACGCTGCTGCGGGCCGGCCGCGCCAAGGTCGCCCAGCTCTCGTACACCTACGGCACCAACGGCATCCCGCTGCCCGTCAAGGCCCCCTGGGCGGTCAATCTGATCGACTCGAAGAAGATCCTCGCCGACGCCCGCGCGGCCCGCCGGGCGGGTGCGGACGTGGTGGTCGTCAGCATCCACTGGGGCACGGAGTGGCAGCAGCAGCCGGACGAGCAACAGCGCACCCTGGCCCGTGCGCTGACCGCCGCCCGCACCGGAGGACGGCCCGACGTCGACCTGATCCTCGGCACCCACGCCCATGTCCCGCAGGCGTACGAGAAGGTCAACGGCACCTGGGTCGTCTACGGGATGGGCGACCAGCTCGCGGGCCATATGTTCAACCACAGCGACCAGCCGGACGGCCGCGGCAACCAGAGCTCGATGGCCCGGTTCACCTTCGCCGGCCCGGCCGCTCCCGGCGGGCGCTGGACGGTCCGCAAGGCGGAGTTCCTGCCCCAACTCACCGATGTCAACGACGGGTTCCGGGTCGTGAACCTCAACGCGGCGCTGGCCGGGCAGCCCGGTCGCGGCGACTACGCACGGGCCCGGGACAGCATCCGGGACATCGTGCTGTCCCGGGGCGCGGCGGACAGCGGTCTGATGATGGCCAAGTGATCGCGTCCGGGCCGGTCCCCCAACTAGGGTGGCCCGTATGGACATTCTGGGGACCTCATTGCGGGTGTGCGTCGGTGATCTCGATTCCGCGATCGGCGTCTACGAACGGCTGACCGGTGCCGAGGCGATCCGCTTCCAGCGCGGCGGGGTGGCGGTCGCGGCGGTCGGGTGCTTCTTCCTGATGAGCGGCCCCGAGGCGGAGTTGTCGGTACTGCGGAAGATCACGGCGACCCTCGCCGTCAAGGACGTGGACGAGGCGGTGGCCGACCTCAGGGCGGTCGGCGCGGACATCATCGCCGGCCCGCTGCCCACCCCGATCGGCCGCAACCTGGTGGCCCGCCACCCGGACGGTTCGATCTTCGAGTACGTCGACCGGCAGCAGGGTCCGGAGGCCTAGGAAGTCCGCTGGGGGGTCGGCGCGGCGCTGCTGCCCCCGGGCGGACGGTCCTCGGAGCGTCTCCCGGAGCCGGTCAGCCCACGGTCACCGTGTAGGTGCGGTAGTCGGGCCGGCTGCGGGCCGGGGCGCCCGTGGGCCCGTCGGAGGGAGCCGGGGAAGCGGTGGCCGAGCCGCCCTCGGCGACACACGCGCTCACGGGGCAATGGATCAGCCGGATCGTGGTGCGCCCCGGGCCGACGGCACGGAAGCCGAAGAGCTGGGTGCCGCCGGACGCTCCGTCCGCGTCGCTGTCCGGGTACTCGTGGTCCTCGCGGGTCGCGCGCACCACGCCCCCGTCGGGCCGCGGCGACGCCACGTACCAGCGCTCCCCGAGGGAGGCGTTGGACGGCACGGAGAGGGTGAACTCCTCGCCCGGTTCGGCCTCGACGGCGGTCTCGTCGGGGTCGTAGGTGGCGGGGCCGGTGAGACCGCAGCCGGTGAGCGCGGCGAGCACCATGGGCGTGAGGAGCGCCAGGGACAGCGGCCGTGCGGAGATGCGGGGCGTGGGTCTCCACGGTGCCGCGGGGGCCTCCGGTGCGGACTGTGCGGGCATGGCTGGCGGTCTCTTCTCTCGTGCGGTCTGCCGGGAGCGCCATCCTCCCCTGCCCGCCGCCGACTTGACGCGCCGCCCCCGGCGGAACCGCGCGCGGGGCGCGGAAGCAGGTCTCAGGACACGTCCAGCACGATCTTTCCGCGGGTGCGGCCCGTCATGCTCTGCCGGAGCGCCTCGGCCGCCTCGGGCAGGGGGAAGGACGAGGCGACCGGCACCGTCAGCTTGCCGGCGTCCGCGAGCGCGCCGAGTGCGGTCAGGTCCGCGGTGTCCGGCCGGACCCACACCATGTGGCCGCCCTTCGCCGTCACCTCGCCGTCGGCGACGGAGGCCACCCGGCTGCGGTCCCTGAGGAGATCCTGCGAGACGCCCACCACGCCGCCGCCGACGAAGTCCACTGCCGCGTCGACGCCTTCGGGCGCCAGCTCCCGCACCCGGCCGGCGAGACCGTCACCGTAGGTGACCGGCTCCGCGCCCAGGGACCGCAGGAACGCGTGGTTGTGCTCGCCGGCCGTGCCGATGACCCGCGCGCCCCGCGCGACCGCGATCTGGACGGCGAGCGAGCCGACCCCGCCCGCGGCGGCGTGCACCAGCACGGTCTCGCCCTTCGTCACCCCGACCCGGTCCAGCGCCTGATAGGCGGTCAGCCCGGCCAGCGGCAGTCCGGCGGCCTGCTGCCAGCTGAGCGACACCGGCTTGCGGGCCAGGGTCCGGACCGGCGCGGCGACCAGCTCGGCGTAGGTGCCGTGCGCCACCTCGTCCTTGCGGACATAGCCGATGACCTCGTCACCGATCGCGTACTCGGTGGCGTCCGCGCCCACCGCCTCGACCACGCCCGCCACGTCCCACCCGGGGACGAACGGGAAGTGCGCGTCCATCATGGGGTCCAGATAGCCCGCGAGGATCTTCCAGTCCACCGGATTGACCCCGGCCGCCTTGACCCGGACCAGGAAGGAGTCGGGGCCCACCTTCGGATCGGGGTGGTCGGTGTAGTCGAGAACCTCGGGGCCGCCGTAGCTGTGCGCGATGATTGCCTTCATGATCCGCTACAACGCGTGACGGTGCGGGTTCATTCCACGGTCGCGGGGACGGTCACCGCAATGGCGTACGAGACGGGCGGGGCGGGCTCGCCCCGGCCCCCTCAGCCCGGCCGGCCCCCCAGGGCGCGCAGCAGGAACGGGAGGAGTTCGCTGATCGCCGCCTCCCCGGAGGTGGGGCCGTCGGTGGCGCCCCGGTACGTCACGTCGGGGGTCAGGAAGAGGCGGCTGACCATGGAGCCGACGACGAGATCGGCCAGTACATGGGCGTTCTCCAGCGGCGGGATGTCGCCGCGGGCGACCGCGCGGCGCACCACGTCGGCGGCCCGGTCGCGGACCGGCTGGACGATCGCGGTGTCCAGGACCCGGGCCAGCGCCTCGTTGTGCGCGGCCTCGCCGATCAGGATGTGCAGCAGCCGTCCGCCGGGGCCCTCCAGCGTCGCCGCCTTGTCCCGGAGCAGGACGGCGAGGTCGCCCCGGAGGCTGCCGGTGTCGGGCTGCGGGCCGAGGTCACTCGCCCAGCTGACGGCGGTGCCGACGACCAGGTCCTCCTTGGAGCGCCAGCGGCGGTAGAGGGTCGCGGTGGATACCCCGGCCCGTTTGGCGACGGCCGCGGTGGTCAGGCCGCCGTAGCCGCTCTCCTGGAGGACCTGGAGGGTGGCCGCGAGCAGCGCCCGGTCGCGCTCGGCGTCCCGCGGCCGGCCACGGGACGGCTGCCGCCCGGGGGGCGCGGTCTGGTTGCTCTCGGTGTGTTCGGCCACACCGGGAGTCTACCGGCCAGCATTACGAAACGAAATATTTTCGTTTCGTGTAGCCTCGGCGGCATGGCTTCTCCCACCCTCACCCCCGACCTGGACGCCGCCGCCGTCGTCGACCGGCTCCGCCGCACGTTCACCACCCGCCGCACCGCCTCGCCGGAGTGGCGGCGCGGCCAGCTGACGGCCCTGCGCACCCTGCTCACCGACCACCGCGACGAGCTCCTCGCCGCCCTCGCCGACGACCTCGGCAAGGGCCCCCAGGAGGCCTATCGCACCGAGATCGGCTTCACCCTCCACGAGATCGACCACACCCTGGACCGGCTCGACGGCTGGCTGGCGCCCCGGCCCGCGGAGCTGCCCGAACGGCTGCTCCCGGCGACCGCGCACACCGTCCGGGAGCCGCTCGGCGTCGTCCTGGTGATCGCGCCCTGGAACTACCCGCTGCAACTGGCGCTCGCCCCGCTCGTCGGGGCACTGGCCGCGGGCAACTGCGCCGTCGTGAAGCCCAGCGAACTCGCCCCCGCCACCTCGGCCGCCCTGGCCCGGCTGCTGCCGCGCCACCTGGACGGCGACGCGGTGGCCGTCGTCGAGGGCGCCGTCCCGGAGACCACCGCCCTGCTGGCCCAGCGCTTCGACCACATCTTCTACACGGGCAACGGCACCGTCGGCCGGATCGTGATGTCCGCCGCGGCGGCCCATCTCACCCCGGTCACCCTGGAGTTGGGCGGCAAGAGCCCGGTCGTCCTCGACCCGGGCACCGATCTGGCCGCGGCCGCCCGGCGGCTGGTGACCGGCAAGTTCCTCAACGCCGGCCAGACCTGTGTGGCACCCGACTACGTCCTGGCGATCGGTGACACCGCCCGGGAGATCGAGCCGCACCTCGCCGCGGCGGTGCGCGAGGCCTACGGAGCCGACCCGGCCACCGCGGAGGAGTACGGACGGATCGTCAACGTACGGCACTTCGACCGGCTGACCGCCCTGCTGGACAGCGGACGCACGGTTCTCGGCGGCACACACGACCGCGCCGCGCGCTATCTGGCGCCCACCGTCCTCGCCGATGTCGCCCCGGACGCACCCGTGATGCAGGAGGAGATATTCGGGCCGATCCTTCCCCTCGTCCCGGTGCCCGACCTGGACGCGGCGATCGCCTTCATCAACGAACGGGACAAGCCGCTGGCCCTCTACGCGTTCACCGCGTCCGAGGACACCAAGAGCCGGCTGCTGGCCGAGACCTCCTCCGGTGCGCTCACCTTCGGGCTGCCGGTCGCCCATCTCACCGCGCCCGGACTGCCGTTCGGCGGGGTCGGCGAGAGCGGCATGGGGCGCTACCACGGCGAGTACTCGCTGGACACCTTCAGCCACACCAAGGCGGTGCTCGACAAGCCGCTGGCCTGACGGCGGTCGGCACCGGGCGCGGCTACTCCGGCCGCATCCGGTAGGCGTAGCGCTCCGGGAGCGGATGGGCGGAACGGGCCGCCGCACGGACCTCCTCGGTGACCGGACCGCCGCCCGCGACCAGCTGCTCGGCGATGGCGTACCAGGTGTCCCCGAGCACCTCGTCGCCCTCCCGCAGAGCGGCGATCTCGAAGCCGGCCTCGAAGATCTCGCGGGCCTCGGCGGGCCGCCCCTGGGCGAGCAGTACCTGTGCGGTCAGCAACGGGAAGCGGCCATCGGCAGGTTCGGCCGGCCGCAGCTCCGCCAGCAGCCGCGCGGCCTCCTCCGTGCGGCCGGCCGCGAGCAGCGCGGGCACCGCCTCCCGGGCGAGGGCCGGCAGCACCACCCGCCAGGCCCGCGCGGCGGGGTCCGGTGCCGAGGCGGCCCGCGCCGCCTCGGCACAGGCCTGCCCGAACCGGTCGGCGGCGCGGGCCGGCTCGCCCGCCGCGGTCTCGGCGACGGCCAGGCAGTACAGCGGCAGACAGCCCGCGCCGTGCCCGACGGCCCGCTCCCAGCTGCGGACGGCCTGCGCGCGGTCGCCGGCCCGCCACTGGGCGAGACCCAGGTGGTAGTCGGTGGACGGGCCGGTCGGTGCGGACTCCAGCAGCTCGCGCCAGGCCGGCGCGGTCAGCACCGGACCGGGCACCGGGCCGCCGGCCGGCAGGTCCCCGGTCCTCAGCAGCGTCAGCCACGGCTCCTGCTCCGCGCCCAGCGTGGCCGGTCCGAACGGCGTACCGGGCAGGTCGAGTCCCGTACGGACCGCCTCCAGTGCGCCCCAGCCGGACCCGGTCGCCAGCGCCTCCTTCGGTTCCTGGTCGGCATACGGCAGCCAGGCGGCGTAGGCGGCCTCGACGTCCGCCCGGGGAAGGGCGGCCTGGAGCCGGTCCGCGACCTCCGTACGGGCCGCGCCCCAGTCCGCGCCGTGCACCGCCGCCGGGTCGGCCTCCAGCGGTCCGTACGCCTCCAGCCAGCTGAGCGTGCCGCCGGCCTCCAGCGGCAGGTGTTCCAGCTGGGTACAGGCCAGTCCGGCCTGGATCTCGGCGTAGCCGCCGGTGCCCGGCTCGGTGAGCCATTGCTGCCAGTGCCGCCCGGCCGCTCCCGCGCCCCACAGGAACAGCTTGCGGCCGCGCAGGGTGTCGGTGGAGGTCTGCACCAGACCGCGGCCGTCCGCGTCGAGGGAGGCGATCCACCGGCGGGCGCCCTCGGGCACGTCGTAGAAGTAGTCGGCGGGGTGGGTGCTGCGCAGGGGGTAACTGCGGTCGGCGCCGTCGGCGTCGGGGACCGGGACCCGGCGCAGGGTCCGTGCGTAGCCGAAGTGCCAGGCCGCTTCGGCGGGGGCCAGGACGCGGGTGCGCTCGCCTTCGGGGACGGCCGTGTTGGACCACCAGTAGACCGGCACGGTGTGGTGGTGCGGATTGCGGATGCGCACACCGACGTGGAGGAAGTCGGAGCCCTCGGGCAGCCACAGGTCCACCTGGAAGGGCAGGTCACGCAGCCGCTCCCACTCCCACAGCCGCAGCATCTCCCCGCCGTCCGGCGCCGGTACCCGGGCGGCGTGCACGGGGACGCAGGAGAGGGTGCCGTGCCCGGTGGCGCCGATGTTCCACTCGATGCCGCCGGCGAACCAGGCGCCGTTCAGGGCGAAGGCGGCGGGCTGGAACACCGGGTTGCGGTAGAGGAGTTCACGGCCGGTGGGCTTGTGGAGCAGGGAGTACACCCGGCCGCCGAGGCCGGGCAGGACGGTGGCGCGCAGCCGGTCGTTCTCAAGGACCAGCGCTTCCAGGTCGGTGCTGCGGCGGGCCCGGCCGTAGCCGTCGCGCAGCGGGGCGGGCAGGACCGAGCGCAGCGGTTCCCAGCCGAGCTGCCGCGCCATGTCGGCGGGCAGCCCGGAGTCCCGGCACCTCGACGCGGTGCGGGTCGAGGCCGGTGCACAGCGCGGGGAGCGGGTTGTCCGGGCCGAGGGAGGCGGCGGGAAGGGTCAGGGTGGTGCGTCGCACACTCGTGGCCACGGCCGCCTCGCAATGCTGGACCGGGCCACCCCGGCTGCGGCGGCCTCCTGTTGACCATGGAACCGCGTGTCCGCCGCTCTGCACAGGGCCTGGTCGTGCCGGGCGAGGTCAGGGTTGCACAAAGACACCCTCAAGGAGGTCGGTGAGCAGCGCCGCGCCGGTCCCCTCCGGGTCGCGGTCCGGGTCGTAGATGGTCACGTTGATACCGGCGCAGCGTGGTGAGGCGGCCAACGGGCCCAGCAGAGCCCGCAGTTCCCCGGTGAGCAGACCGCCGGGGTCGGGGCTGTCGACGGCCGGCATGACGGACGGGTCGAGCACGTCGGCGTCGAGATGAATCCAGAAGCCGTCGAGGTGCGCGCGCTGGAAGTGGGTGAGGACGTCGCGGGCCACCACCTCCGGGCCGCGCCGCCGGATCTCGCCGACCGGGGCGTGGCTGATGCCGAGCCCGGTCAGCTCCGCCTGGTCCTCGTCGGCGTCGCGGATGCCGAGGACGCACACGTCCTCGTCGCGGACGTACGGCCGCAGCCCGTCGAGGTCGGTGAGATCGGCCTGGCCGCGGCCGGTGATCTGCGCCAGGCCCTCCCCGGCCGCGGCCCCGACCGGACCGGAGACCGCTTCGTTGTCCGGGTGCCGGAAGTCGCCGTGCCCGTCGAGGTAGGCGACGCCGTAGCGCCCCAGCCGCCGCAGCGCGAGCACCGCGCCGAGCAGGATCGAGCAGTCCCCGCCCAGCACCACCGGGAAGTCACCGCTGCCCACATGCCTCTCGATACGGTTCGCGAGCCGGGCCGTGTAGCCGGCGAGAGCGGCGGCGTTGAAGTCGCCGTCCCCCTCTTTCCAGTCCCCCAGGTCGTAGCGCGGCGGCACCACCACCCCACCCTCCAGCGCACCGAGCCGGCGCAGCAGTCCCTGCTCACGCAGGGCGCCCGCGAGCTTGTAACACCCGGGCACGGTGCCGGGCGCGGGCGGCCGCAGTCCCAGGTTGGAGGGGGCATCGATCAGTACGGTACGGCGCATACCTTGATCGTCACACAGCGGCGGCGGATATGGGGCGGGCTGGAGAGATCCGGCGAAAGAGCCCTGTTCTCCGGCTTATTGGCACGCGCGGAACGGAATGCGGGGCTCCGGCGGCCGCGCTCACCGAGGGCGGGGCGGAGGGCGCACCGCGCCCCTTCAGCTACCGCCGTGTCATCGCCTCGGACTCGGCTCATTGAAGCGCAGCCGGTTCCCGAACGGGTCGGTCAGTGTGAGGGAGGTGCCGATCTCGTCCTGCTCCAGGCCGGGGCGGAGATACGGGTAATCCTTCCCGGCCAGCTCGGCGTGCAGCGCGCGCACCCCGCTCAGCTCGGTGTAGACCGTGGAGCCGGGCGTCGCGTCGCCGTGGTGCTCCGACAGATGCAGCACGAGGTCGCCGCGCGACACCTGGGTGTAGAGCGGCATGCCCGGCTCGAAGCGATGCTCCCAGTCGACCGTGCAGCCGAGGTAGCCGACGTAGAACTCATGGGCCTTGGCCACGTCGAAAATCCGGAAGACCGGAACGGTGCGGTGGAAGTCGATGCTCATGCCGGACATTGCATCACTTCGGCGGGCCGTCGGCCATCTCCGCGGTGATCGCCCAGCGTTCGTGGTCGCGCCAGGCGCCGTCGAGGAAGAGGAAGTCCGGGGAGAAGCCCTCCAGCCGGAAGCCGGCCCGCCGGACCAGGGCGAGCGACTGCTCGTTGGCCGGCTGGATGTTGGCCTCCAGCCGGTGCAGGCCCAGCGCCGTGAAGGCGTGGTGCAGCACGAGCCGCAGGCCCTCGCTCATCAGGCCGCGGCCGGCGGCGTGCGCGAAGGCGCCGTAGCCGATCGCACCGCAGCGGAACGCGCCGTGCACGATGTTGTTGATCGTGAGGTAGCCGGCGATCCGGCCGTCGGCGACCTCGCAGAGCAGGAAGCCCTCGCGCTGCGGCTCCTGGAGCCGCAGCAGATAGCCGTCGTACGCGGCGTCCGTGGCGGGCGGGAAGAGCCAGGGGCGGTGCAGCTCCGCGCTCTCCCGTGCCCGCGCGGTGAACTCGTCCCGGTCGGCGGCGGTGAAGTGCCGGATGCCCACCCGCGGGCCGCGCGCGAGATAGCGGTCGTTGCTCGTCACCGGAAGATCGTACGCAGACCGCCGGCGGGACGCCTCCGGGGCGCTACCGCCACACCGGAGCGTCCGCACCGCACCGGCCGGGCCGCGACCGCTCTCCGGACGGCGTGAGCGACACCCTCACCCCGCCACGGAACGGAACGCAGCGGCACGAACACGGGCTGCTTTCAACGAAGTTGGCCGATCTAC
This sequence comes from Streptomyces sp. NPDC048612, assembly GCF_043199295.1. Classification (NCBI taxonomy): domain Bacteria; kingdom Bacillati; phylum Actinomycetota; class Actinomycetes; order Kitasatosporales; family Streptomycetaceae; genus Streptomyces; species Streptomyces sp. NPDC048612. The sequence goes on from NZ_JBICVV010000014.1 coordinate 100,276, forward strand.
GCGTAGACGTGCCCGGCATCCCCGGCATGAGGTGAGATCGGCGCGGTGAGCACGGCGCGCCGCAGCAGGGCCATCTCAGACGCGAGCCACTCGCGCCACGCGAGCCTCGTACGGGAGGAACTCCATGACCGAAGCCGTCCCCTACTTTCAGGACCGCACCTGTCCCTACCACCCGCCCGCCGGCTACCGGCCGCTGCGCGAGGCCGGGCCGCTGACCCAGGTCACGTTCTACGACGGGCGCAGGGTCTGGGCGGTCACCGGCCACACCGAGGCCCGGTCGCTACTGACCGACCAGCGGCTCTCCGCCGACCGGCAGAACCCGGCCTTCCCGATACCGGTCGAGCGCTTCGAGGCGATCCGCCGGGTACGGACCCCGTTGATCGGCGTCGACGACCCGGAGCACAACACCCAGCGCCGGATGCTGATCCCGAGCTTCAGCGTCAAGCGGGTCGCCGCGCTGCGCCCGGAGATCCAGCGGGTCGTCGACGGGCTGCTCGACCGGATGCTGGCCCAGGGCCCGCCCGCCGAGCTGGTCTCCGCGTTCGCCCTGCCGGTCCCCTCCATGGTGATCTGCTCCCTGCTCGGCGTCCCGTACGGCGACCACGAGTTCTTCGAGGAGGAGTCCCGCCGCATCCTGAGCGGCCGGACGGCCGAGGAGACGGAGGACGCCCGGCTGAAGCTGGAGGAGTACTTCACCGGGCTGATCGCCGCCAAGGAGCAGCGGCCGGGCGACGGGCTGCTGGACGAGCTGATCGAGGACCGGCTGCGGGCCGGCTCGCTCACTCGCGAGGAGCTGGTCCGGCTCGCCATGATCCTGCTGGTGGCCGGTCACGAGACCACCGCCAACATGATCTCGCTCGGCACGTTCACCCTGCTGCAGCACCCCGAACAGCTGGCGCAGCTCAGGGCCGAGGAGGGCCTGATGCCGGCCGCCGTGGAGGAGTTGCTGCGGTTCCTGTCCATCGCGGACGGGCTGCTGCGGGTGGCCACCGAGGACATCGAGATCGGCGGGCAGGTCATCCGCGCCGATGACGGGGTCCTGTTCCCCACCTCGCTCATCAACCGGGACGACGCCGCCTATCCGTCACCGGACGAGCTGGACCTCGACCGTTCGGCCCGCCATCACGTGGCGTTCGGCTTCGGGATTCACCAGTGCCTGGGGCAGAACCTCGCCCGCGCGGAGATGGAGATCGCGCTGCGCTCGCTGTTCACCAGGATTCCGGAGCTGCGGCTCGCGGTGCCGGCCGAGGGGATTCCGTTCAAGGCCGGAGACACCCTGCAAGGAATGATCGAACTTCCGCTGGCCTGGTAGCGGCCGGCCGGCAGACCGACGAAAGGGGTCCGGGATGCGGATCGCGATCGACACCGACCGCTGTATCGGTTCGGGGCAGTGTGCCCTGACCGCGCCGGGGGTCTTCACACAGGACGACGACGGCTTCAGTGCCCTGCTGCCGGGCCGTGAGGACGGTGCGGGTGACCCGCTGGTGCGGGAGGCCGCGAGGGCCTGCCCCGTGCAGGCCCTCGCGGTCACGGACGGCTGAGCCGCCCCCTCGCGGACGACCCGGCCGACGCACCCGGCGCCTGACGCCCGGGGCGCGCCCGCGACGCTCCGCCCTGCCACCTGTCCCTACGGCTTCCACCCCATCCGCTACCGCAACACCCCTTGGGTGACGGGCAGTTCGAGGACGCCGGTGTCCTCGGGCGTGCTGCTGACCGTCACCGGCTTCACGCCGCGATTGCCCACATAGGCGTCGTCGCTCGCGGCGATCACGAAGCGCAGCCGGTGCCCCGGCGCGTAACGGTGCACGATGCCCGGCAGTTCCACGGTGAAGTGCCGGGTCACATCGGGCACCCGGGCCGGGGCCACCAGCCGGTGCACCAGCGTCTTCCGGCCGTCCGGCGCGATGTCGTAGAGCTTGGCGAACAGCACCAGCCGGTCGGCCGCGTCCGCGGAGCGCTGGGCCCGCTCGGCCTGCGGCGAGGCGACCTTCAGGGTCACCTTCGGCGCGCCCACCACGTCCACCGGCCCGCCCGCCACCGGCTGCGAGGTCCAGTCGAGGTGGGTGCCCCTGGCGTCGTACGGGGCCACGTCCGGCAGGCCCAGCATCCCGGAGAGCGAACTCTCCGAATGGCTGGTGGGCGTCCGCAGGTTGCGGTACTCCCGGCTGCCGCGGGTCACCGCGGCGCGGCGGGTGACGAGCGTGCCGTCCCCGGAGAGGTAGAGCCGCCGGGTGGTGCCCGCCGGGAAGGCGGGCGAGGTGGCGTAGGCGGACCCGTCGGTCACCCAGTCCCGGTGGTAGGCGAAGGCCGGGCCGGTTCCGGTCGCCGTCCGGTGCCGCAGATGGTGGTCGAACCACGCCAGGACGCGCTGCCCGACGTAACTGGTGTCCAGATTGCCCTGTGCCAGGTTGAGTTCGCCCTTCGCCGGCTTCCGCATCCCGCCACTGTGGCCCCAGGCCTGCCAGATCATCCTGACCGGGGTGCCCTGCGCGGCGAGGGTCCGGTAGGTGGCGGCCGCCTCGTTGAGGTTGAACAGGCTGTCGTTCTGGCCCTGTACGAGCAGCGTCGGCGCCCTGACCGAGGACAGGTACGAGACTGGGGAGACGCTGCGCGTGTAGCGGAGCACGGCCTCGGTGCGCTCCGCCGGGTACTTCCCGGAGTCCAGCAGCCGCTTGGTCTCGCAGGCCCGCGCGACGAAGTGCAGACAGCCGGAGCCACCGGTCCGCGAGGGGTCGAGCTGCGGATGCAGCAGCCCCTGTGCCTCGCCGATCAGGAAGAACCCGTTCGTCCACTGCCACTTGTAGGCGCCGGGCAGCGGTCCGGTGACGCCGTGGGTGCGGCCCGCGTTGTTCGGGTCGAGGGAGTAGGAGAGGTCGTTCCAGGTGATGAACGGGACCAGTGCGTCGACCCGGTGGTCGACGGCGGCGGTGGCCAGCTGGATGGCGCCGCCGTAGGAGCCGCCGATCATTCCGACCCGTGGGTCGCGGGCGCTGTCCTTGGTGACGTAGTCGACCCGGGTCCCGTCGTCGGCCGTACGGGTACCGGCCAGCAGGTCGACCAGCCCGCTCGCGGCCCGCGCGTCGACGCCGGGGTCGTCGAGGGAGATCGGGCAGCCGGTCTTGCCGAAGCCGAGCCCGGAGTAGGCCAGCGCCACATAGCCGCGGGCGGCGAGGGCCTTGGCGAGGCCGTCGGTGGAGCCGTCCTTCTTGCTGCCGCCGAACCCGTTGGTGGTCAGCACGGCCGGCGCCGGGTGCGCGGCGTCCACCCCGGCCGGGCGGTAGACGTCCGCGTCCAGGGTGCAACTGCGGCCCCCGGCCGGGACGGTGACCTTCAGCGCGGTCACGGTGTACGGGTCGGCCGCGGCGACCGCGGGGCCGGTCAGGGCGAGCGGCGCGGCGAGCGCGGAGCAGGCCAGCAGGGCGAGGGACCCGCGGAGCACGGGGCGCGGCACGGCTCGGGACACGCTGGGCACGGGGACCTCCACACAGGTCGTACCAACCAGTCGGTAGCGGCGCGCTCATGCTGCGGCACGGGTGACGGCGAGTCAACGCTCCGTAGCCGCGTCGGGGTTAGGACGTGCGTTCAGGGGCGTCCGCGGGCGCAGGCGGAGGTGTCCACGGGCGAGGGGCGACCGCGGACGCCCCGTACGGCAGGGGGACCTGCCCCAAGCCGGGGGGCTCACGCCGTTGCCGGTGCCTCGAAGGTCAGCGTGCCGGCCGTCGCGTCCAGCTCGGCGGCCACGCCCAGCGGCACGGTCAGCGCGGACTCACCGTGTCCGAAGCCGAACTCCTCGGCCACCGGCACCCCGAGCCCGGCCAGCCGGTCCACCAGCACCTCCCGCACCCGCTCGTAGGGACCGCAGCGGGCCCAGGAGCCGAGGACGATCCCGGCGACGCCGTCCAGCCAACCCGCGCGCAGGAGTTGGGTGAGCGCCCGGTCGATGCGGTACGGCGGTTCCCCGACGTCCTCCAGCAGGAGCAGCCCGCCCGCCGCGCCCCGCCGGGCCCACGGGGTGCCCAGCTCGGCGGCGAGCAGGGCCAGACAGCCGCCGAAGGTGACCCCGCGGGCCCGGCCCGGCACCAGTGGCCGGGCGGACGGCGAGGCCAGGGTGCGTACGGTCTCCGGCGCGAACAGGGTGCGCCGCAGATGGTCCCGGGTGGCGTCGTCCTTGAGGAACACCTCCCCCGCGACGGCCGGGCCGTGCAGGGTGGCCACCCCGGCCCGGACCGCGAACGCCTCGTGCAGCACCGTCACATCACTGAAGCCGACGAGCGGTTTGGGGGCCGCGGCGCGGAGCGCGTCCCAGTCCAGCAGGTCGACCATCCGCTGGGCGCCGTAGCCACCGCGGGCCGCGAACACCGCCCTGACGGACGGATCGCACCACGCCTCCTGGAGATCGCGGGCCCGCTCCTCGTCGGTGGCGGCGAGATGGCCCAGCGTGCGGTGGGTGCCGCGGGCATGGGGCGCGACGACCGGGTCGAGGTCCCAGCCGCGGAGCACATCGAGCCCCCGGTCCAGCCGCTCCGCCACGAGCGGGCCGCTGGGCGCCACCACCGCCACCCGGTCACCGGGCCGCAGCCGCGGGGGCCTGACCAGCCCGGCCCCCGTCATCCGCGCAGCTCCAGCGCCGGGACATCGCCGCGGGAGATGCCGAAGGTCTGGACGTAGAGGGCGAGTTCGGCCTCCACGGCGCGCACGATGGTCTCCGCGCGGCGGAAGCCGTGTCCCTCACCGGGGAACGCGAGATAGGCGTGCGGTACGGCGCGCCCGGCGACCTCGGCGAGGAACCGTTCGCACTGCGCGGGCGGGCAGATCACATCGTCCAGGCCCTGGAGCAGCAGGAACGGTGCGGTGATCCGGTCCGCGCGGTGCAGCGGCGAGCGCTCGCGGTAGCGGTCGGGCACCTCGGTGAGCGGGCCGACCAGCGACTCCAGATACCGCGACTCGAAGTCATGGGTCTCGTCGGTGGCCCAGCCGGTCAGGTCCAGGATCGGATAGCTGATGGTGCCGCAGGCGTAGAGGTCGGTGGTGGTCAGGGAGGCGGCGGCGGTCCAGCCGCCGGCGCTGCCGCCGCGGATCGCCAGCCGCGTGCGGTCGGCGGTGCCCTCGTCGGCCAGTGTGCGGGCGACGGCGGCGCAGTCCTCGACGTCCACCACGCCCCACTCGCCGCGCAGCCGCTCCCGGTAGGTGCGGCCGTAGCCGGTCGAGCCGCCGTAGTTGACCTCGGCGACGCCGATGCCGCGGGTGGTGAAGTAGGCGATCTCCAGGTCGAGCACCAGCGGGGCCCGGCCGGTGGGGCCGCCGTGCGCCCACACCACGAAGGGCGGCAGCTCGCCGTCGGGGGCGCGGTGGTCGGGGTTGTGTGGCGGATAGAGGTGGGCGTGGACGGCGCGCCCGTCGGGGCCGGTGAAGGTCCGCTCGACCGGCCGGGGGTAGTAGGCCGGGTCCAGCACATCGGTGTGCCGGCAAGCGAGCACCCGGGCGCGTCCGGTGCAGGTGTCCAGTTCGACGATCTCGTACGAGCTGTGCGCACCGGCGGCGATGCCGATGACGCGGCTGCCGTGCACGGCGAGGCTGGGCGCCCATTCGGTCCAGGGGCCCGCCGCGTCGACCAGTTCACGGCTCACCGTGTCGAGGATGCCCAGGCGGGTGGCGCCCCGACCGTGGATCACCGCGAGGGTGCCGTTGTCCAAAGGCAGGAACCAGCGCTGGCCGACGGTCCACAGCGGTCCGCCGAACTCCTCCTGCCGGCCCGGGCACAGCGCCCGGCTCGCCACCACGCCGTCGCCGCGGGCATCGGGGTCGATGCGCTGCAGCTCCCACCAGCCGCTGACGTCCGAGACGAAGAGCAGGGAGCCGTCGGCCGCCCACTCGACCTGGGCGACGGACTCGCCGGCCGCGCCGCCGTGCGGCCCTTCGGGACCGAGGTCACCGACGAGCGGCCGGATGTCCGTGAACGCGCCCTCCCCGGTGACCCGGGCCACCATCGCCAGGGTGCCCTCCCAGGGCATCCGAGGGTGGTCCCAGGCGAGCCAGGCGGCCCGCCGGCCGTCCGGGGAGAGCCGTGGGCCGGTCACGAAGCGGTGCCGGTCGTCGGTCAACTCCCTTACAGAAGCGCGGTCTTCGGCGGCGGAGCCGTCGAGCGGCACGGCCGCGATCACCCGGCGCACATCGGTCGGCCGGTCGCCGGTGAACTCCTCCAGGACGCACCACACCTCACCGCGCTCCGGGCACAGCACCGGGTCGGCCCAGCGCAGCCCGTCGCCGACGGCGGAGTGCGGGGTGAGCGGGCGCGGCGCCTGGTCACTGTCGGGTGCGTAGGCGTACAGCCGCTGGTCGGCGAAGTCGCTGAAGACGACCAGCGGTCCGCGGTCGGTGACCGTACCGGCCCAGGGCTGGCCGCCGTACTCCAGCACCCGGCTGCGGACGTTCCAGGGCGCGGGCAGTACCGACTCCTCGGTGCCGTCCGGCCGGAGGCGCACCAGCGCGCGCCGGCCGCCCTCGGCGGGCCGCGGCTCGGTCCACCACACCTCGTCGCCGACGACGCCGACGAAGGCGGGCCGGCCGTCGTGCGCGGCGACCGTCCGGGCCTCTATCGGGGATGTCCAGCCACCGTACGGAGCCGTGGTCACCATGCTGTCGTTCCTCTCCACCACCGGTCGGGCACGCGTCGGCAGGTCAGGCCGCGCGCAGGAAATGATCGAGCACCCGGACACCGAAGTGCAGCCCCTCGACCGGCACACATTCGTCCACGCCGTGGAAGAGCGCCTGGTAGTCGAAGCCCTCGGGCAGCTTCAGCGGGGAGAAGCCGTAGCCGGTGATGCCCAGCCGGGAGAACTGCTTGGCGTCGGTACCGCCGGACATGCAGTACGGCACGACCCGGCCGCCCGGGTCGAAGCGCTCGATGGCGGCCCGCATCGCGGCGAACGCCGGGGCGTCGACCGGGGCTTCGAGCGCGACCTCGCGGTGGTGGTACTCCCAGCTCACGTCGGGTCCGGTGAGGTCGTCCAGGGTGCTGCGGAACTCCGCCTCGCCGCCGGGGACCACCCGGCCGTCGACATGGGCGACGGCGGTTCCGGGGATCACGTTGACCTTGTAACCGGCCGCCAGCATCGTCGGGTTGGCGCTGTTGCGGACCGTCGGCTCGACCAGCTTGGCGGCCGGCCCGAGCCGGCCCAGCAGCGCGTCGACGTCGAAGTCCGGCGCGTCGACATCGGCCTCGATGCCGCGCAGCGCGGCGAGTTCGCGGAGCGCGGCGCGCACCGTCGGGGTGAGCCGGACCGGCCAGTCGTGCGCGCCGATCCGGGCGACGGCCGCGGCCAGCCGGCTGACGGCGTTCTCGCGGTTGACCTTCGAGCCGTGCCCGGCCCGCCCCCGGGCGGTCAGCTTCAGCCAGGCCGTGCCGCGCTCCCCCGCCGCGACCGGGTACAGCCGGGTGCCGTCGCCGGCGTGGAAGGTGAAGGCCCCGGACTCGCTGATGCCCTCGGTGCAGCCGTCGAAGAGTCCGGGGTGCCGGTCGGCCAGGAATCCGGAGCCGTCCTCGGCGCTGGCCTCCTCGTCGGCGGTGAACGCGAGCACGAGGTCCCGCCGGGGCCGCACCCCGTCGCGGGCCCACCGGCGGACCACGGCGAGCACCATCGCGTCCATGTTCTTCATGTCGATGGCGCCGCGGCCCCAGACCACGCCGTCGCGGACCTCCCCGGAGAAGGGGTGCACGCGCCAGTCGGCGGGTTCGGCCGGCACCACGTCGAGGTGGCCGTGCACCAGCAGTGCGTCGGCCGCGGGGTCGGTGCCCTCGATGCGGGCGACCACGTTCGTCCGGCCCTTGCGCCGCTCCAGCAGCGTCGGCGCCAGTCCGGCCCCGGCCAGCTGCTCGGCGACGTACTCGGCGGCCGGGCGCTCCTGACAGGTGCCGTCACCGGAGTTGCTGGTGTCGATCCGGATCAGGTCGGAGGTGAACCGCACCACCTCGTCGAGCGCCTGCCGGTCCACACCGGCGGCCGCTCCGGTCCCGGGCTCCCCGGCGGACTCCGCCTCAGCCATATTGTTCCTCCACGGCGGACGACACGACGGTGGTGACCGCCTTGAAGCACCGGATGGCCTCGTACATGGTCGGGCTGGTGTAGGCGATACGGCGCTCCCCGCAGCGTTCCACGCCGGGCACACAGGTCGCCGCGCCCACCAGGTGTTCGGCGTCGAACTCCAGCTCCAGGCGGAACGGGCCGCGCCGGGCCGGTTCGTGACACACCGCCAGCGCCGCTCCCTTGTGGGCGGCGGCCCGGATCTCGGCCGCCGTACGGGCCGGCGGCCGGCAGACCGCCGCATAGCGCGACACATAGTCCTTGACCGCCACCCCGGGCGCCTGCGGGGCGTATCCGAGGGCGTCCTGGCAGGTGCGGTCGTCTCCGGTGACCAGCACCACGGGCACCCCGTACTCGGCGACCACCAGGGAGTTCAGATAGCCCTCGCTGGCGCGGGTGCCGTCGACCCAGACGCCGGTGAGGGTGTTGGCGAGGTAGGTGTGTGCGAGGACGCCTTCGGTGCCCGCACCGGTGTGATAGCCGAGGAAGGCGATCCCGTCGACGTCTCCGTGCTGCACGCCCTCGACCATGCTCAGCGACTTGTGCCGCCCGGTGAGCATCTGCGCGCGCTCGTCGAGCTGTTCCAGCAGCAGGTTGCGCATCGTCCAGTGCGCCTCGTTGACCAGCACCTCGTCGGCCCCGCCGGCGAAGAACCCGGCGATCGCCGCGTTGACGTCGGACGTGAACATGGCGCGGCAGCGCTCCCATTGGGGCGTCCCCGGCAGCACGTCGGCCGGCCAGGTCACGCCCGTGGCGCCCTCCATGTCCGCGGAGATGAGGATTTTCACATGCACCAGTCCCGTCGCAGCTAGAAGGCGGTACGCACGACACCCGACGCCGTCCGGTCGCCCCAGTCTCGGCGATCCCGAACGGATTGCCCAGCCTAACCAGGGCCTTCGTCCTGACGCCCCGTCCAGCGCGTTGCAGGGTTGCCCCGTTGCGCACAAGCGCACAACTTCTTCATCTCGGCACCACGATTCCTTCCAAGCGGAAGCTGGGGGTACGCTCGTGTCCCACCGCATCTCGCACAGTTTCTGTCGCAAAGCGGAAGGACTTCTGACGGAATCCGTAAGGACTTCCGAACGAGTTCTGTCAGCTGCCGACGGCACATGCCAGGTGGGGTACAACAGGCCGGACCAGCTTTCCACGCAAGGAAACAGAGGCAGAATGGTGAGCGAGGCACTCCATGGCGACCAGTTACTGCAATGCGGTGACACGCGAGCCGACAGTGAAGACCAACTCGCGATCTTGACTGAACTGATCGCGCAAGCCCTTTGCGATCGCAACCCAAACTTCAAGGAAGTCATCGAGCGGGGCGGCCACCAGCAGGTGGCACGGCTGATCGAGGGCGTCCTACGGTCCGGCCGTCCGCTGCCCGAGAAGGTGCGCGCGGTCATGCTGCGCAGCGACACCGACATCCATCTGGTGGCGTCCGCACTGGGCGACTGCCTCGTCAGCGCACCGGACGAGGCGCCGGGGCTGCTGATCCCCGCCGAGCTGGCCGACGGCCGGAACGGACGGGCACGACTGAAGGGCGTCCTGCGCCATCGCGCCGCGGTCGTCGGCCATGCGGTGTCGCCGACGGATGCCGCCGCGTCCGTACGCGCCGCGTCCCGGCTGCTGGACCTGGCGGCGACGCACGACGGCCCGGAAGCCGGCGTGATGTTCGTCGACGACCACCTCTCCTCCCTCGTCCTGCTCCAGGACGAGTCGCTCACCCACACCCTGATCGCCCGCCGCCTGCGCCCGCTCGCGGGGCTGACGCCGGAGCGGTGTGAGCGTCTGGAGGCCACCCTGCTCGCCTGGCTCGGCGGCATGGGGGCTCCGGAGGTGGCGAAGGCGCTCAGCATCCACCCACAGACGGTCCGCTACCGGATGCGCCAGCTGGAGAAGCTGTTCGGCGCCCGCCTCCGGGACCCGCGGACCCGCTTCGAGATCGAGATGGCGCTCCGCACCCGCCAGCTGATGGCCGGCGCCCGCCGACGGCGCGCGGCCGCCACCCGCCGACCGCGCAGCACCACCAAGCCCCGAAAGGCCCTGCCACGCCCCTAGAGGTCCGATGTCATTCGCCCCCGGATTTGGCGAATGTCACACCCTGACCACACCCCCCAAATACGGACAATCCACCCCATAACCTCCGGGGTGTCCGCACCCTGCCCCGTATCGTCGCCGTGACCCAGGAAGCGGGACACCGGCCGGCCCTACGGCCCCGGCGACCCGACGGAGCCGGTCCGCCCGAGGCCGGCCGCCCGGCGGCGCCTCCGATACACAGCGGGACAGGACACCACCTCCATGCACGGATCACGCATATCGCGCTGCGCGCGCCGCGGACTGGCCGCGGCCGTGGCTGCTGGATCGCTGCTCACGGTGCTCACCACGGCGACCCCGGCCTCGGCCGGCTCCGCCAGTGCGCCGGTGGGCCGCTCCGAGGTCGTGTGCACCTCGCAGCAGCCGGGTCTGGCGCCCGAACTGTCCCAGGACCTCGCCGACGCCCTCCACGGGCGGGAGGGCGCCTCGGCACTGGCGATCTACGACCGGCGGACCAGGACCCACTGCGAGTTCCAGGCCGGCGCCCACTTCGACTCGGCGAGTGTGGTGAAGGTCACGGTGCTCGGAGCGCTGCTGCGCAAGGCCCAGGAGACCCGCCATCCGCTGACCCCGCACGAGAAGCGGCTGGCCACCGCCATGATCACCAAGTCGGACAACGAGGCGACCACCAAGCTCTGGCGCCGGGTCGGCCCGGCCGGCATCAAGCACTTCCTGTCCCTGGCCGGGATGCGGCACACCGTCCCGGGCGCGCACGGCGCCTGGGGCCTCACCCAGATCACCGCCGCCGACCAGCTCACCCTGATGAAGCTGCTCAGCACGGACAACCGGGTGCTCACCACCCCCTCCCGCGCCTACGCCCTCGACCTGATGCACCGGGTCGTCGCCGACCAGCGGTGGGGTGTCCCGGCCGGCGCCCCCGGCTCCGCCACCGTGCACGTCAAGAACGGCTGGCTGCCGCGCAAGACCGACGGCTGGCGGGTGAACAGCGTCGGCACCTTCGACGGCCACGGCAACGACTACGGCATGGCCGTCCTCTCCACCGGCAACCACACCATGGACGACGGCGTGGCCGCCGTCGAGCGCGCCGCCCGGGTCATCCACCGCGATCTGACGCACTGACCTCCGGCGGCCCGGCTCATCCCTCCTCCGGGAGGACCGGCTCCCCCGGCCTCCCGTTCGGGAAGATCCGCTTGCCCGGCAGCGCCAGACGGTCACAGCCCCGCCGCTCCGCCTGCTCCCGGGCGAACGCGACCAGCAGCGGCCGCAGTTCACGCCCCGCCGGGCGCCGGCCCTCCGGTGCCCGGGAGCCGCTCACCTCGTAGTGGGCGGACTCGCCGGCGCAGCGGGCGGCGGCGGTGCCGAAGTCCTCGCTCATCACCTGGCCGCCGGGCGGGAAGCCGCGCGGAAGCCGGACGTTGCCGGTGATCAGCGTCCTGAAGGGCTCGTCGGTCCAGTCTCCGTACCAGGCGCTGAGCTCGGCGTACTCCGCCCCCGTGCGGTCGACGAGCGCGCAGCGGGTGATCGCCGCATGGGCGTCGGAGCGCGCGACGACCCGCCAGGGCCCGCCCGCCGGGCTCTCCGGGAGCCGGGTACGGGCCGGCCGGCCGCAGCCGGCGCCGCCCCGCGCCGGGGGCACGGCCTTCGGGTGCAGCGCCGCCCGCTGCGGCAGCGGCAGCCGCGGCGCACCGCAACCGGACCTCTCCGCCGCGCCGTTGGCGGCCGAGACCGCGATCCGCAGGGTGGCCGGGGTGCCCCGCTTCTCGTCCCACCTGCCCGTCACCCGGGTGACCAGCCGCCGTTTGCGGCCGAGGGAGTCCCGGCGCAGATCCGGGCATTCCTGCACGATGTAGTGCCCCAAGTCCCCCTGGAAGCCGGGGATTCCCGCGGGGAAGACGAACCGCGGCACGGTGGGAAGGGCGAACTCACCCTGGAGCCGCCGGTCCACCTCGTCCGGGTCGGAGTCGACCTCTACCAGCAGCGAGAAGTGGTCGTCGGGGGTGTCCACGCCGCACCGCAACCGGCCGTGCGCGAGATCCGCCTCCTCCCTGCCGGCCTTCAGCTGCTCGGCGGGCAGCACATCCGCCAGGTCGTCCGCGGAGAGCAGCCCCGCGCAGACCCGCGAGGCGTACCACCACGGCTGCCACAGCGGCTTCGCGGCGTACCCACCGCCCGCCAGCACGACCAGAACGAGGACGACGGCGACCACCGCCGGCCCGCTCACGACCCGCTTGCGCCACCCCGCTGCCGCCATGGCTCCCCCGACCCCCTCGGTACCGCGGCGGATTCCCCCGAACCCGCGGCAGCACCCTACGCGCCCTGCGCACAGGGGCCGTTGACGGGTCACCGGCGCTCACGGCCCGTCCCGCCCGCCGTTCGACGCGGCGGTAGGACTTTGCACTCCCCCGGGTGACCGGTCCCCCGAACGGCCCCGTACGGGGCGGCGCCGGGATATCAACGCGGCATGAGCGAGCCGGTGCGCCCGGTGGCCCGCCGGGCCTCCGCGCCGCGGGCTCACCGCCCCACCCCGCACTCTGGGAGGAACCCGGTGCCAGGCCGCGTCACAGCAGACCTCAGGGGAGTTCCCGAAACGGCGTTGTGGACGCTCCACCACCGCGCCGCCGAAGCCGCCCGCCCGGACACCGTGCTGCCCGACCCCCGCGCCGTACAGCTCCGCACCGACCTCGTCTTCCCCTTCGAGGAGCGGATGGGCGCCGCCCGTCCCTGGCTGGCGCAGGCCATCGCGCTGCGCGCCCTCGGCTTCGACCGGGTGGTGCGCGCGTTTCTCGCGGACCGGCCGGACGGCACCGTGGTCGCGCTCGGCGAGGGCCTGGAGACCCAGTTCTGGCGGGTGGACAACGGCCGGGCCCGGTGGGTCACCGTCGACCTCAACGGCCCGTTGGCACTGCGCAGGCGGGTGCTCCCCCACGGGGCGCGGCAGCGGCTGGTGGCCTGCGACGTCCGGGACCGCGCGTGGATGGCGGGCATCGATCCCGCGCGGGGTGTGCTGGTGACCGCCCAGGGCCTGCTGATGTATCTGGAGCCCGCGCAGGCCACCCGGCTGATCGCCGACTGCGCCGCTGCGTTCCCCGGCGGCACGATGGTGTTCGACACCGTCTCGCGGCGCTTCAGCGCCCGCACCCGCATCGGCGCGAAGGGGCCGGGCGGCCACCGGCTGCCCCCGATGCCCTGGGGCATGGACGCCGCCGACCGGGGGCACCTGTGGCGGGCCCATCCGGCCATCAGCGAGGTGTCGGAGGTACCGCTCCCCGCGGGCCGCGGCTTCCTCGGCCGTCTCGCACCGCGCGCCGCCGTCGTCCCCCTGCTCCGTACGGACCGCCCGCTCATCACCCGGCTGCGGTTCGGCGCCGCGCCCGCCTCCCTCACGGGTCAGCCCTGACGGTCGCCGGGCACCTCGTCGAGGAAGGTGCGCACCCGTTCCGCGAGCCTGTCCGGGTACTCCCCGTTGAGCGCGTGGGAGGCCTCCGCCCAGATCTCCACAGTGCCCTCGCGCAGGGTGCGGGCGCGGGCCGCGGCCTTCCCCGCGTCGTGCACGATGCTCTTCCCGGCGATGAGCGCGAGCACCGGGACGCCGAGGGAGCGCAGCGCGTCCTCGCCGGGCAGGGCCGGGGCCGGGAAGCAGACTTTGAAGTCCCGCATACCGGAGGCGACCAGCCGGCCCTCGATGTGCTCCGAGGCATTGCCGATCCCGCCCGAGATCCAGCCCAGCAGCCGGTTGCGCAGCCCCTCCGGCATCCCGGGCAGCACACTGCCCAGTGAGACCACGAGCATCTTCCAGGTCAGCGGGGCGAAGGTGTGCGCCGGGTCCAGCGCGATCACCGAGGCGATCCGCTCCGGGCGGTGCAGCGCCACCTGCACCGCCAGCCAGCCCCCGATCGACACCCCCAGCACATGCACCCGCGGCAGCCCGAGCCCGGCGAGCATCTCGTCGATCCAGGCCGCCTGGTCGGCACCGGTGGTCATCGGCGCCGACTGCACACTGCACCCCGGCTCCCCGAGCCCGTCGACGGCGTACACGGGACGTCCGCTCCGCATCAGCCCCGGCAGATTCGTCCGCCACAGCGGGGTGCACGACTGCCGCCCCGGCATCAGGACGAGCGGCACCCCGTCCCCCGTACCGAACCGGTACACCCGCACCGTCCCGTACGAGGTCTCCACGGTCCGCTGCTCATCGGGCTCGGGCAGGGTGTCCATCGCCTCCCGGTACACCGCGGCGAACCGCTCGAACGCCGCCCTGTCCCGGAACGCCCCGATACGCCGCCGCGCCCATTCCGGCCCGATGCGCGGCTCCGGAAAGCTGATCTCCGCCATGGGGCCATCCCATCACGGCCGCCCCCGCCACCGGGCCACCCGGTGGCCCGGCCTCTAACCCATGTTCCTTATCTGGAGGCATATTTGACGTAGCGTCAACTCTTCCCGTGCCGGGAACGGTCGCCGCGCCTTCAGTCCTCGTGCCCCAACTGGAGGTCGCGTTCGGTGCGGCCGCCGCCCGCCACCTGGAGGACGGTGGCCACCGGCGGGTATCCGGCGGCGATCACGGTGTACTCGCCGGCCGACAGGTCCACGAAGCGGAACAGCCCGTCGGGTCCGGTGGTCGCGGTGTCGACGACATTGCCGGCGGCGTCCAGCAGGGTGACCCTGGCGTCCTCGACGGGCCGGCCGCCGCCGGCCCGTACGGTCCCGCGCAGCACCGCGCCACCGGCGAGTTCGATGTCCTGGCGGGTCTCCCGGGAGGCCTGGACGGTCACCGGCAGCGCGGCCGGGCGAAAGGCCGGGGCACTGGAGGCCAGGGTGTACTCGCCGGCCACCAACTCCCCGATGACATAGCCGCCTTCGCGCCCGCTGCGGGTGGTGGCGACGACCTCGCCGCGGACGTCGGTGAGGGTGACCATGGCGTCGCGTACGGGGGTGCCGTCGCCGGTGGTGACGGTGCCGGCGAGCCGCCCCGCGCCGCCGAGTACGACATCCAGCTCCACCGGCCGCTCGCCGACGGTGACGGTCACCGCCTGCGGCTGGTGGCCGCCCGCCGCCGCGATCAGCACATACGCACCGGCGCCGGGGGTGCTCAGCGCATACCGTCCGTCCTCCCCGGTGGCACCGCGGCCGATCTGCCGGCCGGCGACATCGATGAGGGTGAGCGCGGCGCGCGGCACGATGCTGCCGTCGTGGTGCTGGACGGTGCCGCACACCGGGACACCGGCCGCGACAGGGGCATGTGCGTGCCCGGTGGCGGGGTGGCTGTGCGCGCGGGCGTAAGGGGCCGCACAGTCACGGGAGTTGACGGTGGTCTGGTCCGCGGCGGCACGCGCCTGCGGGACGGCGGCGGGGTCGGCCGGGTCGCCGTACGACAGCGGGGACGGGGAGGCCTGCGGAGCAGGAGAGGCGTGGGACACCAGCGGTTTCCCTTTCAGGGAGAAGGCGAGCACGAGGCCCAGGACGAGCACCGGCACGAGAAGGAGGAAAACCCCCGGCACGGCATCGGCGGATGCGACGAGCGGGCTGTCGCGCAGTGCGGCGGGCAGCACACGTGCCAGGTGCGGGGTGAGGGAGTCCGGGTCGGACAGCCCCGCCGACGGCCGGTCACCGAGCCGGTGGATCAGCCGGTCGGCGAGGAGGAGGCCGAAGAGGGCCGCGCCCACGCAGCCGCCGAGCCGCCGGACGGAGCGGGTGGCGCGGGTCGCGGTGCCGGGGCCAGGGCCGGGGGCGGCCGCGCGTACGGAGTTCCGCACGGCGAGCAGCGGCACCGGCAGCACGCATCCGGTGCCGAGACCGAGGAGGCCCGCCCAGAGGCTGTCGACCTCCGGCGCGGTGTCCTGCGGCAGCCGCGTCAGCAGCCACATCGCCACCCCCGCCAGCGCACAGCCCAGGACGGGGAGGCCCCAGCGGTGGCAGGTGCGGCTGAGGTGTCGGCCGGAGACGAGGGAGGCAAGGACGAGGCCGCCCGTGAGGGGCAGCATCAGCAGTCCGGCCCTGGTGGCGGTGGCGCCGTCGGCCCAGCGGAGGAGGGCCGGCAGGGAGCCGGCGGCACCGAAGAGCGCGAGGCCGAGGGCGGCACCGGTCAGCCCGGTGACATGGAAGACCGTGTCACGGAGCCGCCGCAGCGGGAGCAGCGGTTCGGTGGCGAAGTGCTCGACCGTGAGGAACAGCAGGGCGGTGCCGAGCGCTCCGGCGCCGAGGCCGAGGACGACCCGCGAGTGCCAGGCGTGGGTGGTGCCGCCCCAACCGGCCAGCAGGACCAGGCAGCCGGCGCACGCGGCGAGCAGCAGCGCTCCGGCGAGGTCCGGCCTGCCGCGCCGCGCGGGCCGCGGCAGCCTCAGCACGACGGCGAGCAGCAGAAACGTCAGCACACCGAACGGGACGGTGAGGTGGAAAGCCCAGCGCCAGGACGCGTGGTCGGCGCAGCGGCCGCCGAGCAGCGGTCCGGCCGCGGCGGCGAGGCCGAAGGCCGCGGCGGCCAGGCGGAGGGAGCGGCCCCGGGCCCGTGGCGGAACGAGCACGTCGAGGATCGCCAGGCCGCCGATGACCAGTCCGCCGCCGCCGAAGCCCTGGACGGCCCGGAAGGCGATCAGTTCGTCCATGGTCCGGGACCAGCCGGCCAGCGCGGAGCCGACGGTGAAGACGAGGAGGGCGAAGAGGAAGACGGGCTTGCGGCCGAAGTGATCGCCGAGCCTGCCGTGGAGGGGCAGACCGAGCGCCGAGGCGAGCAGCGAGGACGTCACCACCCAGGACGTCGCGCCCGGCCCGGGCAGCTCACCGGCGATCTCCGGGAGCGCGGTGACGACGACGGTCTGGCCGAGGCCCGCGAGCAGCAGCGTGAACAGCAGACCGGCGAAGGCCAGGCGCGGGCGGCGGGGACCGGCCGGCAACGGCGCACCGGGGGCGGGCCGTTCGGGCCCTCCGCTCACGGCCGGGTCCGGTACCGGGGCCGGTACCGGAGCCTGTTCCGTGGACGGCGCCGGGGCCGGACTCTGATCCTGGGCCGGATTCGGGGCCGGAGGCGCGGCGGCCGGTTCCGGTGCCGTTGTCGCACCGGATACGGGCGGACCGGTGTGCCCGACCCGTTCGCTCAGGGTGGTCCCGCCCACGTGCTGCTCCCCTCGTCACGCCTGTTGCCGCCCAAGTTCTCGCATTGGGCGACAACACCGATCAAGCGCGACAAAGGGGTGCGGGCGGGGCGGGACCGGGCGTCAAGTACGGTGCCTGGAGCGCCTCTTGGGCTCCCATCAGGGCTTTCCGTACGGACGCGGCCCGGCGGGCCTTACCCGTCGGCTCACCGGAAACCACCCGAACCGGTGAGTGTGACGGCATGCGTGCCGGGTGACGGAAGTGACCGCCGCTCACTTCTCCACGTGGGTGGCGAGGTTGGCCAGCAGGGCGTCGTAGATCCGGCCGAGCCCCTTGGGGGCGAAGGTCCGCTCGAAGAAGCCGCCGATACCGCCGGCGCCCTGCCAGGTGGTGGTGACGACGACCTTGGCGCGCCCCTCACCGGCCGGGGTGACGACCCAGGTGGTCACCATCGAGGAGTTACGGTCCTTCTCGACGAGCTGGCCGTCGGTCGGCTCGTCGACCTCCAGCAGGCAGTCCCGCACCCGCTTGCTCGTGGCCTGGAGCTTCCAGTGGACGAGGGTGCCCTTGCCGTCGCCGCCTTCGCGGACCTCGTACTCGCTGAAGTGCTCGGGCAGCAGCTGCCGGCGGGTGCCGGTGTAGTCGGCGAGCGCGTCGAACACGTCCTCCGCGTCCGCCGCGATCTCGCGCTGCGTGATGGCCTCGACCTGCGCCATGTGCGTCTTCCTCCAGTAGTCGGCCCTGCCGGTCCTGCGATGCGCCGCCCAGCCAACCACCCCGCGGCGACGCGCCCAAATCCAGGGGCCTCGACCTTGAGGGGAACATCTGTTCTATTATTGCGGAGGGGGGCCCGGCAGGATCAGAAGGAGGCCCGATGCGCTGGAGCAATCTCGGCGACAGCCCGTCCGCGCTGTTCGGCACGGATGTCGTCAGCACGACCATCGACACCCCCGAGTTCCGCGGGATCACCTTCCACGAGGTGCGCGCCCGCTCGATCGTGAACCGTGTCCCGGGCGCCTCCCGGATGCCGTTCGAATGGACCGTGAACCCCTACCGCGGCTGCAGCCATGCCTGCGTCTACTGCTTCGCCCGCAAGACGCACAGCTATCTCGACCTCGACACCGGGGTGGACTTCGACTCGCAGATCGTGGTGAAGGTCAACGCCCCCGAGCTGCTGCGCCGCGAGCTGGCCGGGCACCGCTGGCGCGGCGACCACATAGCGATGGGCACCAACGTCGACTGCTACCAGCGCGCCGAGGGCCGCTACCGCCTGATGCCCGGCATCGTCGCGGCCCTGCGCGACCACGCCAACCCGTTCTCGATCCTCACCAAGGGCACTCTGATCCTGCGCGATCTGCCGCTGCTCCAGCAGGCCGCCGCGGTCACCGACGTCGGCATCTCGGTCTCCGTCGGCTTCCTGGACCACGAGCTGTGGCGCACCGTCGAGCCCGGCACACCCGCCCCGGACCGCCGGCTGGACGTGGTGCGGACCCTCACCGCGCACGGCATCCCGTGCGGTGTGCTGATGGCGCCGGTGATCCCGTTCCTCGGGGACGCACCGGAGCAGCTGCGGGCCACGGTCCGGGCCGTCGCGGAGGCCGGTGCCGGTTCCGTCACCCCGCTGGTGCTGCATCTGCGGCCCGGCGCCCGCGAATGGTTCCTGGCGTGGCTGGAGCGGCACCACCCGCATCTGGTGCGGCGCTACGCGGCGATGTACGCGGACGGCGCCTACGCCCCCAAGTGGTACCAGCGGCGGATCACCCGCCAGGTCCACGAGCTGGCCACCGAGTACGGCATCGGGCCCACCCGGTCCGGCGGGACCCGCAGGATTCCACCACCGGACACCGCCCCCGGCCCGGCCGCCGCCCCCGACGACGCCGCCTCCCCCCAACCCGCGGAACCCACCCAACTGACCCTGATCTGACCCCGACCTCGCCCTGATCCGTCCCCCGGCCAGGAGTGACCGGCACCCGCCGACGGCAAAACCCCTTGACGAGGCTCCTAACCTCTCCGGCATGGATGGGACCGTTGAGCGCACCCCCGCACCGCCGCCGCACCCCGTACGGATACGGGAGATGACCGAGGACGATATCGACGCGGTCTCCGCGGTCCGGGTCCACGGCTGGCAGGCGGCCTACCGCGGGCTGATGCCACAGACGTATCTGGACGCGATGAGCGTGGCGGCCGACGCCGAGCAGCGGCGGTCGTGGTTCGGGCGCCGGTCCCCGGAGGTGTCGGACCTGGTGGCCGAGCGGGACGGCGAGGTCGTCGGCTGGGCCTGCGTCGGTCCGGCCCGCGACCCCGATATCGCCCCGGGAGCCGAGGAGTTGCCCGCGCCCCGGCCGACCGCGGGCGAACTCCTCGCGCTCTATGTGACGCCCGGCCTGATCGGCACCGGCATCGGCCGCGCCCTGCTCTCCGCCGGCACCGCCCGCGCCCGGACGCACGGCTTCCGCACGCTGTACCTCTGGGTGGTACGCGGCAACACCCGCGCCCGGCGCTTCTACGAGCGGGCCGGCTTCACCCCGGACGGCGCCGAGGAGGCGTACGAGGTGGGCGGCAGCAACGTCCCCGAACTGCGCTACCGGCGCTCGCTGCCCCCGGACGGGCCCGGGTTCACAGGGCAATACACCTAGTGCACACAGAACTCGTTCCCCTCCGGGTCCGTCATGATCACCCACTCGCCGGCCGGTTCGCTGATCTCGCTCTGCACCCGGGCGCCGAGGGCGCGGAGGCGCTCGACCTCGCTGACCCGCTCGCCCGCGGGGCCGTGCAGGTCGATATGGAGGCGGTTCTTGGCGGTCTTCTCCTCCGACCGCGGTACGCGGTTGAAGAGCAGCCGGCGCCCCAGCCCCGTGCCGCTCTCCGGGTCGTAGGGGTCGTCGGGGTGGCGCACCGCCGCGGCGTCCCGCCAGGCGCGGCGGTCGTGGTGGGCGATGAGGATCTCGGACGGGATGGCGTCGAGGCCGAGGAGCTTGCCGATGAGGACGCTGTGGTCCTCGACCTCGTAGTGGAGCGCGGCCGCCCAGAAGTCGGCCTGGGCGTGCGGATCGTGGGCGTCGACGACGAGCTTCCAGTGCAGCGGGGTTGCGGTCATGGTTCCCACTTATAGCCTCCGGCACTGACATCCGGCGGCCGGAGCGACCCGGCGGCGTGGTGTCGCGCTGCGGGCCGCCGGGTCCCCGGCCAGGCCCGTCGGCCAGGCCCGTCGGCCGCGGACGATCCGGCTGGCCCGACAGCCGCGCGGCCACCCGCCCGGCCCCGCACCCACCGCCCGGCCGGGGCCCCGGCACCGTTCCGGCAGGGCGGTGGGTGCGCGGCCGTCCCGCCGCTACTCCGCCCCGTCCGCCGTCCCGGCCCCGTCCGCCGCCGTCACGTCCTCGTGCACCCCCAGCCGCGCCAGCGACGCCGCCGCCGCGGCCGCCAGCCGGGGGTGGGTGGCGGCGGTGGTGAGCGCGGGGACGGCGCGCCGGTCGCCGAGGGCGCCCAGGCCCTCGACGCAGGCGAGCGCCACCCGCCAGTAGGGGTTGTGCGGGGTCAGCAGCCGCTCCAGGGTCGCGATCAGCGCCGGGACGGACTGCGGTGCGCGGAGTTCGGCCAGCAGCCGGACCGGATACAGGGCGTAGGCGGTACGCAGCGGGTTGGTGGCGAGCGCGGCCGCGGCGCGGGCGGTGCGGGGGTCGCCGAGCCGTCCCAGCGCGTGTGCGGCGGTGGCGCAGCGCGCCGGGTCGCGGTAGTTCAGTAACAGGACGAGCGTCTCGAAGGCCCGCTTGTCGCCGGCGCAGCCGAGGACGAAGGCGGCGATCTCCCGGGCCCACAGCGGACGTTCGACGGCGACCAGCATCCGGGCCAGTTCCTCGCGGCCGGCCGGGGCGTTCTTGCGGGCCAGTCCCAGCAAGCGTTCGTAGGCGACCAGATCCTGTGGGGAGCGGAGTTCGGCCCGCACCCGGTCGGTCAACTCGTGGAATTCCTCTTCCATTTGCCGCTCCCCTCCCGCCGGGCCGCCCCGGTTCCCGCGACGTGGCCCGCGCCACAGCCTAGTGACCCCCGCTACCCCTGGCGCTCTGGTTACTCACCGGTTAACCTGCTGGAACGAGCAGCACCACTGCTCGGGCGGCCTGGTGACGCAGCCGCCACAGAGTGAAGTCGGTTCGGCACAGCACGACACAGTACGGAGCACACGGCAGGGCCCCGGGACAGGGCTTTCGCCGGGTCTCCCGCACCGCCGGCGCCCCTACGGCGCTGCGGCTCCCCGTGGCTCTCCGCCGCGTTGCCGCCGCTGCGACCGCAGGTCCCGTGTCCGCGCGGATACCCCTCAGTCGTCACTTCTCCCCTGTTCTCGGGGAACACCCTCAGGAGTCTCGCGATGGACCCTCAGTCCACCCCTGATCTCTCAACTCCCGCCTCCTCGCTGTCCCTTTCCACCGTTGCCGTGATCGGCCTCGGCACCATGGGCACCGGCATCGCCGAGGTGCTGACCCGGGCCGGCCGCGAGGTCATCGGTATCGACACCGACGAAGCCGCGGCCCGGCACGCCGTCGCGACCCTCGAAGCCGCCACCGCCCGCGCCGTGCAGCGCGAGCGCCTCACGGAGCAGGAGCGCCAGGACGTCCTGGCCCGCTTCCGCACCTTCACCGATCTCCAGGCAGCCGCGGACGCCGATCTCGTCATCGAGGTCGTGCCCGAGGACTACGAGCTCAAGCGGCAGGTCTTCGCCGCGCTGGACGCGGTGGTCCGGCCCGACACCATCCTGGCCACCGGCACCAACGCGCTGTCCGTGACCCGGCTGGCCGCCGATTCCCAGCGCCCCGAGCGGGTGCTCGGCGTGCACTTCTTCAACCCCGCGCCGGCCATGAAGCTGGTCGAGGTGGTCTCCTCGGTGCTCACCGCGCCGACCGCGGTCACGGCCGTCACCGAACTCGCCCGTGACCTGGGCAAGGACCCGATCGCGGTGGGTGACCGCCCCGGCTTCGTCGCGGACGGCCTGCTGTTCGGCTACCTGAACCAGGCCGCGGCGATGTACGAGTCCAGGTACGCCACCCGCGAGGACATCGACGCCGCCATGAAGCTCGGCTGCGGTCTGCCGATGGGCCCGCTGGCGCTGCTGGACCTGATCGGCGTGGATACCGCCCGTACGGTCCTGGAGGCGATGTACGCCGAGTCCCAGGACCGGCTGCACGCGCCCGCGCCGATCCTGGGCCAGCTGGCCGAGGCGGGCCTGACCGGCCGCAAGGCGGGCCGCGGCTTCTACACCTACGACGCGCCGGGCAGTGCCACGGCCGTGCCGGACGCGGAGAGCCCGGCGGCCGCCGACGAGCAGTCCGGCGGGCGCACGGTCAGCAGCGTCGGCGTGGCCGGTTCCGGGACGATGGCGAGCGGTATCGCCGAGGTCTTCGCCAAGGCGGGCTACAAGGTCGTGCTGGCCGCCCGCAGCCTGGAGAAGGCCGAGAAGGCGAAGGCCAGGATCGCCAAGTCGCTGGGCCGCTCGGTGGACAAGGGCCGGATGAGCGCCGAGGCCCGGGACACCGCGCTGGCGGCGGTCACCCCGGCCGGGTCGCTGGACGCGTTCGCCGACGTCGACCTCGCGGTCGAGGCGGTGGCCGAGGATCTGGCCGTCAAGCAGGAGCTGTTCACGACCCTGGACAAGGTCTGCAAGCCGGGTGCCGTCCTGGCCACCACCACCTCGTCGCTGCCGGTCGTGGCCTGCGCCCGCGCCACCTCGCGCCCGCAGGACGTCATCGGGATGCACTTCTTCAACCCGGCGCCCGCCATGAAGCTGGTCGAGGTGGTCCGTACGGTCCTGACGGCCGACGACGTGCACGCCACCGTGCGGGCGGTGTGCGCCAAGGTCCGCAAGCACCCCGTGGACTGCGGCGACCGGGCCGGGTTCATCGTGAACGCGCTGCTGTTCCCGTACCTGAACAACGCGATCAAGATGGTCGAGGAGCACTACGCGACCCTGGACGACATCGACGCCGCCATGAAGCTCGGCGGCGGCTACCCGATGGGTCCGTTCGAACTCCTCGACGTGGTCGGCCTGGACGTGTCCCTGGCCATCGAGAAGGTGCTGCACGCGGAGTTCCGCGACCCGGGGCTGGCCCCGTCGCCGCTGCTGGAGCATCTCGTCGCCGCCGGCTGCCTCGGCCGCAAGACCGGCCGCGGCTTCCGTGAGTACGCCCGGCGCTGAGGCGTGGCGGCACCCCCGCCCGGCGGGGGGAGGATGGGGTGGACTGCTGGAACCCGACGGCGGTCCACCCCCGCTCACCGGGGCGGAGGTGGCACCTCATGCCGCAGGTCGCGTAAATATGCAGTACCGTCCCCACATGTCCCAGCCCGCTCGTACGCAGTCCGCCGACCCCGACACCGCGACTCCCGGTACCCGCCGGGCAGCCGCACAACGGCTCAAAATGCGCCGTGAATTGTCGGCCGCGGCGATGGAGCTGTTCGCGACCAAGGGCTACGAGGCGACGACGGTCGATGAGATCGCGGCCGCCGCGGGCGTCGCCCGGCGGACCTTCTTCCGCCACTTCCGTTCCAAGGAAGAGGCGATCTTCCCCGACCACGACGACACCCTCGTCCGCGCGGAGGCCGTCCTGGACGCCGCCCCGCCGCACGAGAACCCGCTCGACACGGTCTGCCGCGGCATCAAGGAGGTCATGCGGATGTACGCGGCCTCCCCCGCTGTCGCGGTGGCCCGCTACCGCCTGACCCGTGAGGTCCCGACGCTGCGCGAGGCCGAGATCGCCTCGGTGGCCCGCTACGAGCGGCTGTTCACCCGCTATCTCCTGGGCCACTTCGACGAGGGCGCGCACCGCGAGGGCGACGACGACCCGCTGCTCGCCGAGGTCGCGGCGTCCGCCGTGGTCACCGCGCACAACCACGTGCTGCGGCGCTGGCTGCGGGCCGGCGCGGAGGGCGATGTCGAGGCCCAGCTGGACCACGCCTTCGAGATCGTCCGGGAGACCTTCGGCGCCGGTATCGGCGCGGGCCGCACCGGCAGCGACGAGACCCCCTCGGCATCCGTCTCCCGCGAGGGCGAGGTGCTGGTGGCGGTGGCCCGTACGGACGCCCCGCTGGACGAGGTCATGCGCACCATCCGCAAGGCGATCAAAGAGCGCAAGTAACGGCCCTCGGGCCGGATCAGGGCACAGCGCGGCCCGGCGCCCTTGGGCGGACCGGGCCGCGACCTGAATGGCGTAACCCCCGCACTGTGCACTCTCCGCACATCTTCCCTCTCTTTGCGTCACCTCCAGGCCTCCCATCGGCCTTCTTTTGCTCATGCGTGCCGACCAGATGACATCTGAGAGAAATTCTTGGCACTCAGTGTCTTGTCGACTGGCACGCGGTGTCATACGTTGAGGGTGTCCGGGCGGCCGGCGTGCTGAGAACCCACGCGCGCCGGCTGTCCCACCAGCCCCATGTGGCTGTCCGCCCGGATGCCTGCGTCACAGGCACTTCCCAGCAGCCGCTGGGCACCGCGCTCACCAAGCGCTGCCAGGCACCGCGGCCGACGGCTCTGCGACCCCCGCAGAGGCGACGGCAACGGCGCCACCCCCGGCCGAACCGACGGCACCACCTCCCGCACCACCCCGACGTTCCCTCAAGCCGTTTCCCCGACGCGCTTCGCCGGAGGCACCCCGTGAACGAAATCCTGGACGCAATCCTCGCGCCTGACACCACCAGCGCCGACTTCGCCGGCCTGACCATCCCCGAGTCCTACCGCGCGGTGACCGTGCACAAGGACGAGGCCGAGATGTTCGCCGGCCTCGACAGCAAGGAGAAGGACCCCCGCAAGTCGCTGCACGTCGACGAGGTGCCGGTGCCCGAGCTGGGCCCGGGCGAGGCGCTGGTGGCCGTCATGGCCTCCTCCGTGAACTACAACTCCGTGTGGACCTCGATCTTCGAGCCGGTGTCGACGTTCGGGTTCCTGGAGCGCTACGGCAAGCTCTCCCCGCTCACCAAGCGGCACGACCTCCCGTACCACGTCATCGGTTCCGACCTGGCCGGCGTGGTCCTGCGCACCGGGCCCGGCGTCAACGCCTGGGGCCCCGGCGACGAGGTCGTCGCGCACTGCCTGTCCGTCGAGCTGGAGTCCTCCGACGGCCACAACGACACGATGCTCGACCCCGAGCAGCGCATCTGGGGCTTCGAGACCAACTTCGGCGGCCTGGCCGAGATCGCGCTGGTCAAGTCGAACCAGCTGATGCCCAAGCCCCAGCACCTGAGCTGGGAGGAGGCGGCGTCGCCCGGTCTGGTCAACTCGACCGCCTACCGCCAGCTCGTCTCGCAGAACGGCGCCGGGATGAAGCAGGGCGACAACGTCCTGATCTGGGGCGCCAGCGGCGGACTCGGCTCGTACGCCACCCAGTTCGCGCTGGCCGGCGGCGCCAACCCGATCTGCGTGGTCTCCTCCGAGCAGAAGGCGGAGATCTGCCGGAAGATGGGCGCCGAGGCGATCATCGACCGCAACGCCGAGGGCTACAAGTTCTGGAAGGACGAGCACAACCAGGACCCCAAGGAGTGGAAGCGCTTCGGCAAGCGCATCCGCGAGCTGACCGGCGGCGAGGACGTGGACATCGTCTTCGAGCACCCCGGCCGGGAGACCTTCGGCGCGTCCGTCTACGTCACGCGCAAGGGCGGCACCATCGTCACCTGCGCCTCCACCTCGGGCTACAACCACCAGTACGACAACCGCTACCTGTGGATGTCGCTGAAGCGGATCGTCGGCTCGCACTTCGCCAACTACCGCGAGGCGTGGGAGGCCAACCGCCTGATCGCCAAGGGCAAGATCCACCCGACTCTCTCGAAGACGTACTCCCTCGAAGAGACCGGACAGGCGGCGTACGACGTGCACCGCAACCTCCACCAGGGCAAGGTCGGCGTGCTGGCACTGGCCCCCGAGGAGGGGATGGGCGTGCGCGACGAAGAAATGCGCGCCAAGCACCTCGACGCCATCAACCGGTTCCGGAACGTCTGAGGCAACCCGGACATTCGGAACCACGAGGATACGGGCCTGATATGACTGAGCGTCAGAAGGATCGTCCGTGGCTGATGCGGACCTACGCCGGCCACTCCACCGCTGAGGCGTCCAACGAGCTGTACCGACGCAACCTCGCCAAGGGCCAGACCGGCCTGTCGGTCGCGTTCGACCTCCCGACGCAGACCGGTTATGACCCCGACCACATCCTCGCCCGCGGCGAGGTCGGCCGGGTCGGGGTCCCCGTGTCCCACCTCGGTGACATGCGACGGCTGTTCCAGGACATCCCCCTGGACCAGATGAACACCTCGATGACCATCAACGCGACGGCCATGTGGCTGCTGGCGCTGTACGAGGTGGTCGCCGAGGAGCAGGGTGCCGACATCTCCAAGCTGTCGGGGACGACGCAGAACGACATCGTCAAGGAGTACCTGTCGCGCGGGACGCACGTCTTCCCGCCGGGACCCTCGCTGCGGCTCACCACCGACATGATCACGTACACGGTGGCGCACATCCCGAAGTGGAACCCGATCAACATCTGCAGCTACCACCTGCAGGAGGCGGGCGCCACGCCGGTCCAGGAGATCGCGTACGCGATGTCCACCGCGATCGCGGTGCTGGACGCGGTGCGGGACTCCGGGCAGGTACCGCC
Organism: Streptomyces sp. NPDC048612; assembly: GCF_043199295.1. Lineage (NCBI taxonomy): Bacteria > Bacillati > Actinomycetota > Actinomycetes > Kitasatosporales > Streptomycetaceae > Streptomyces > Streptomyces sp. NPDC048612. Next base: position 127,118 of record NZ_JBICVV010000014.1, read on the forward strand.
GGAGAAGTTCGGCGATGTCGTGGCTCGTATCTCGTTCTTCGTGAACGCCGGCGTCCGGTTCGTCGAGGAGATGTGCAAGATGCGCGCCTTCGGCCGCATCTGGGACAAGATCACCCGCGAGCGCTACGGCATCGAGAACGACAAGCAGCGCCGGTTCCGCTACGGCGTCCAGGTCAACTCACTCGGCCTGACCGAGGCGCAGCCGGAGAACAACGTCCAGCGGATCGTCCTGGAGATGCTGGCCGTCACGCTCTCCAAGGACGCCCGCGCCCGCGCGGTGCAACTCCCCGCCTGGAACGAGGCGTTGGGGCTGCCGCGCCCCTGGGACCAGCAGTGGTCCCTGCGTATCCAGCAGGTCCTCGCGCACGAGAGCGATCTGCTGGAGTACGAGGACATCTTCGCCGGCTCGCATGTCATCGAGGCCAAGGTGGACGCCCTGGTCACCGAGTGCCTCACCGAGATCGAGCGGATTCAGGAGATGGGCGGCGCGATGGCCGCCGTCGAGTCCGGCTACCTCAAGTCGCAGCTGGTCTCCGCGCACGCCGAGCGGCGGGCCCGGATCGAGGCCGGCGAGGAGAAGATCGTCGGCGTCAACTGCTTCGAGGGCACCGAGCCCAACCCGCTCACCGCGGACCTCGACACGGCGATCATGACCGTCGACCCGGCCAACGAGGCACGTGTCGTCCAGGCGCTGCACGAGTGGCGGGACAACCGCGACGAGTCCCGCGCCCAGGATGCCCTGTCGGGCCTGAAGAAGACCGCGGCCGGCGACGGCAACCTCTTCGCGGCCACCCTGGAGTGCGCACGCGCCGGTGTGACGACCGGTGAGTGGGCCTGGGCGCTGCGGGACGTCTTCGGCGAGTTCCGGGCCCCCACGGGCGTCTCCAGCGCTCCCCTGGCGGTCGCCGCCGAGGCGGGCAGCCCGCTTGCCGAGGTCCGCGAGAAGGTAGCCAAGACCGCGGCGGAGCTGGGCAGCGGCAAGCTGCGGCTGCTGGTCGGCAAGCCCGGCCTGGACGGGCACAGCAACGGCGCCGAGCAGATCGCCGTACGCGCCCGGGACGCCGGCTTCGAGGTGATCTACCAGGGCATCCGGCTCACCCCGGAGCAGATCGTCTCGGCCGCGGTCGCCGAGGACGTGCACTGCGTGGGGCTGTCGATCCTGTCCGGCTCGCACGCCGAGCTGGTGCCGGACGTCCTGGCCCGGCTGCGCCGCACCGGTGTCGACGACATGCCGGTCATCGTCGGCGGCATCATTCCCTCCGCCGATGCGGCAGCCCTCCGGGAAGCCGGAGTGGCGGCCGTGTTCACCCCCAAGGACTTCGGTATTACGGAGATCATCGGCCGTATCGTCGACGAGATCCGGAAAGCGAACCAGCTCGACCCCCTGGAGGTCCCCGCATGACCCAGGCGAACCGCCCGCCCGGCGGCCGGCCGCGGCGCTCCTGCCTCGCGGTCCCCGGCAGCAACCCGCGCTTCCTGGAGAAGGCCCAGGGCCTCCCGGCGGACCAGGTCTTCCTGGACCTGGAGGACGCCTGCGCGCCGCTCGCCAAGGAGGGCGCCCGGCACCACATCGTCGAGGCGCTGAACGAGGGCGACTGGACCGGCAAGACCCGGGTCGTACGGGTCAACGACTGGACCACGCACTGGACCTACCGGGACGTCATCACGGTCGTCGAGGGCGCGGGCCAGAACCTCGACTGCATCATGCTGCCGAAGGTCCAGGACGCCCAGCAGATCGTGGCGCTGGACCTGCTGCTGACGCAGATCGAGAAGACCATGGGCTTCGAGGCCGGCCGGATCGGCATCGAGGCGCAGATCGAGAACGCCAAGGGTCTGGTGAACGTCGACGCGATCGCCGGCGCGTCGCCGCGCCTGGAGACCATCATCTTCGGCCCGGCCGACTTCATGGCGTCCATCAACATGAAGTCCCTGGTGGTCGGCGAGCAGCCGCCCGGCTATGGGGCGGACGCGTATCACTACATTCTGATGCGCATTCTGATGGCGGCACGCACCTACGATCTGCAGGCGATCGATGGACCGTACCTTCAGATCAAGAATGTTGACGGCTATCGCGAGGTCGCCGGGCGCGCCGCCGCCCTCGGCTTCGACGGCAAGTGGGTCCTCCACCCGGGCCAGGTCGAGGCCGCCAACGAGGTGTTCTCGCCCTCCCAGGAGGATTACGACCACGCCGAGCTGATCCTGGACGCCTACGAGTGGCACACCTCGGAGGCGGGCGGAGCCAAGGGTTCCGCGATGCTCGGCGACGAGATGATCGATGAGGCGAGCCGGAAGATGGCACTGGTCGTCGCCGGCAAGGGCCGGGCCGCCGGCATGATCCGCACATCCAAGTTCGAGGCCCCGGAGGCATAAGCGCGATGCAGTTCGGCCGCACCTACGAAGAGTTCACCGTCGGCGATGTGTACAAGCACTGGCCCGGGAAAACCGTCACCGAATACGACGACCACCTCTTCTGCCTGCTCACGATGAACCACCACCCGCTGCACATGGACAGCAACTACGCGGAGCAGACGACCGACTTCGGAAAGAACGTCGTCGTCGGGAACTACATCTACTCCCTGCTGCTGGGCATGTCGGTGCCCGATGTCTCCGGAAAGGCCATCGCCAATCTGGAGATCGAGTCGCTGAGGCACGTGGCGCCCACCTTCCACGGCGACACCCTCTACGGCGAGACGACGGTGCTCGACAAGACCCCGTCGAAGTCCAAGTCCGACCGCGGCATCGTGTACGTCGAGACCAAGGGCTACAAGCAGGACGGCACCCTGGTCTGCGTCTTCCGGCGCAAGGTCATGGTCCCCACGGCCACCTACATCAAGGAGCGCGGCGGCGAGCAGCCCGGCCGCCCGGAGCTGCAGGCCCCGCCGGCCAAGAAGGAGAAGTAGCCATGACCCGACTCGCGCAGACCGAGGGCCTGACCGACATTCAGCAGGAAATCCTCTCCACCGTCCGCGATTTCGTGGACAAGGAGATCATTCCGGTCGCCACGGAACTGGAGCACCGCGACGAGTACCCGTCGCAGATCGTCGAGGGCCTCAAGGAACTCGGCGTGTTCGGCCTGATGATCCCCGAGGAGTACGGCGGTCTGGGTGAGTCCCTGCTCACCTACGCGCTCACCGTCGAGGAGATCGCCCGCGGCTGGATGAGCGTCTCCGGCATCATCAACACCCACTTCATCGTGGCGTACATGCTCAAGCAGCACGGCACGCAGGAGCAGAAGGACTACTTCCTCCCGAAGATGGCGGCCGGTGAGATCCGGGGCGCCTTCTCCATGTCGGAGCCCGCACTGGGATCGGATGTTTCGGCCATTTCTTCCAAGGGCGTGCGGGACGGCGACGAGTACGTCCTCAACGGCCAGAAGATGTGGCTCACCAACGGCGGTTCGTCCACGCTCGTCGCGGTCCTGTGCCGTACGGACGAGGGCCACCCGGAGGGCACCGCGCCGCACAAGTCGATGACGACCTTCCTCGTGGAGAAGGAGGCCGGCTTCGGTGAGGTGCGGCCCGGCCTGACCATTCCGGGCAAGATCGACAAGATGGGCTACAAGGGTGTCGACACCACCGAGCTGATCATGGACGGGCTGCGCATCCCGGCCGATCGCGTGCTCGGCGGCGAGACCGGACGTGGCTTCTATCACATGATGGACGGCGTCGAGGTCGGCCGGGTGAACGTCGCCGCGCGCGGCTGCGGTGTCGCACAGCGCGCCTTCGAACTGGGTGTTTCGTACGCCCAGCAGCGCCACACCTTCGGCAAGCCGATCGCCCAGCACCAGGCCATCCAGTTCAAACTGGCGGAAATGGCGACAAAGGTCGAAGCCGCCCATGCCATGATGGTTAACGCCGCTCGCAAAAAGGACTCGGGCCAGCGAAACGACCTCGAGGCGGGCATGGCGAAGTACCTGGCCTCCGAGTACTGCAAGGAGGTGGTGGAGGACGCGTTCCGCATCCACGGTGGCTACGGCTTCTCGAAGGAGTACGAGATCGAGCGCCTCTACCGCGAGGCCCCGATGCTCCTGATCGGTGAAGGTACGGCCGAGATCCAGAAAATGATCATTGGGCGACGGCTACTGGAGGAGTACCGAATCCAGGGGTGAAAGCCCCGTTTGGGCCCTTTTGGTCTAGACAAAGATCACACCCCGTCATCGTTCTTCGGCCACGGATTGGCTCTGGCTCTTGGCCAGTTGCCGCTCGTAACCGATAGCATCCATGGAAAGCCGCCGTCCCCCGTATCCATAAGCGGCATCCTCCGCTACGAAGGTCATCCATGCCCCACAGCCAATCTCCTGCACCACGCGGTCGCGTCCGCCTCGCGCGCGGAGCGTCGCCGTGGCTCCTGCCGACCGTTGCCACGGCAGCGGTCAGCCTCGCCCGGTCCCGCCGGTCGGGTCGCTGGGCCGCCGTTGCCGTGCCCACCACCGCACTGGCGGCGGGCATGCTGTGGTTCTTCCGCGACCCCGAGCGGGAGATCGCTCAGGGGCGGGTCATCTCTCCGGCCGACGGCGTGGTGCAGAGCATCATGCCGTGGAAGGACGGACGGACCCGCGTCGCGATCTTCATGAGCCCGCTGAACGTTCACGTCAACCGTGCGCCGCTGGCCGGCACGGTGACGTCCGTGGAGCACATCCCCGGCGGATTCGTTCCGGCGTTCAACAAGGAGAGCGAGAACAACGAGCGGGTGGTCTGGCACTTCGACACCGAGCTCGGCGACATCGAGATGGTGCAGATCGCCGGGGCGGTCGCCCGCCGCATCGTCCCGTACGTGCCCCAGGGCACCAAGGTCGAGCAGGGTGAGCGGATCGGACTGATCCGCTTCGGCTCGCGGGTCGACGTGTACCTCCCGGAGGGCGTCGAGGCGGCGGTCGAGGTCGGCCAGGCCACTACCGCGGGGGTGACTCGCCTTGACCGTGATTGATCCGGAAACACAGGCCGGCTGGGCGCCGGAGACCGACGAGGACGAGGACGACATGCCGCTGTCCACGCGGCTGTCAATAGCGGACACCCTCACCCTCGGCAACGCGATCTGCGGCTTCATGGCCGTGTACTTCACCACCACCGGCGTCCTCATCCCGCACCTGACGGGCAACGAGGACGGCGGGATGGCCCGGCACAGCGCGGCGATGGCCGTGATCCTGATGCTGCTCGCGTCGGTCTTCGACCTCTTCGACGGGCTGGTGGCACGCAAGCTGCGGGCCTCGGCGATGGGGGCCGAGCTCGACAACCTCTCCGACCTGATCAGCTTCGGCCTGGCGCCCGCGTACTTCGTCGTGACCTGGGGCATGGTCGCCCAGGACGCGCACCAGCGGGTGTCGGTCGTCGCGGCGGTGGTGGTGCTGCTGGCGGTGGTGCTCCGGCTGGCGCGCTTCTCCTGTGTCACGCTGCGTGACGGGATCTTCCAGGGCATGCCGAGCCCGTTCGGCGCCCTGACCGTCGTCGCCATCGTGCTGCTGGAGCTGCCGTTCCTGCCGACGCTGCTGGCGATCATCGGGGTGGCCTGGCTGATGGTGAGCCGGGTCGAGTACCCCAAGCCGCAGGGCCGCCTCGCGGTGGCGATGCTCAGCTGGATCGTGCTCAGCATGGGCATGCTCGCCGCCTGGGCGCTGGACGCCCCCGGCGGTCAGCTGCTGCTGCAGACCGGCTGCTCCCTCCAGGTGGTCATGGGCGCGATGATCCCGCTGTTCGCGACCGCCCGGCGGGTCAACACCTTCCGCGACAACCGCAAGGAGTCGCGCGCGGAGTCCCGCGCCGCACAGCTTCCCTAGCGGTACGCAGCACAACGCCGCGGGCCCCGAGCGAAGATTCGCTCGGTGCACGGCCGCCAGCTTCCGGGGGAAGAACCCGGTCTCGGCGAGGTTGGTGACCAT
>NZ_JBICVV010000014.1:133002-205527 GCF_043199295.1 Streptomyces sp. NPDC048612
CACCCGCCCGGCGGGGGGGGGGCCCCCCCGCCCCCCCCCCGCCCCCGGCGCGCCCCCCCCCCCCCGGGGCGCCCCCCCCCCTCGCCGGGGCGCGCCCCCCGCGGCGTTGTGCCGGGTGCCCTCTCAGACCAGGAAGTCCCGCGCCAGCTGCGCCGCCGCCCGCTCCAGCAGCGGCCCCGCCTCGGCCATACAGCGGGCCGGGTCGGGCTCCAGATCCGTCAGGGCGTACGCCCGCCGGATACCGGCCGCGGCCAGCGCCTCCTGCGGCAGCCGGAGCCGGCCGCAGACCGCGACCACGTCCAGGCCGGCCGCGCGGGCCGCGGCGGCGACACCCGCCGGGGCCTTGCCGTGCAGGGTCTGTTCGTCGAGCGAGCCCTCGCCGGTGATGACGAAGGTGGCCCCGGACAGCGCCGGGGCGAAGCCCAGGACGTCGAGCATCACCTCGATGCCCGGCCGGAAGACGGCGTCCAGGCCGACCAGCGCGCCGTAACCGACGCCGCCCGCGGCGCCCGCGCCGGGCGCCAGGGCGTGTTCCGCGGCCCGGGGGCCGACCGCACGCGCCAGCACCTCGGCGTAGTGCGCCAGGGCGGCGTCCAGGGTGGCCATGTCCGCCTCGCTCGCGCCCTTCTGCGGGCCGTAGACCGCGGGGGCGCCCTTCGGGCCCGTGAGCGGGTTGTCGACGTCGCTGGCGAGCACGATCCCGGTCTCCGCCAGCCGGGGGTCCAGGCCCGACAGGTCGGCGGTGGCCAGGTCGCGCAGCGGGCCGCCGCCGGGGGCGACCGGCTCGCCGTCCGCGTCCAGGAACCGTGCGCCGAGCGCCGCGAGCATCCCCGCCCCGCCGTCGGTCGTGGCGCTGCCGCCGACGCCGAAGACGATCGAGGCCGCGCCCGCGTCGAGGGCCGCGAGCAGCAGCTCGCCGGTGCCGTACGTACTCGCCGTCAGGGGCGCGAAGACGCCGTCGGGAAGGTGCTGGAGTCCGGACGCCTCCGCCATCTCCACCACCGCGGTGCCGTCGGCGCCCAGCGCGAACGTGGCCGTGACCGGCGCGCCCGTGGGGCCGGTGACCCGTGCCTCATGGCGGGTGAAGCCGGCCGCGAGGGCCGCCGCCACCGTGCCGTCGCCGCCGTCGGCGACCGGGACGGCCGAGACCGCCAGCCCGGGGACGACCTGCCGCAGACCGGCCGTGACATGCTCGGCGACCTCGACGGCCGTGAGCGACCCCTTGAATTTGTCCGCGGCGATCAGCACCTGTGCCGTGGGTGTCCTTGCTGCGTCCGCCACCGTGTTTCCCCTTGCTTTCGAACTGGCAGTCGCGCCGCTGTGACCTTATCCGGCACATGCCGCGCCGAACAGGGCACACAAGTCCGGCTGCGCCGCCGAGCGCCCCGGAGTGCGCCCCTCGGTTCCGCCGCTGGGGCACGGCGCCGGGCCCGTCCGTCTAGGCTCGCGCCGTGACGACGATGGACTACGCCACCTACCTGGCCGGGCTGCCCCGCGTACTCGCGGGCGCGGGCATCCTCTTCCGCGACGCGGAGGGCCGGCTGCTGCTCGTGGAGCCCAACTACCGCGACACCTGGATTCTGCCCGGCGGCACCGTCGAGTCGGACGCGGGCGAATCGCCCCGCCAGGCCGCCCGCCGCGAGACCGCCGAGGAGATCGGCCTGGACGTCGAGCCGGGCGCGCTGCTCGCCGTCGACTGGGTACGCGGCAGGCACCGGCCGCCCCTGGTCTTCTACCTCTACGACGGCGGGGTGCTGGACGCCGCCCGGCTGGCAGCGATCCGGCTCCAGGAGGAGGAGCTGCTCTCCTGGCGGCTGGTCCACTGGGACGAGGCGCAGACCCTGGTCAGCCACGAGATGGCGCTGCGGCTCGACGCCGCGCTGAAGGTCCTCGCGGGCGGCCGGGGCCCTGCGGAACTGGAGGACGGAGTGCCGCCTAACGGCGCCGGCGGCCCGGCGTAGCGCGAGGTCCCGCCCTCGGCCGGGGGCGTGGCTGGTGGCCTGACGTGGGTGGGGGCGTGCCGTAGCCGACCGTGTGCCGCAGCCGATGCCGCGCCGCGCGCCCGTCGCTGACGGTCCGTCGAAACACACTGGACGGCGGGGCGTCCGCGCTGCCTAGGCTGACCGCCATGGATGTCATCGCAGCGAGGATCGCGCAGGTGCCGGGGGTCGTCGGGGTGATGCTCGGCGGGAGCCGGGCGCGGGGCACCCACCGGGCGGACTCCGACTGGGATCTGGGGGTCTACTACCGGGGAGCGCCGGACCCGGTGGCACTGGAGACGCTGGCCGCGGAGCTGAGCGGCGGCCCCGTCGAGGTGTACGGGCCGGGCTCCTGGGGCGCCTGGGTCGACGGCGGCGCCTGGCTGGCGCTGCCCGACGGCCGTCGGGTGGACCTGATTCTCCGGGACATCGAGCGGGTGCGACGGGTCTGGGAGGAGTGCCGCGCGGGCCGCTTCGAGATCGGCGAACAGGCCGGGCACCCGCTCGGCTTCTGGTCCCCCGCCTACCCGGGCGAGGTGGCGCTGGGCCAGGTGCTCGCCGACTCCGGCGGCGCACTGACCCGGCTCCGGAGCGAGACCCGGGACTACCCGGAGGCCCTGCGCACGGCACTGACCGGCGCCGCGGTCTGGGATGCCGGGTTCTCGGTGGCGATGGCGGGCAAGTCGGCCGGGGCCCGGGACGTCCTGCACGCGGCCCTGTGTCTGTCCCGCGCCGTCGGCGATCTCGTCCAGGCCCTGCACGCCCACCACCGCACGTGGTGCCTCAACGAGAAGGGCGCCCTCGCCGCGGCCGCCGGCATGCCGGACACCCCGCCCGGCTTCGCCACCCGCGCCACCGCCCTCCTCGGCGAACTCGGCCGTACGGAAGGCGAGTTGCTCCGGTCACTGACGGAGGCGGAGGGGCTGGTGGCAGAGGTACGGGCGGTGGTGGGCGGCTAGGGTCTGCCGGTTGAGGGGCCGCGTCGCGCTGTCGTGCCCCGCGCGTGTCCGTACGCGCGCGGGGGGGGCCGGTCAGCCGCACGCCTCCGCCGGGAAGAGGGTGCCGGGTGTCCGCTCGAAGGCGAGCAGCCGGCGCTTGCGGTCGAGGCCGCCGCCGTAGCCGGTGAGGCTGCCGTTGGCGCCGACGACGCGATGGCACGGGACGATGATGCCGACCGGGTTGCGGCCGTTGGCCAGGCCGACCGCGCGGGACGCCGACGGGGCGCCGAGCCGCTCGGCGAGCTGCCCGTAGGACACCGTCTCGCCGTACGGGATAGTGCACAGCGCCGCCCACACACGGCGCTGGAAGGGCGTCCCGCGCAGCGCGAGCGGCAGGTCGAAGGTGGTCGACTCGCCGTGGAAATAGGCCCGGAGCTGGTCGATGGCCACGGCGAACGGCGGCTCGCCGGGGTCCGCCGGGTCGCCGAAGGTCTCCTGGGGCGGGCGGTGGCGCTGGTCGGTCATGTAGAGACCGCTGAGGGCGTCGCCGGTGGCGACGAGGGTGAGCGGCCCCACCGGGGTGCCGTCCAGGACGGTGTGGGTGACGGGGGCGGCGGGTTCGGGTGCGTGAACGGTCATGGCAGCGGGCTCAGTTCGTCGGGAGGTGGTTGATGGGGTGGTCGTCGGTGGCCCAGAGGTACTGGACGGCGTAGGCGCGCCAGGGGCGCCAGAGCGCGGAGTGCCGGACGAGGGCGGCCGGGGTGTCCGGCAGGCCGAGGCCGGCGGCCGCGCGGCGCAGGCCGAGATCGGTCGGGGTGAAGGCGTCCGGGTCGCCGAGTGCGCGCATGGCGATGCATTCGACGGTCCAGGGGCCGATTCCCGGCAGCGCCGCGAGCTGCGCACGGGCGGCGTCCCGGTCACTGCCGACGTCCAGTTGCAGCGCGCCGGAGCCGAGGGCGGCGATGACGCCGGTGAGGGTGGCCCGGCGGGTACGGGGCATCGCCAGCCGCTCCGGATTCAGTCCGGCGAGCGCGGCGGTGGACGGGAAGAGGTGGGTGAGGCCGCCGTCCGGGTCGTCGACCGGTTCGCCGTGCGCCCGGACCAGCCGTCCGGCGTGGGTGCGGGCCGCCGCGGTGGAGACCTGCTGGCCGAGGACGGCGCGGACCGCGAATTCCTCCGCGTCGCCCGTCCGCGGGACCCGGCGGCCGGGGGCCTTGTCGACGAGCGGGGCCAGCCGCGGGTCCTCGCGGAGCAGCCCGTCGACGGCTTCCGGGTCCGCGTCGAGGTCCAGCATCCGGCGGCAGCGGGCGATGGCGCCGGCCAGATCGCGCAGATCGGTGAGGGAGAGGCGGCAGTCGATGTGGTCGGGGCGGGGCGCGAGGGCGACGATGCCGTGCCCGTAGGGGAGGTTCAGGGTCCGGCGGTAGGCGCCGTCCCGCCACTCCTCGACGCCGGGGACCGCGGTGGCGGCGAGATGCCCGAAGAGGTTGTCGGGGTTCAGCGGCTGCCGGAAGGGGAGCCGCAGCGCGAGCGCACCGGGCACCGCCGCCCGCGGTCCGGGCCGGGCGCGCTGCCGCAGCTCCGTCGGGGACAGTGCGAAGACCTCCCGTACCGTCTCGTTGAAGGTGCGGATGCTGGCGAACCCGGCGGCGAAGGCGATCTCGGCCATCGGCAGTGCGCTGGTCTCCACCAGGAGCCGGGCGGTCTGCGCCCGCTGGGCACGGGCCAGGGCGAGCGGCCCCGCCCCGAGCTCGGCCAGCAGCTGCCGCTCGATCTGCCGGGTGCTGTAGCCGAGCCGGGCGGCGAGCCCGGGGATGCCCTCCCGGTCGACGACGCCGTCGGCGACCAGCCGCATGGCGCGGGCCACGAGGTCGGCCCGCTCGTTCCACTCCGGGGACCCCGGGCTGGCGTCCGGACGGCACCGCTTGCAGGCCCGGAACCCGGCCTGCTGGGCGGCCGCCGCGCTCGGGTAGAAGCGCATGTTCTCCGGCTTGGGCGGCACCACGGGGCAGCTGGGCCGGCAGTAGATCCGGGTCGTGAGCACGGCGGTGTAGAACCAGCCGTCGAAACGGGCGTCCTTGGACTGCACGGCGCGCAGACAGCGCTCGGTGTCGGTGTGCATGCCTTCAGGATTGCTCAGCCGACGGCGTCGGGCTGGCGAGAATCCGACATCAAGGTGGGTTGACCAGGGTGCCCGGTGGTGGGGGGACCGCCAGGCCACCGGGGCGAACCACCGCACCGCACCCGACGGCCCCGGTGAGCAGTCGTTCAGCTACTCACCGCCGTTGATGCTCGCCCGCTCCACCCCGCCGTCCTGGACGTACCACTTCTTGAGGATCTTCGTGTACTCGCCGCTCCTGATGACGCGGTCGAGGGCTCCGCGCACCGCGTCGCGCAGGGCCGTGTGGGTCTTGGCGACCGCTATGCCGTAGAGCCCGGGTTCGAGTTGCTCGCCGACGATTTCCAGGACGCCGCCGCCGGAGAGGGTGGCGACGGTGTGCGCCGCCACCGGGAAGTCGTCGAGACAGGCCGAGGAGCGGCCCTTGGCGACGTCGTCGTAGAGCGCGGGCTGTGAGTCGAACTCCCGGATCTTGATTTCCTTGGCGGTCTTCCGCCCGATCTCGCCGACGAGGTCACGGGCCAAGGAGCCGCGCTGGACGGCGACGGTCCTGCCGGACAGGTCCGCCGGCTTGCTGATGCCGTCCGGGTTGCCCCTGCGGACGGCGATCACGAGCCCGGCCCTGAAGTAGTCGACCATGTCGACGCCGCTGCCGGTCTTCTCGCCGTTCAGGCGTCCCTGCTGACGGTCCTCGGTGTCGCCCATCGCCGACATGACCAGGTCGTAGCGGCCCGCGGCCAGCCCGGTGAGGAGGGCGTCAAAGGTGGCGTTCTCGAAGGTGAGGCGCACACCCAGCTCGCGACCGAGGGCATTGGCGAGGTCGACGTCGACTCCTGCGGGCTTGCCGTCCTTGACGAACTCCATGGGCGCGTAGGCGATGTCCGACCCGACGATGACCCTGCCCTTGGCCCGGATCTCCGGCGGCAGGTGGCTTGACGGCTTGCCCGAGTCGGCGGGCCGTTTCCCGGCGTGCTTCCCGGTCGTGCCGCGGTCCTGGCCCTCCGGCCACAGTGCCCAGCCCAGCGCTCCGGTGCCGGCCAGGCCCCCGACGGCGGACAGCGCGGCGAGCACCCGGCGCCGGCTCGGCCCCGGGGTCGCGGGGTGCCCGGGGAGGTGGGGCGGCGGGGGCGTGGCGGCGTGTGCGGGCCACGCCGGGGGTGTGCCGGGCGGGGGCGGGGGCGGTGGGCCGTCCGGCGTCGCACCGGTCGGCAGCTGGTCGAACGGGACGCCTGCCGGCCCCTGGGCGGGCGGCCGCCGGGCGGAGGCGTCCGGGGACCTGGGGTCGGCGAGCCGCGCGTCCAGACGGCGGAGCTGTCCGGCGACCGGGGCGGGCAGCCAGTCGCCGTACGGGCCGGGCCCGCCCACCCGCGCCATGAGGGCGGGCAGCGCGGGCCGCTGCTCCGGGTCCTTGGCCAGGCATGCCGCCGCCACCTCCGTCAGCCCGTCCGGGAGACCGTCGAGCCTCGGCTCCTCGTGCACGGTGCGGTACATGAGGATCTGTGGATCGGCGCTCCCGTACGGGCCGCCGCCGGTCGCCGCGAACACGATCACCCCGCCGAGCGCGAAGACGTCCGCCGCGCCGGTGACCGCCGGGCCCGTCATCGCGAGTTGCTCGGGCGCCATGAACCCCGGCGTGCCGAGGGCGGTGCCGGTCATCGTCAGAGCGGTGTCCGTGGCCGAGTAGGCGATGCCGAAGTCGATGACGCGCGGGCCGTCGGCCGTGAGCAGGATGTTCGACGGCTTGAGGTCTCGGTGCACCAGGCCGTCCGCATGCACCGCCGCGAGGGCCTGCAGCAGGCCCGCCGCCAGCAGCCGGACCGCCGGCTCCGGCAGCGGCCCGCAGTCGTGCACGGCATCGGTCAGCGAGACGCCCGGCACGTAGTCGGTCGCCATCCAGGGCACGTCGTCGTGCGGTGCGGCGTCGACCACGGGGGCCACGAACGGGCCGCCCACCCGCCGGGCGGCGGCCACCTCACGGGCGAAACGCGTCCGGAAGCCGCGGTCGTCGGCGAGTTCGGACCGTGCGGTCTTCACCGCCACCGTCCGGCCGTCCGCCGCACGGCCGAGATAGACCCGGCCCATGCCGCCGCCCCCGAGGAGCCCGACGATCCGGAACGGTCCGATCTGCTGCGGGTCGTCCTTGGCCAACGGTCGCACCCAACTACCCCCACCCCGTGCCCGACATGTGCGCGACAGTATTCCGTACCCGGTCCCGCGCCTGTCTCGTGCGGGCTGCGGGGCCGATCCGGAGGGCTGTGCTCGCGGGCCGCTCTCCCCGGTTGCCCGCGAGGGACGCGTACTTCCTCTCCGGCCGTGTGCCGCGGTCAGCGGACGAGCGCGGCGTAGACGGCGAGCGCCGGCTCGTCGAAGAGAACGAAGCGGACCTCGTCGACGGCCGTCCCGGTGTCCCGTACGGTCTCCACCGCGATCCGCGCCGCATCGTCCGTCGGCCAGCCGTACACCCCCGTCGAGATGGCCGGAAAGGCGACTGTCCGCGCGCCGAGTTCGTCGGCGACCCGGAGGGACTCGCGGTAGCAGGAGGCGAGGAGCGCGGAGCGGTCCTCGTTGCTGGTCCATACGGGGCCGACGGTGTGGATGACCCAGCGGGCCGGGAGGCGGCCGGCGGTGGTGGCGACGGCCTGGCCGGTGGGGAGGCCGGGGCCGTACTGTGCGGCGCGCAGGGCGCGGCACGCGTCGAGGATCTCCGGGCCGCCGCGCCGGTGGATCGCGCCGTCCACACCTCCGCCGCCGAGCAATGAGGAGTTGGCGGCGTTGACCACGGCGTCCACGGCCTGTTCGGTGATGTCGCCCTGGACGAGGGTGAGGGAGGTGCTCATGGGGACCGAGCCTAAGGCGGTGTCCGGCGGATCTCCGGGAGCGACGGGCGGGGGCCGGGGTCGGGGACCGGAGATCCGCTGGGGCGGGGCGCCGCCTGAACGGAGCGTCGGTCAGCGGCGGTTGGCGCGCAGGCGGCGCCAGACCCGCTTGGCGGCGTAGTGGCCGGACATGCCGTGGACGCCAGGGCCGGGCGGGGTGGCCTGGGAGCAGAGGAAGACGGCGGGGTGGGCGGTCTCGTAGGGGACGCGGGCGAGCTTGGGGCGGATGAGCAGGCGCAGGCCGGCCGCGGAGCCGGTGGCGGTGTCGCCGCCGACGTAGTTGGCGTTGCGGGCGGCGATCTGGGGCGGGCCGGCGACCGCGCGGGCCAGCACGAGGTCGCGGAAGCCGGGCGCGAAGCGCTCGATCTGCCGCTCGACGACCTCGGTGGCGTCGCCCTCCCAGCCGTGCGGGACATGGCCGTAGGCCCAGAAGGTGTGCTTGCCCTCGGGGGCGCGGGTGGGGTCGATCAGGCTGGGCTGAGCGGTGATCAGGAAGGGGACGGAGGGGTCCTGGCCGTGGGTCGCGGCGTTGAGTGAGGCGCCGATCTCGCCGCTGGTGGGGCCGATGTGGACGGTGCCGGCGCGCTGGGCCTCCTTGGCCGTCCACGGCACCGGGGCGGACAGCGCGTAGTCAATCTTGAAGACGCTGGGGCCGTACTTCACCTCGCGGTAGGCGTTGCCCAGTCCGGCGATCCGGGCGAGCGCGGTCGGGGAGGTGTCGAAGACGTACGCGCGGGCCGGCGGCAGGTCGTCCAGGCGCTTGACCTCGAAGTCGGTGTGCACGACGCCGCCGTGGGCGCGCAGCAGACCGGCGAGCGCGTCGGAGATGGCCTGGGAGCCGCCGCGCGGTACCGGCCAGCCCTTGTGGTGGCCGGCGAGGGCGAACATCAGGGCCATGCCGGCGGTGCCGAAGCCGCTGAGCGGGGCGTTGGCGTGCGCCCCGAGCCCGGCCAGCAGTGCGCGGGCCTTCTCGTCCTGGAAGCGGCGGTCGAGGAGGCTGACCGGCTGCATCGCGACCAGGCCGAAGCGGGCGTAGGTCACCGGGTCCTGCGGCAGGCCGAGCCACTGGGTGCGCAGGAAGTCGTGGGCCATGGTGTCCCACTTGCCGATGAAGGGCGCCACGAGCCTTCGGTAGGTGCCGGCGTCTCGCGGCCCGAAGGACATCGCGGTCTCGCCGACGGACTGGGCGAGCACGGCGGCCGTGCCGTCCGGGAACGGGTGCGCCATCGGGAGTTCGGGGTGCAGCCATTCCAGGCCGTGGCGGTCCAGCGGCATGGCGGAGAAGGCGGGCGAGCCGATGCCGGTGGGGTGCACCGCCGAGCAGGGGTCGTGGCGGAAGCCGGGGAGGGTCAGCTCCTCGGTGCGGGCGCCGCCGCCGATGGTGTCGCGGGCCTCGAAGACCTCAACGGACATACCGCGGCGGGCCAGTTCGACGGCCGCCGTCAGGCCGTTGGGTCCCGCTCCGATCACCACGGCATCGAGCATCCTCGGCACCTGCGCCACTCCCCTCGTGTGCGACCCTCGCCGTCGAGGGTCAGTTGGCGGCTGCCAGCAGTCCGAGGATACGCCGCGCCGTTTCGGCGTCCCGCGCCGCAGTGAAGGGCAGCGCATTGCCGCCTTCGATACGGAACGGCTGCCCGGCGACCGTGCCGCTGGCGCCTCCCGCCTCGTGGACCAGCAGCAGCCCGGCGGCGTGGTCCCAGGCGTTCTCCCAGCTGAAGGCCGTGGCGTCGATCTCGCCGCGGGCTATGTGCAGATACTCCAGGCCCGCCGAGCCACAGGGGCGCGGGGCGATACCGCCGGTCTCCAGGGTGGCGAGCACCCGCTTCTGCTCGTCGTCGGTGAAGTCGTAATGGGAGGTGGCGACGTCGAGCACCGCGCCGGCGGACGGGCTGCCGGCCCGCAGCGGGACGCCGTTCAGCCAGGCGCCGGCGCCACGCCGGGCGATGGCCATCAGGCCGAGCGCGGGGGCGTACGTCCAGGAGGCCAGCACCTCACCGCGGTGGGCGAGGGCGACGAGCGTGCAGAAGCCCGGGTCGCCGTGGACGAACTGGCGGGTGCCGTCGACCGGGTCGACGATCCAGACGGGGGCGTCGCCGTGCAGCGCGTCGAGCACCCGCGGGTCGGCGTGCACCGCTTCCTCGCCGACCACCAGGGAGCCGGGCAGCAGGGCCGTGAGCGAGGCGGTGAGGTGCTCCTCGGCGAGGCGGTCGGCGACTGTGACGAGGTCGTGCGGCCCGTTCTTCTCGACGATGTCCTCGGCGGCGAGCTGCCGGAAACGCGGCGTGATCTCGTCGGCCGCGGCGCGGCGGACGGCGGCCTCGACGGCGGCCAGGTCCAGGTCCAGCGCCGCCGGGCCGGGCGTCGGGGCGCCCGGGGCGGTGTCCGGGGTCGCTGCGGACGGAACGGCGGCGGCCGGGGTGGCAGGGGCCGGAGTGGTGGCAAGCGGGTTGATCTCGGTGTCTCCCGACTCTTGGGTACGCAGTGCTTCGATCATGTGTCCATCGAAACACGAGCCACTGACACTACGACTGGACTCCAGGTGAATTCCGGATGCCGCGGCGGGCACGGCCGGGGGCCGCGGCGGGCACCGCTGGGGGCCGCGGCGGGCACCGCTGGGGGCCGCGGCGGGCACCGCTGGGGGCCGCGGCGGGCACGGCCGGATGCCGCGCCCGCCCGGCGAGCGCCGAAGGCGAGCCCGGCCCCCGGTCCCTCAGCGCCCGACCGCGTACCCCTGCATCCCCCGCGGATTCGCCGCGGCGGAGAGCACCCCGGTCTCCGGGTCCCGCGCCACCGCGCACAGCCGCCCCTCGGACCAGGCGTCACCCACCGTCACCCGGTGACCACGCCGCCGCAGCCCGTCGATCACTCCCTGGCCGATCCGGGACTCCACGGTCACGCTCCCCGGCCGCATCTCACGCGGGAAGAAGGACCCGGGGAAGGAGTCGTTGTGCCAGTTCGGGGCGTCGACGGCACCCTGCAGGTCGAGGCCGCCGCGGACCGCCCCGCGCAGCGCCACGGCCAGGAAGAAGTGCAGCTGCCACTGGTCCTGCTGATCGCCGCCCGGCGTCCCGAAGGCCATCACCGGGACCCCGTCGCGCAGCGCGAGGGACGGGGTGAGGGTGGTGCGCGGGCGCCGCCCCGGGGTGAGCGAGTTGGGCAGGCCCTCCTCCAGCCAGGCCATCTGCAGCCGGGTGCCCAGCGGGAAACCGAGCGACGGGACGACGGGGTTGGACTGCAGCCAGCCGCCGGACGGGGTGGCGGAGACCAGGTTGCCCCAGCGGTCGACGACGTCGATATGGCAGGTGTCGCCGCGGGTCGCACCGTTCCGGTCGGTCTCGGGCGCGACATCCGCCGTCACCCCGCCGGGCCCGGCCGCCGCCCCGTGCGCGACGGTCGGCTCGCCCGCCCCGCTCCCGGAGGCGCCCCGCGCGTCGAGGCCCTCGCCGCCCGCCGCCGCGTGCTTGCTCAGCCGCGGAGTGCGGCCGTCCGGGCTGCCGGGGCGCAGCTCGTACGAGGCGCGCTCGCCGATGAGGGACCGGCGGGCGGCGTTGTAGCCGTCGCTGAGCAGCGCGTCGAGCGGCACCTCGGCGGCGTCGCCGTACCAGGCCTCGCGGTCGGCCATCGCCAGCTTGCAGCCCTCGATGAGCAGATGGACGTACTCCGGGCTGCCGTACGCGGGCAACTCCGGTGGCAGCAGGGCGAGTTGCTGGAGGAAGGCGGGGCCCTGGGACCAGCCGCCGGCCTTGGCGACGGTCCAGCCGTTCCAGTCGTGGGTGACCGGCGCCTCGTAGGTGGCGGCGAAGGCGGCCAGGTCGTCGCCGGTGAGGGTGCCCGCGTGGCGTTCGCCGGAGGTGTCCATGGCGGGGCGGGCCGCGAAGGCGGCGAGCGCCTCGCCGATGAAGCCTTCGCGCCAGATACGGCGGGCGGCGTCGATCTGCGCCTCCCGGCCGGTCGCCGCGGCCTCCGCCTCGGTCGTGAGCCGGCGCCAGGTGGCGGCCAGCGGACGGTTCCGCAGCAGCCCTCCGGGGGCGACGGGCCGGCCGTCGGGGAGGTACAACTCGGCGGAGGAGGTCCACTCCGTCTCGAAGAGTGCGCGGACCGTTTCGACGGTCGCGCCGATCCGCTCGACGGCGGGGTGGCCGTGCTCCGCGTAGCCGATCGCGTACCGCAGCACCTCGGCGAGGGACTTGCTGCCGTGATCGCGCAGCAGCAGCATCCAGGCGTCGAAGGCGCCGGGGACCGCGGCGGCGAGCGGTCCGGTGCCGGGCACCAGGTCGAGGCCCAGCGCGGTGTAGTGCGCCACGCTCGCCCCGGCCGGTGCCGGGCCCTGGCCGCAGAGCACCCGCACGGGCCCGTCCGCGGGCGCCAGGAGGATCGGCACCTCCCCCGCCGGGCCGTTCAGGTGCGGCTCGACGACATGCAGCACGAACCCGGCGGCCACCGCTGCGTCATAGGCGTTGCCGCCGTCCTCCAGGACGGCCATCGCGGACTGGGACGCCAGCCAGTGCGTGGTGGAGGCCATGCCGAAGGTGCCTTGGAGGGTCGGGCGGGTGGTGAACACGGTGACTCCTCGGTGGTGCGGCGGGAACGCGGTGCGGCGGGTACGGGGCGGCCGTCCCGTCGACCGGCCCTCCGCGATCGTACGTACGGCTCGCCGACCTGGCCGAGGCCCTGACCCGGATCGCCGGGGACGCCCCCGCCTGGGACACGCTCGCCCGGCAGCACGCCCCCGCCTGGCACCCGGACACCGAGAACTGACAGGACGGACCGCGCGGAAACTGACAGGACGGACCACGGACGGCTGCGTACGCTCGCACCATGACCACCGGCACCGACCCCTCCCCCGACCAGCCGCCCCACCGCCCCCTCGTCGCGATCCTCACCGGAGCAGGGATCTCCACCGACTCCGGGATTCCCGACTACCGGGGGCCGAACGGGCTGTGGCGGCGGGACCCGGAGGCCGAGAAGCTGGTCACCTATGACGCGTACATGGGCGATCCGGAGATCCGGCGGCGGTCGTGGCGGATGCGGCAGGAGAGCCCCGCGTTCCGGGCGCGGCCGAACGCCGCACACGAGGCGGTGGCCAGGCTGGAGCGGTCCGGGACCCCGGTGCGGGTGATCACGCAGAACGTCGACGGGCTGCATCAGCGCGCCGGGATGCCCGACCGTAAGGTGCTCGAACTGCACGGCACGGTACGGGCGGTGACCTGCACCCGCTGCCATGCCCGGTCGTCGATGGCCGAGGCGCTGGAGCGGGTGACCGCGGGCGAGCCGGACCCGGCGTGCCTGGTGTGCGGCGGGATTCTGAAGTCGGCGACGGTGATGTTCGGTGAGCGGCTGGACCCGCACGTGCTCGGTACGGCACTGGGCGTGGCGAAGGCGGCGGAGGTCTTCCTGGCGGTCGGTACGACGCTCCAGGTCCAGCCAGCCGCCTCACTCGCGGGGGTGGCCGCCGAGCACGGCGCACAACTGATCATCGTCAACGCCGAGCCGACCCCGTACGACCCGCTCGCCACCGAGGTGATCCGCGAGCCGATCGGCAGCGCACTGCCCCGGCTGCTGGAGGAACTCGCGACGCGACCATGAGGCAGGCCGGCGACGCCCCTCAGCATGCGAAGTACTGGGGGTAATAGGTGTGCTTCATCGAGACCTGCTCCGGTGTGAGGGCATGTACGACCATGTTCCCCACGACGAGTGCGTGGTGGTTCGACCAATCGACAACGTCGATCCGGCGTTCTCCGGGTTCCATTCTCCAAGCGGCATCGGTCAGCTTCACCACGAGGCCGGCCTGCATGATGAAGGCGCGAGACGCTTGCGTGATGATCCACTGCGCCTTTTCACGGTCCTGCGCCGTCATGCGACAGCATCGGGTCGCCATGTCCCACAGTTTCGTCCACCGGACGCCCGGTGTGAGCGGTCCGACATATGCGGTCTGACGGCCCTCGACGAGTGTGGACGCATAGCCGAAAACCGGCCCGAACATCGAGAACGCCGTGACTCTGCCACTGCCCTGATGGGAGGCCGGCATGGATTTCCTCTCCTGGGAAATGACCTGCGCCCGGGCTGAGGGACCCGGGCGCCGGTGTGCACTACCTGGCAACACCGGTGTGCACTAGCTAGCAACAGGGGCCGTCACCACAGCAGGCGGGAGGGTTGCAGTCGGCCCTGGTGCCCCACAGCCGCTCATCCACCTCGAACCCCTGCGCTTTGATGCGCCCGACCACATCGCCCATCAAGCCCTTCGTGCGAATCTTGCTGTTGGGCCTGTGGTGCAGGAAGTAGCCGAAATTCTCCTGACACCAGGTGGCGTACTCCTCGGTGTGGAGCATGAAGGTGTGCCAGCCGGAATCCACCTGCTCGCTCGGGGCCATTTCATCACCGGCCCGAGTGATGCCCATGACGTGGCACATCGCGATGGCTTCGCTCTGAACGCGCTCTGCGACGGAGCGTTCGAGGCCGTACTCGTCGGCGCAGAATTCCACCAGACGCTCAAACAGCTCCGGTGTGACGAGGTCGCGGCCTTGCCGAGTCCTGACCGGTTTTCCCAAAACGACTGTCACGGTGTTCCTGCCCTTCTCGTAGAGGGGCCGGGTGGCAGCTCTACGGGCCGTTGACTGAACTGAACGGGGCTCTTCATGGCGTCGCCATGGTTCGCCTTGCTTCTGGTCTCGGTTCAGTGAACGGCTGCGGGTCAACGGAACTCAATGAACTTCTACGGACTTGCATGCATTCACCCGAGGGCATTGATCGCCGACGTGATCAGCTTCCTGGCGGAGGCTCCGAAGACGGCGATACGTGCCAGTTCGGTGAAGGCCTTCGAGTACTCGGCGATCTCACGTGGCTGCGTCACGGTGAGGCCGGCGGACACAAGCTCTGCGGATACCTGCATCTCGTCGTACATGGAGAAGGGTTCGACAGGCCATGCATTGCCTCGCACCACACCCATGGGGATCACCCCAAGGCTCACGGCGGGGGTGGCCGTCATCCCGATGAGGTGCCCGAGCTGGTTCGCCATCACGTCCGGCGTGCCGATGATCGAGCGAAGAACCCATTCCTCAATCAGGAAAGCGAAGCGGCGCCCTCCTTTGCGCAGAACCCGCTGCCGGTTCATGCGTTCTGCGACGGCCTCTTCGACGTCGCCGGGCGCCTGCCTCAGGGCCACGACTGTGTCGAGAACGGCTCGGGTGTAGTACTGGGTCTGGAGCAATCCCGGGATGACCTGGGATTGATAGAAGCGGAACCAGATGGTTCGCTCAAACAGTGGCAGCACGGACTCTTGGACGCGCTTCAGGCCCGCACTCTCCATGCGGCGCCACTCGATGTACATGCCGTCGATACCACGTGCCGTGGCAATGAGGTCTGCGGTTTGTTCCTCAGCACGGCAAATGTAGGTCCAGAGCCGAATATCTCCATCGGAGGGAGAGGTTTTCCCGTTCTCAAGCCGCGAACTCTTCGATTCGTGCCATCCTGCCGCCGCCGCCACGGCGCGGGCGGTCAGGCCGGAGTCCTTGCGGATCTCGCGGAGGCGCTTTCCTAGCGCTGCCCTGGCCTCCTGGACGCTGGATGGCGGCGACGACGGGGACACAGAAGTTCAGCCCTGGTGATGGTTCAGGCCCGCCTGTACTCCTCGTGCGGGACGGCACGTTGCCAAACCGACTCGAAGGCGGTGGAGCACAGACTCACCGCGGATGACTCGGTCGTTCGCTCCTCATCGCCCTCGGGGGACAGCTCACCCTCGCCGGTGAAGTGCAAGAACACGACAAGGCTGTCATCGAAGAGCCAGAAGTCGTTACCGGGGAGGGCCAGCCCCGAAGCCATGCGTCGCGGGAGCCACCGAACCTGTTCCCCAGCCGCAACGTTGCCCGGCGTGAGGAAGTGCTCGAAGCGGAGGTAGTCGCTCATGGGCTCCGAGAAGACCCGGGCGCGACGAACCTCAACCCCACGGCCGGTGATCTCCTGCATCAGAGCCAGCCAGGGGCGCGACTTCGGGTCCCAGTCGGACAAGACGCTGTCAGGGTCGCGCTGCCAGGAGACGAAGCTCGGGTCGGACCGCATGTAGCCGTCCCGCATCTCCAGATGCACGGCAGAGTGCTTGGCCTGCCGGAACAGGTCCTCAAACGTCACTTCCTCGGCCATTGTTCACCTCCGGAAAGAACTGCATCATGCGCTTAGGGATCTCGACAACCGTCTCGTGGGACGGGAGGTCGAGCTGGGACAGCCGCTCGCCGTCCAAGACCTTCCACCCCTGCACGAGGTAGTTGTCTGCCTGATCGTCGTAGTACACGGTCGGCGACTTGCCCTCAAGTGACTCAGGGTCCTTGCCGAGCATGTGCAGAGCCATGGTGACCTCCTTGTTGCGGAAGACGAATTCTCTGTACGACCTTGCACTCAACTCATCGAGCAGCGCAGCAAACTTGCACCAACTTGCACAGGTTCAGCCCAGGAAGGAGGCCCGCCCCACGCGCCACAACGCAACACACGGACGGGGCCGGCCTCAAAGGGGCCAGGAGTGGGCGGGGTCGTCCAGCCACACCCGTTGGCCTTCAGCGGTCACGGTCAGACCGAACCGCGAGGGGGCCGGGCGGCCATGGGCGTCCCACCATCGGTACGCGTTCGCCGCCTCGTCCCAGAGTCGGCGCGGGCCGAACTGCCATACGCGGCCCGGTTTCCCGTCCCGGAACTGCACACACGCCCATGAGGTGTCACTCAGGCCGTAGAACCAGACCGGCCGAGTGCCGTCGTCCTTGTTCGCCTCGACGTAGGAGCACTGCGGGACACGGAGTCCGATGGCGAAGCGCTCCGGGCCGAATCGCTCCCCGACGAACTCCGCTTCGGTGATCGTCGTTGATGACTCTTCGCCGTCCGTCACGCTCCCCGTGACGTACTCGGAGTGCGCCCGGGGAACGAACCGTTGGGAGCGGAGCTTCATGAATTCCACGGGGCCGGTGAAGGCACCCGAAGCGCTCTGCCCATCCGGTGCCACCACGAGGCGGGCCACCGCGTCGGCGTGGCTGTAGTCCGTGCCCCACGGAGTCACGATGACCCCACCGGCCCGGCATTGCGCCACCCACGCGAACGGGAGGGCGCGGAGGCCGCACGTGGCGATCACCCGGTCATACGGCGCTGCCTCCGGGTAGCCCTGGAGCCCGTCGCCGTGGACAACACGCAGAGGGATTCCCAGCCGCTCCACGGTCGCCATGGCTGCCGTGGCGACGGTCCGGTCCACCTCCACCGTGGTCACGCACCCGGGCCCGGTGCGGTGGGCCATGAGCACGGCGTTCCAGGTGGTGGCGGTGCCGATTTCCAGGACCCTGTGGCCCGGCCGGAGGTCCAGGTCCTGGAGCATCCGGAAGACGACCGAGGGCATGGACGCGGAACTGGTCGGGACGTGCCCCGGTGCGGTGCCGGTGTGCTTCCCGTCGTCCCATTGCGTCACGATCGGTACGTCGGAGTCCGCGAACTCCTGCCACCTGGTGGGGTCGTCCGCTCTGGAAACGGCCACGCTCCGGCCGACCTCCATGTCAAACGGCCACATGAGGTCCGGCAGCACGGTGGAGCGGGGAACAGCCGCGTACGAGGGTGCCCAGTCGGAGGACAGGGCGCCTGAGGACATGAGGGCACGCCCCAGCCTGTCGAGGCCGGGGCGCTCCTCGGGTGCGTCGGTGGTCACGGGTTCAGTCACCCTTGGGCGGGTTGGGGACACCGGGACCACCGTCCGGGGTCGGGGGCGTCTGCGGGCCGGGCCACGGCTCACCCGGGACCTTGTCGCCACCGTCATACGCAAGGATCATGATCACTGCTCCTCCATGTGCTCTCTCGGTACTTGCTCACCCGTCCGACTGCCGCTGTCCGTGGGACAGTCGCCCGGGGCCTTGCCCGCCCCCTGCCGGGATCGCTCAACAACGCGGGGTGCCGGAACGGGCATCCGGCAGAGAGGCGGAGTCCGGGGCTAGCCGGCGTCCGGCTTTCCGTGGATGCGCTCGCGCATCCGGTCCAACAGGTCGGCCTTCTCCGCGTGTTGCTTGCCCGCGTTCCGGTCGTCCTTCGCCACGGCGCCGGTCTGCTTCAAGTCACCCCGCGGCTTGCGGGCGTTCAGCGGCCTGCTCATTCCCCGCCCCCTCCCTTCTGGGCACGCTCGGTGGCCGCCATGGGCACGTCGTCGTGCTGCGGATGACGTCGGAGCAGCACCCGGCAGTCCACGACCCGAGTCCGGTCGCCGGCCCTCTCGGCCGCCTTCAACTCCCGTTCCAGGTCAGCGCACTTCGCACAGCTCACGACGCACCCCGCAGGGGTGCCCGCGTCGTGAGCTGGTGGGGCGACGCGCAGAAATCGGGTGGTGCCTGCGTCCTGGTCACGCCCGCGCCTCCCTTCCGTGGGGGTGGCCCGCGATCACGCCGTTCAGGCTCCGGACCTCCAACGACCGGCCCGCCTGCCGGGCCACCTCCCGCTCCCGGCCGCAGGATTCACACACGTCGCACCCCGGGACCGGAACGGGCTCCAGCTTCGCGCCGACGAACGCAGGTCCGTTCTCACTCCCATTCATCGCGCATCCGCTCCAGTCCGGCACGTGCCGCGGCCGCACCCGCAGCGCCCCTGGACGCTGAAACTTCTCGCTCACCCATCCGAACCCCTCACTCTCTGCGCCTGGTTGGTGACAAGAGTGGGGCAGAAATCGGTACTCTGAGGAGCGATTCAGCGCCCGGTCTGGGCGTTGGTCGTGCTGGCATATGCGTGTGCCTTTGACCGGCCTAAACGCCGCCACGATTGTCAGTGACCAGGTCAATGGTCAGGGGGAGAAATGCATGCTGATGACGACACATCAGGGGCCACGGAGGGAGCAGACGACCCGCGCCGTGAGTTCGCCGAAGAGTGCAAGAGCGCGCGAGAGCTGTACCCGGACGAGCCTCTGAACCAGACCCAGCTGGGGAAGTTGACCCGAACGTCCAAGAGCACAATCTCCCGCGTGGAGACGTGCAAGGGGCCCATCCCTCCGGACCTTCCGGCTGTCCTGGACCAGGTCTTCAAGACCGACGGGAAGTTCAAGCGGCTCTACGAGGAAGTTGTGGCGAGGTCGTTCCCATCGCTGTACCGACAACGCATGGCCCTTGAACGTACCGCCGTGGTGATCAGGGAGTGGTCCCCCACGATCATTCCGGGGCTATTCCAGACAGCGGACTACGCACGCCCCTTGTTCAAGGGCAGTGCCCCGCGGGCAACGGATGCTGAGGTGTCTGCGCACATCAGCAACCGGCTTACACGCCAGTCGATATTGGGCGGGGACACCCCTCCGGACGTCCAGGTGGTGCTCTGTGAGTCAGTCCTACGCCGTCGCCTCTGCCCGCCGGACGCCATGCGTCGCCAACTGGCAGCCTTGTTGGAAGCCGGGGAGCGTCCGACCGTCCGAGTCCAAATCCTCCCGCTGGACGCACCCGCGCACCTTTTCAGCGACTGGCCCGTGACACTCCTGACCGCTCCCAGCCATACCGTCACTGTCTGCGTGGAGAGTTACCGTACCGCCGGTATCGTGGAAGATCCTGACCACGTGCGGACGGCGCTCCGTACTTACGATGAACTCACGAGCGAGGCACTTCCGGCACGGGAGAGCGCGCGCTTGATCATTGAGCAGATGGAGAAACTGTCGTGAAGAACGGTCCGGCCCAGTGGATCAAGTCAAGCTACAGCAGCGGAGAGGGCGGCAACTGCCTGGAGTGGGCACCGGCGCATGCAGGCGCCCACGGCGCGGTTCCCATCCGAGACAGCAAGGCCCCTGAAGGCCCGGCCCTCATGTTCGAGCCGACAGCATGGTCAGCGTTCGTCACCGGTGTGCAGGCAGGGAACTTCCCCGCGTAGCGCGTACGCCGACGTGCCGAAGGCCCCCTCCCGGATGCCCGGGAGGGGGCCGCTGTGCGCCCGGCCGCCGTAAAGCCCCAGCCGGACCGCCCGTGCGGCCCCTCAGACCACCCGCGCCCTCCCGCCCCGTCCCAACGCCCCGGCCATCAGCAGCGTGTACAGGACCAGCGCGGTGGCCAGGCCCACTGCCCAGCCGTAGTCGGCCAGTGGTTTGAGGAACGGGAGGAGGCCGTCGGCGGGGAAGGGGCCCTTGCCGGGGTGGGAGTAGGAGCCGCCCACCGCGAGCAGTCCGCCGGTGACGAAGGCGAGGACGGCGCGCCAGTTCCAGCCGGCCGTGTACCAGTAGCGGCCGTCGGGGCGGTAGAGGTCGGTGAGGTCGAGGACGGTCCGCCGGATGATCCAGTAGTCGGCGATGAGGATGCCGGCGACGGTGCCGAGCAGTCCGCCGACCACCCCGAGCCAGGTGAAGATGTACAGCTCGGGGGTGGCGGTGAGCTTCCACGGCAGGATGATCACGCCGACCACACCGGTGATCAGTGCGCCCGTACGGAAGTTGATGAGCTTCGGCGCCAGGTGGGCCAGGTCGTAGGCGGGCGAGACGACATTGGCCGCGATGTTGACCGAGATCGTCGCGATCAGGACGGTGACCAGCGCGAAGAGCAGTCCGAAGACGTTGTCGGACTTGCCGGCCAGGGCGACGGGGTCCCAGATCGGCGCCCCGTACACCGCCTGGGAGCCGGAAGTGACCAGGACGGAGAGCAGGGCGAAGGCCGTCATCGTGGTCGGCAGGCCGAGGGACTGGCCCCAGACCTGGGCTCGTTGGCCGGCGCCGAAGCGGGTGAAGTCGGGGATGTTCAGGGACAGCGTCGCCCAGAAGCCGATCATTCCCATGAGGGACGGGAAGAAGACCGGCCAGAAGTCCTCGCCCCAGCCCAGGGCGCTCGGCTGGCCCAGCAGCGGCCCGAACCCGCCCGCCTTGGCCGCCATCCATCCGAGCAGTGCCAGCGCGCCGATGAGGACGAAGGGCGCGGCCCAGTTCTCGAAGCGGCGCAGGGTCTCCATTCCCCGGAGGATGATGGCGAGTTCGAGGGCCCAGAAGGCCAGGAAGCACAGCCAGAGCGTCCAGGGGTAACCGGCGAACTCCGTCGCCCCGGCCCAGCCGCCGCCGAAGATCTTGCCGAGCAGGATGTAGATGCCCTGGCCGCCGATCCAGGTCTGGATGCCGAACCAGCAGCAGGCCACGGCGGCCCGCACCAGCGCCGGCAGGTTGGCGCCGCGCAGCCCGAACGACGCCCGCGCGAGCACCGGGAAGGGGATGCCGTACTTCGGGCCCGCGTGTCCGGTGAGCAGCATCGGGACGAGGACGACGAGGTTGGCCAGCGCGATGGTCAGTACCGCCTGCTTCCAGTCCATGCCGAGCGCGACCAGGCCGGAGGCGAGTGTCCAGGAGGGGATGTTGTGGGCCATGCCGACCCACAGGGCGGCGAAGTTGTAGGTGGTCCAGCGGCGGGCGGCCAGCGGCACGGGGCGCAGGTCGGCGTTGACGTAGGGGCCGTGCGCGGCGATGGTGCCCGGTGCCGGTTCGACCCGGCCGTCCGGGGCGGTGAGCTGTCCCGTCGGCGCTATGGGGTTCTCCGGCGGCAGGGGTGAGGAGGACGCGGACATGCGGGGACCTTTCGTCCGGGTGCGGGCCGCCGGTCGCCGGGCGGCGCGGTGCGCGGCGCGGCCGGGACGCCCGGCGGCCGGGCCGGGCGCGGCGCACGCAGGTCCGCAACGCGCCGCGCACCGGGCCCCGTTCAGTCGGCGAACGCGGGAAGGATCTCCGCTCCGTAGGCGTCGATGGTGGATTCCTTGGCGTCGTGCATGGCGTAGAGCGCGAACTGGTCCACGCCCAGGGCCTGGAGCTGCCGCAGCTTGTCGACGTGGGCGGCGGCCGGGCCGAGCAGGCAGAAGCGGTCGACGACGGCGTCCGACACGAAGCCGGCGTCCGGGTTGCCCGACCGGCCGTGGTGGGCATAGTCGTAGCCCTCCCGGGACGCGATGTAGGCGGTCAGCTCGTCCGGCACCATGCCGGAGTGCTCGCCGTAGCGGGCGACGAGGTCGGCGACGTGGTTGCCGACCATGCCGCCGAACCAGCGGCACTGCTCACGGGCGTGGTCGAGGTCGTCGCCCACGTAGGCCGGGGCGGCGACACAGATGGTGATGTCGGCCGGGTCGCGGCCGGCGTCCTTCGCTGCGGTCCGTACGGCCTTGACCATCCATTCGGTGAGGAAGGGGTCGGCCAGCTGGAGGATGAAGCCGTCGGCGAGTTCGCCGGCCATGGCGAGGGCCTTGGGCCCGTAGGCGGCCATCCACACCGGGAGCTTGCCGTCCTTGATCCAGGGGATCTTGACCCGGTGGTCGCCGACGTACGCCTCGCGCCCCTCGGCGAGGTCACGGATGACGCCGATCGACTCGCCCAGCCGGGCCAGGGTGTTGGGCGGGCGCCCGGCCACCCGCATCGCGGAGTCACCGCGCCCGATGCCGCAGACGGTGCGGTTGCCGTACATGTCGTTGAGGGTGGCGAAGGTGGAGGCGGTGACCTCGGGGGTGCGGGTGGTGGGGTTGGTGACCATCGGGCCGACGATCAGCCGCTCGGTGTGCTCCAGAATCCGGCTGTAGATGACGAACGGTTCCTGCCACAGCACGGTCGAGTCGAAGGTCCAGCCGTAGCGGAAGCCGTTGCGCTCGGCACGGCGCATCAGGGACACCACGGCGGAGGCGGGCGGGTCGGCCTGCAGGACGAGTCCGAAGTCCACGGCGGTGCTCCTTAGATGAGGTACTGGCAGGTGCCGCGTGGGATGTACTGGCCGTGTCCCGCGCGTCCGGTGTACTCCCGGCGGTCGAGGACGAGTTCGCCCCGCGAGAGCACGGTCTCGACCTGCCCGGTGAGCTGTTTGCCCTCGTAGGGCGAGTAGTCGACGTTCATGTGGTGGGTCTGGGCGGAGACGGTCTGCTGGACGGTCGGGTCGTAGATGACGAGGTCGGCGTCGGAGCCGGGGGCGATGGTGCCCTTCTTCGGGTAGAGGCCGAACATCCGGGCCGGGGTCGCGCAGGCGATCTCGATCCAGCGGCGGCGGCTGATCCGGCCTTCCACGACGCCCTGGTGGAGGAGGTCCATCCGGTTCTCCACGCCCGGCATCCCGTTGGGGATCTTGGAGAAGTCGCCGCGGCCCAGCTCCTTCTGCCCCTGGAAACAGAACGGGCAGTGGTCGGTCGAGACCACCTGGAGGTCATTGGTGCGCAGCCCGCGCCACAGCGCCTCCTGGTGCTCCCGCGGCCGCAGCGGTGTGGAGCACACGTACTTGGCGCCCTCGAAGTCCGGCTCGGCGAGGTTGTCGGTGGACAGGAACAGATACTGCGGGCAGGTCTCGCCGAAGACGTTCAGCCCCTTGTCGCGGGCCTGGGAGATCTCGGCGAGGGCTTCCTCGGCGGAGACATGGACGACGTAGAGCGGGGCGCCGGCCACCCGCGCGAGCTGGATGGTGCGGTGGGTGGCCTCGGCCTCCAGGAGCACCCGGCGGACCTCGCCGTGGTAGCGCGGGTCGGTATGGCCCGCGGCCAGCGCCTGTTCGACGAGGACGTCGATGGCGATGCCGTTCTCGGCGTGCATCATGATCAACCCGCCGTTGTCGGCGGACTGCTGCATGGCGCGCAGGATCTGCCCGTCGTCGCTGTAGAAGACGCCGGGGTAGGCGGTGAACAGCTTGAACGAGGTGACGCCCTCCGCCACCAGGAGGTCCATCTCCTTGAGGGTGTGCTCGTTGACGTCCGAGAGGATCATGTGGAACGCGTAGTCGATGGCGCACTGGGCGTCGGACTTGGCGTGCCAGGCGTCCAGGCCGGCGCGCAGCGACTTGCCGCGGGACTGGACCGCGAAGTCGATGAGAGTGGTCGTGCCGCCCCAGGCGGCGGCGCGGGTCCCGGTCTCGAAGTTGTCGGAGGAGAAGGTCCCGCCGAACGGGAAGTCCAGGTGGGTGTGCGCGTCGACGCCCCCCGGGATGACGTATCTGCCGGTGGCGTCGATGACGCGGTCCGCGGCGCCGGTCCAGCCGCCGGCGGTGGCGCTGCCGTGTGCCGCGAGGGCGGCGACCCGGCCGTCCTCCACCAGGACATCGGCGTGGACCTCATCGGCGGCGGTGATCACCAGTCCGCCCTGGACGACCGTACGGCTCACAATCCTGCTCCCTTCCACACCAGTGACATCGGTGGCACGGGAAGGCGGAGCCCGACGCGCACCATCCCCCCGGCAGGTCTGCTCCGCTGACGCCACGCCACAACCGGTCTACACCCGTAGATCACGGTTGAGAAGGAGACCGTAGAAGCATGTCACCCACCGTGGCAATACCGTGACCGTTCATCAGCGGAGATGTTCGTGTTGCGCCGACGATCAGCTGGACGGTTCAACGCGGGGCGCGGTCATGGGGCGCGCGGTGTCCGCGGGAGGGGTGCGGGAGTGACGCGATGGGCAGGTATTCCGCCGGACCGGCGGGCGAACCCCGCGGGCGGCCCGGCATTCTGACGGACGGATCGGAAAGGCGGCGGCTTCATGGAGCAGAGCACACCGTGGGAGTTCTCCGACGACCGGGGGCGCCTTGCGGTGGCCGGCCACCGGCCGTTGCGGATCGTGGCGTACATACAGGCGGGGGCGACGCTGTGGGACCACGGCATACGCCCGGTGGGGCTCTTCGGTTCCCAGCACGACGGCGCCGCCCCCGACCCCGCCAAGGCCGGCGAACTGCCGCTCGCGGAGCTCCCCTATCTCGGTTCGGGCGGTGCGCTGCACCCGGACTCCCTGCTGGAGGCGGAGCCGGACCTCGTGGTGGCCGTGACGTACGACGGTGAGCAGGTCTACGGGCTGGAGCCGAAGACCGCGTTGGAGCTGGAGACCCATGTCCCGGTCGCCACCGTCGCGGTGGGTCCCGGCCGGAGCCTGCCCGAGGTGCGCGAGCGGTTCGCGGCGCTCGCCGGTTCGCTCGGTCACGGTGAACCCCTCGTCCGCGCGCGGGAGTTGGACGCCGCGGAGGACGCCCTGCGGCAGGCGGCGGGCGGCGCGGCGCGGCCGCGGGTGCTGGCGCTGTCGCCCGCGGGCCCGGAGCGGGTGCATCTGGCCCGGCCCGGCTCCTGGCCGGATCTGCGGGCGCTGACCGAGCACGGTGTGGACCTGCTCCAGCCGGCCGCGGGCGCCGGGGTGAACTGGTCCACCGTCGGCTGGGCGGACGCCGCGGCGCTGGCGCCGGACATCGTGCTGATGGACGTCCGGGTCAACGCCGCCCGGCCCGAACAGCTGCGGTCCGATGCCCACTGGCGCGCGCTGGAGGCCCGGTCCCGGCTGCTGCCGTGGAACCCGGAGGCCCCGTGCAGCCGGCGGGCGCACACCCGCTTCTTCACCCTGGTGGCCGACACGGTGCGGGAGACCGCCGGGACCGGATGAGCCGTGCCGGGCCCGGCACGGCGGCGGACGGGGGCCCCGCGCCCGGCGACGCCCCCGCCACGGCCGCGTCCGCTACGACGGGGCCAGTTGTCCCTGTGCCGTGCGCAGCGCGTCTTCCAGCAGGCCGGCGCCCTCCTCCGCCTCGGCGACGGTCAGCGTCATCGGGGGTGCGAGGCGCAGCGAGGCGCCGCCCTGGCCGCCCTTGCCGATCAGCAGGCCGCGCTCGCGGGCGGCCTCCAGGACCAGCGAGGCGGCCTCCGGCGCGGGCTCGTCGGTGCCGGGGCGGACCAGTTCGACGCCGATCATCAGGCCGCGGCCGCGGACTTCCCGTACGAGGTCGAGGCCGGCCGTGACCGCCCGCAGCCGCTCGATGAGCAGGCCGCCGACCCGCCGGGCGTTGCCCTGGAGGTCGTGTTCCAGGAGGTAGCCGAGGTTGGCCAGGCCCGCGGCCATGGTGACCGGGCTGCCGCCGAAGGTGGAGATGGAGTTCGCGGAGAGCGAGTTCATCACCTCGGCGCGGGCCACCACCCCGCCGATGGACATGCCGTTGCCGATGCCCTTGGCGAAGGTCAGCAGGTCGGGCGGGCCGTTGCCGTCGTGCGCCTGCCAGCCCCAGAAGTGGTCGCCGGTGCGGCCCCAGCCGGTCTGCACCTCGTCGCTGATCCAGAGGATGCCGTGCCGGGCGAGCACCTCGCGGAACGCGGCGTACAGGCCGTCCGGCGGCATCGTGAACCCGCCGACGCCCTGGACCGGTTCGGCGATCAACGCGGCGACCCCGCCCGCGGTCTGCTGGAGCATGTCCTCCAGGTCGGCGACGCAGGCCGCGGTGTAGGCGCGGTCGTCGAGGTCCGCGTACGGGCCGCGGCTGCGCACCCCGCCGTGCACGTACAGGGTCTGGAGGGGCGAGAGGCTGGTGGGTGACCAGCTCTGGTTGCCGGTGATGCCGACGGTGGAGAAGGACCGGCCGTGGTAGCTGTTGCGCATCGCCAGGACCTGGTTGGAGCGGCGGTGCGTGGTGGCCAGCAGGAGGGCCGCGTCGTTGGCCTCCGTGCCGGAGGTGGTGAAGAAGACCCGGGCGTCGGGGATGCCGGAGAGCGCCGCGATCCGCTCCGCCAGCTCGACCATGGGGCGCGAGAGGTAGAGCGTCGAGGTGTGGATGATCCGGCCGGCCTGTTCGGCGACGGCCTTGGTCACCTCGGGCAGGGCGTGCGCCGTCATGGTGGTGAGGATGCCGCCGAAGAAGTCGAGGTAGCGGTTGCCCTCGGTGTCCCAGACGTGGCGGCCCTCGCCGTGGGTGAGTTCGAGCGGCCGCTCGTAGTAGAGGCTCAGCCAGGAGGGGAGGACCGAACGGTGACGGGCGTGCAGGCTCGGGGGTTCGTGGCTCATGGCTGCACCAGCCCGTCGTAGGCGTCGGGGCGGCGGTCGCGGTAGAAGGCCCACTGCTGGCGGACCTCGTCGATCAGTGCGAAGTCGAGGTCGCGGATGACCAGTTCCTCCTTGGAGTCGCTGGCGACGTCACCGACGAACTGGCCGCGGGGGTCGACGAAGTAGCTGGTGCCGTAGAAGTCGTTGTCGCCGTACTCCTCGACGCCGACCCGGTTGATCGCCGCGATGAAGTACTCGTTGGCGACGGCGGCGGCGGGCTGTTCCAGCTGCCAGAGGTAGGCGGACAGGCCGCGGGAGGTGGCGGAGGGGTTGTAGACGAGCTGGGCGCCGTTGAGGCCCAACTGCCGCCATCCCTCGGGGAAGTGGCGGTCGTAGCAGATGTAGACGCCGACCTTGCCGACGGCGGTGTCGAAGACCGGCCAGCCGGCGTTCCCCGGCTTGAAGTAGTACTTCTCCCAGAAGCCCTTGACCTGCGGGATGTGGTGCTTGCGGTAGGTGCCCAGGACCGTGCCGTCGGCGTCGATGACGGCCGCGGTGTTGTAGTAGAAGCCGGACTGCTCGACCTCGAAGACGGGGACGACGATGACCATGCCGGTCTCGCGGGCCAGGGCCTGCATCCGCCGGACGGTCGGGCCGTCGGGCACCGGCTCGGCCCAGCGGTAGTGCTCGGGCTCCTGGACCTGGCAGAAGTACGGGGCGTTGAAGACTTCCTGGAAGCCGATCACCTTCGCACCCTGCGCGGCCGCCGCTCTGGCGTACTCCTCATGCTTCGCGATCATCGATTCGGTGTCGCCGGTCCAGGTCGCCTGGACCAGTGCGGCACGCACAACATCGGCCATGAGCTGCTCCTTTGTCGATGCGTCAGCCTGCAGCCCGCGCGGGGATCTACGCGTGTGGAGGTGACCGTAAGCCCCGTCACGGACCGTGGCAAGACCATCTCCCCCGTGGCGCGTCCGTCGGCGCACCGGAAAATCAACAGGCAAACTTGGAAGTTTACCTGTTGATCTCGTACGCTGGACATATGCCGGAAAACGATGTGGAACGCCTGGCGGGAGACCTCGGAGCGGCCGTGGTGCAGCTCATGCGGCATCTGCGCGCCGCCTCACCCCAGGGAGAGCTCACCCCGAGCCAGCGCGCGGTGCTCTCCCGGATCGACACCGGCGGACCGGCCACCACCGCGGCGCTGGCCCGCGCCGAACTGGTCCGCCCGCAGTCCATGCGGCAGACCGTCGCGGCCCTGGAGGAGCGCGGCATCCTCGCCCGCAGTCCGCACCCGACCGACGGCCGGCAGGTGGTCTTCTCCCTCACCGACGAGGGCCACCGGGTGCTCGGTGCCGTACGGCAGGCCAAGCACAACTGGCTGGCGGTGGCGCTCGCCGACCGGCTGACCCCGGAGGAGCGGCAGACCCTGGAGACGGCGGCCGGGCTGATACGGCGGCTGATGCCGGAATGAGGGAGACCGCCGCCGCGGAAGGGGCCGCGGCCCGCACGGGGGAAGCGCCGGCCGGCTCCGGTGAGCCCGCCGGCGGCCCCGGCCGTGCCTTCGGCGCCCGGCTGATGACCCCGCTGCTGCTCGGCTCGCTGCTGAACCCCCTCAACTCGACGATGATCGCCACGGCCCTGGTGGCCATCGGCCGGGACTTCCACGTCGGCCCGGCCGGCACCGCCTGGCTCGTCTCCGCGATGTATCTGTCCAGCGCGGTCGGCCAGCCCTCACTGGGGCGGCTCGCCGACCGGGCCGGCCCCCGCCGGGTGTTCGCCGCCGGTGCGCTGACCGTCTGCGCGGCGGGCCTCATCGGGGCGCTCGCGACCGGCTTCCCGCTGCTGATCGTCTCCCGGGTCGTGCTCGGGATCGGCACCGCGGCCGCCTACCCGGCGGCGATGGCGCTGCTGCGCGCCGAGTCGCGGCGGCTGGGCGAGCCCACCCCGCGGTACGTCCTCGGGCGGCTCTCGCTCGCCGCACTGGGCAGTGCGGCGCTCGGTCCCGCTCTCGGCGGGCTGCTCGCCGCGACCGCGGGCTGGCGCGCGGTGTTCGCCGTCAACATCCCGCTCGCGCTGCTCGCCCTGCTCGGCGCGCTCGCCTGGCTCCCCGCGGACCGGAAGGACACCGGCGGCGGACGGACCGAGGGCGCTCGCGCGCGTTCGTTCGACCTGCTGGGCATGGTGCTGTTCGCCGCAGTGCTGACCTGCGCGATGGTCTTCCTGATGGACCTCCGGGACCCGCGGTGGCCACTGCCGGTGGCGGCCCTCGGTCTGGCGGGCGTCCTGGTGTGGTGGCAGCTGCGCCGTCCGGAGCCGTTCCTCGATCTGCGGATGCTCGCCCGTAACGGCCCGCTGGTCCGCACCTACCTCCGGCACGGGCTGGCCTACCTGGTCCTCTACTGCGTGCTCTACGGCTTCAGCCAGTGGCTGGAGCAGGCGCACGGCTTCTCCTCGTTCCAGGCCGGTCTGGTCATGCTGCCGATGTCCGGCGCGGCGGCGTGCTGCGCGATCTGGGGCGCCCGCACCAAGGGCATCCGCGCCCCGCTGGCCGTCGCCGCCGGCTGCCTCGCGCTCGGCAGCGCGGCCCTCCTGCTGGTGCAGGGCGGCAGTCCGCTGGTCGCGCTGCTGTGCGCCGGGGTGCTCTTCGGCATCCCGCAGGGGCTGGCCGCCACCGGCAATCAGGCCGCGGTCTACGCCCAGGCACCGGCCGACGGGGTGGGCGCGGCCGCCGGGCTCCAGCGCACCGCCCAGTACCTCGGCGCGATCACCGCGGCCGGTCTCATCGGGCTGCTGTACGGGGCGCGCGCCTCGGACCCCGGCCTGCACGGCATCGCGCTGACCGGCGTCGTCCTCGGCGTACTGCTGCTCCTGGTGACCCTCACCGACCGCAGCCTGCGGACCGGCATCTCCCGGACCGGCGGCTGAAGCCTGGACCGGCAGCTGCGCCGCCGCGGGGTGACCCAGCTCGTGCTGGGCGGCATCGCCACCAGCATCGGGGTCGAGTCCACCGCCCGTGCCGCGTACGAGTACGGCTACCACGTCACCCTCGCCACCGACGCGATGACCGACCTGGACGCCGGGGCGCACCGCAACAGCCTGGAGAGGATCTTCCCGCGGCTGGGCGAGACCGGGAGCACCGAGGAGATCCTCGCGCTCCTGGGCTGAGGCGGCGGGCGGTCCCGCCGGGGGGTCAGGACCGGACGCCGTCGTACCGCGCCGGGTGGCCGGGCGGCCGCCGCTCGTGCCAGCGCAGATCGTCCTGCAGCTGGGCGGCCAGCGAGATCAGCCGCGGCTCGCCGTGGGCCGGTCCGAGCAGCTGGGCGCCCAGCGGCAGGCCGTCCGTGCTGAACCCGGCGGGCACACTCACCCCCGGCCAGCCGAGGACGTTCCACGGCCAGGCGTACGGGCAGGCCGCGATCATGGCCTGATCCGTACGCCAGCCGCTGAGCTTGGCGAGGGTGCCGATGCGCGGCGGCGGGGTGGCCGTGGTCGGCGTCAGCAGCACGTCGTAGGGGCCGAACAGGGCGCCGATCCGCCGCTGTTGGCGCCGTTCGGCGGCGCGTGCCCGGCGCAGCACGGGCCCGCCGAGCAGCCGCCCCATCCGGGCCGCCTCCCGGGTACGGCGGTCCAGCAGCGAGCGGTCGGGGACCCGGTCGGCCCACTCCCCGACCCCGGCGGTGGCCCGCGGCACGAAGGCCAGCCCGACCAGCCCGTAGTCCGGCTCCGCCTCCTCGACGAAGTGCCCGAGCCGGACCAACGTGCGGGCCAGGCCGGTCACCGCCTCCCGGACGTCGGGGTGCAGCGGCTTGGGCGTGAAGGTGAAGGCCGCCTTCCAGGACAGCGCGATACGCAGCCGCCCGGGGTCGCGCCGGGCGGCCTCGCGGGCCGCGATGGCGGGCGGCCGGTGCAGGTCGCCGTCGTGGTTGCCGCTGGCCACGTCCAGCAGCAGCGCCGCGTCCTCGACCGAACGGGCCAGCGGTCCGATGCCGGTGATCCCCTGGAAGGCCTCGGGGTCCGGCCAGGTGGAGATGCGGCCGCGCTGGGGTTTGATGCCGACGAGATGGGACCAGGCGGCGGGGATACGGACCGAGCCGGCGCCGTCGGTGCCGAGGGCGGCGGGGACCAGCCCGGCCGCGACCGCGGCGGCCGACCCGCCGGAGGAGCCGCCCGGGGTGTGGGCGAGGTTCCACGGGTTGCAGGTGTTGCCGAAGGCCGGGCCCTCGGTGAACGGCCACTGGCCCAGCTCACAGGCGTTGGTCTTGCCGACGATGACGGCACCGGCCGCGCGCAGCCGCCGGACGACCTCGGCGTCGCGCTCCTTGGGCGGGAACTGCCCGGCGCAGCCGAACGCGGTCGGCTCGCCCGCCACATCGGTGTCGTCCTTGACCGCGACCGGCACCCCGAGCAGCGGCAGCCGCTCCCCGGCCGCCAGTCTGCGGTCGGCCTCCGCGGCCTCCGCCATCGCCGCCTCGGCCCGTACCCGCCGGAAGGCGTTGACGGTGCCCTGGGTGGCCTCGATGCGTTCCAGCGACCGCCGGACCAGCGCGGTCGAGGTCACCCGGCCCTCGGCGAGCGCCCGCGCCTGCTCGGCCAGGCCCTCCAACTCGCCCGCCGTGGCACCGATGTGCCGGGCCGGGACCTGCCCGGCCTCGCTGTCCTGGCTCTCGTCAACGCTCACGCTGCGTTCCCTCCCTGGGACCGCTCATTCGAACGAACGGTCCCAGGAGGCTAATCGCCACCGCCACGGCCATCAACGACGCCGCGCGGGATGCCACATCGACGACACACGGACGGCACACAGCGGTCCGGCCATGTCGGCGAGGTGACATCGGGCTCCCGTGCCGCGGGCGTTAGGACCGGTGCACGACCCGCGCCGCGCCGCCGCCGCGCCGTACCTTTTCGGCCGCGGCCAGCCAGCGGCCGTCCGGCAGCCGCTGGATGCCGGTCGCCGCGCCGATCTCCGGGTTCTCCTTGAAGGCGTGTCCGAGCGCTTCGAGTTGCCGGCGGACCGGGCTGTTCCACAGGCCGGGTTCCAGCTCGGTGCGGGCCGCGTTGCGCTGGCTGGCACGCGGTGCGGCGATGGCGTCGACCAGCGGCATTCCGCGGTCGAGGTGGTTGACCAGGGTCTGCAGCACGGTGGTGATGATGGTCGCGCCGCCGGGCGAGCCGAGCGCCACCGCCGGCCGGCCGTGCCGCAGCACCAGCGTCGGCGACATCGACGAGCGCGGCCGCTTGCCGGGGCCCGGCAGGTTCGGGTCGTGCACGGCGGGGTCGGCCGGCGCGAAGGAGAAGTCGGTCAGCTCGTTGTTGAGCAGGAAGCCACGGTGCGGGACGACGATGCCGCTGCCGCCGGTCTGCTCGATGGTCAGGGTGTAGGCGACGACGTTGCCCCACTTGTCGGCGACGGTCAGATGGGTGGTGTTCTCTCCCTCGTACGTCGTCGGCGCGGCCCGGCCGGCCGTGGCGCACGGCTTCGGGTGCCGTGGGTCGCCGGGCGCGAGCGGGCTGGTCAGCGCCTTGTCGTCGTGGATGAGGCAGCCGCGGGCGTCGGCGAACCGCTGGGAGGTCAGGCCCTTGGTGGGGACGTCCTCCTGCGCCGGGTCGCCGACCCAGCGGCCGCGGTCGGCGAAGGCGATCCGGGACGCTTCGAGGTAGCGGTGGAGGTACTGCCGCCCGGTCAGCCGGGACAGGTCGCTCCGCTCCAGGATGTTGAGCGCCTCGGCGACGGAGGTGCCGCCGGAGGAGGACGGCGCCATGCCGTAGACGTCGAGGCCGCGGTAGCGGGTGTGGGTGGGGGCCTGGCTCAGGACGCGGTAGGCGCGCAGGTCGCCGGCGGTCAGGTCGCCGGGCCGCACGGTGCGCGGGGAGCCGGCGCGCACCGGCGGTGTGCGGACGGTGCGGACGATGTCCCGGGCCAGCGCGCCGTGGTAGAGCGCGCCGGCGCCCTTCTTCGCCAACTCCCCGTACGTACGGGCCAGATCGGGGTTCCGCATCGTGGAGCCGACCACCGGCAGCTCGCCGCCGGGCAGGTAGAGGCGGGCGGTCGCCGGGAAGTCGCGGAAGCGGGCCTCGTTGTCGGCGGTCTGCCGGCGGAAGGTCTCGTCGACCGTGAAGCCGTCCGCGGCCAGCCGCTGCGCGGGGCGCAGCACCTCGCCCAGGGACCGGCTGCCCCACTTGCGCAGTGCGGTGTCCCAGGTGGCGGCGGTGCCCGGGGTGCCGACGCCGAGCCCGCTGGTGACGGCTTCGTCGAACGGGACGGGCGTGCCGTGCTCCAGGAAGAGGTCCTTGCCGGCGGAGCGCGGGGCGGCCTCCCGGCCGTCGAGGGTGCGTACGGCCCTGGACCGGGCGTCGTAGGAGACGAGGTATCCGCCGCCGCCGATGCCCGCGGAGTAGGGCTCGGTGACGCCGAGGGCGGCGGCGGTGGCGACCGCGGCGTCGACGGCGTTGCCGCCCTTCCTGAGCACCTCGATACCGGCGGCCGAGGCGTACGGGTCGACGCTCGCGACGGCGCCGCCGGAGCCGACGGCGACCGGGGTCTTCTCCGGAGCCGCGGTGGCGGCGAGGTCCCGGTGGGCGGGGCCGGGCCGGGCGGGCGCGGCGGAACCGGCGGCGGCCGGGACCGCCATCAGGGAGCCGGCCAGCGCGGCGGCCGCTCCCAGAACGGTGAGGCGTCGGACTCTGGTCATACCGGGGTTTCCTCCCAGAGGCTGCACGGGGCGGCAGGGGCCCGGAGCCTACTCGCGGCAACAGCCCGCCGACAGAGGGCATTTCGGGCCCGGCGGCCCCGGTGGCGGCGGGGATCAGCCGCCCCTTTTCCGCCCGGATCAGGTATGCCCGTACGGACCGGGACAAGCCGTCCCAGCCGCCCGCCCCGCCCTCGAACACCCCGCCGGAATGCCGCTACGCTCCCCGGCCATGGACGACACCCTGCTGCTCCTGACCGTGGCGGCCGCGGCCCTGATCGTGGGCCTGGTGGCCGGCTGGGCCGGATACTCCGCGGTGGCCCGCCGGAAGCCGGCCCGCGAACAAGGCTTCTTCGGGCTGCCGGACGGTTCGGAGTGCGTGCTGGTCACCCACCGCGACAGCTCCTCGGCCCACTGGAGCATCCCGCGCCATGACGCGCTGGCGCTGCTGGGGCTGGCCGCGGTGATCGAGAACTGTGGTGCGCACCCCGAGGTCGCCCCGCACGACACCGGCCTCCAGGGCTTCGGGGCGCGTACCGAGTTCTGTGTCGGCGACCCGACCGCGCACCGCCGGCTGGCGGCCCACCTGGCCAATCTGCTGCCGGGCGTGACCGTGCACCCCGGGGACGAGTCGGGCACGGGCCGGGGCACCTTCACCATCGGCGGCACGGAGTACCGGATGGAGCCCGGCGCCGTCGAGTACGTCCTGCTGGCCCGGCTGACCGCCGGCGAGGGCGACCGGCCGGTGTTCCTGGCGGCCGGCCAGCGCCCGGTCACCCACCGGGCCGCGGTCCGCCATCTCGTCCGCAACCGGGCGCGGCTGGCCCGTAAGCACGGCAGCGACGGCCAGTTCTGTCTGCTGCTGAAGGTGGTCAACTCGCAGGCGTACGGGCCCGATGTCGTCGAGCTGGTCGGGGATGTCACCAAGGCCGCGCTGGCGGCCCCGGAGCCGAAGGGGCACCGGGCGGCGGCCTGAGCCGGGAGCGCGGCGGCGGCCGCCCTCCTACGCCTACCCCTCCCCCTCCCCCGGCGCCGTGCCGGAGGGAAGCCGGTAGGGCACATTGACCACCGTCACACCCGGGGTGAACAGCAGCCGGGCCTTCAGCCGCAGGGCGCTCTGGTTGTGCAGCGGCTGCTCCCACCAGTGCCCGACGATGTACTCGGGGATCACGACCGTGACGGCGCCGCCCGGGTAGCGCGCACAGACGTCCAGGATGTGGTCGATCACCGGCCGGGTGAAGTCCCGGTAGGGCGAGCTGAGCACCTGCAGCGCCACGTCGATGTCATGGGCGTCCCACTCCTCGCGCAGCTCGCGTACGTCGCCGGGGTCGACGGCGACGGTCAGCGCCTCCAGCGTGGTGGGGCGCATCGCGCGGGCATAGCCGAGGGCCTTGAGAGTGGGCGCGTGCAGGGAGTTCACCAGCACCCGCACATGGTTCCCGGCCGGCTCCCAGGGCCGGGCGCCGGGGGCGACGGCCAACTCGCGGTCGAGGCGCCGGTAGTGCTGGTGGATCGCGCGCATTCCCAGGAAGAGCAGCGGCATGGCGATCACCACGATCCAGGCACCGTGCAGGAATTTGGTGATCAGGACGATGACCAGGACCACCCCGGTGAGTACCGCGCCGACCGCGTTGATCGCCTGGGAGCGCCGGTGCCGGGTCCGCTCGCGTGACGGCAGCCCCGGCTCGGCGAGGACGGTCCGCCAGTGCCGGACCATGCCCGTCTGGGAGAGCGTGAAGGAGACGAAGACGCCGATGATGTAGAGCTGGATGAGGCGGGTGAGTTCCGCGTCGAAGAGGACGATCAGCCCGATCGCGGCCAGCGCGAGCAGGATGATCCCGTTCGAGAACACCAGCCGGTCCCCGCGGTTGTGCAGCTGCCGGGGCACGAACCCGTCCTCGGCGAGGATCGACGCCAGCATCGGGAAGCCGTTGAAGGCGGTGTTGGCGGCGAGGATCAGCACCCCGGCGGTGAACGCCTGGAGCAGGTAGAAGAGCGTGTCGAGGTCGCCGAAGGCGGCGCGGGCGATCTGGGCGAGCGCGGTGGAGGTCGGGGTGTCCGGCGGCAGCCCCAGCTCGGTGGGCTGCACCGCGACATGCACGTCGGAGAGCATGGCCAGGACGGTGATCCCGCCGAACATGGTGACCGAGAAGAACCCCATGACCAGCAGCGTGGTGGCGGCGTTGCGGCTCTTCGGCCGGCGGAAGGCGGGCACTCCGTTGCTGATCGCCTCGACGCCGGTCAGCGCGGTGCAGCCGGACGCGAAGGCGCGCATGCCCAGCAGGACCAGGGCCACGCCGGTGTAGTGCGAGACGGCGTGCAGCGGCAGGTCGGCGGACTCGGCGCGGATGCTCGCGCCGGTGGCCAGCCGTACGGCCGCGACCGCGAACATCAGGTAGACGAAGAAGACGAAGCCGTAGGTGGGCACGGCGAAGACCCGGCCGGATTCCCGGACCCCGCGCAGGTTCATCAGGGCCAGCAGTGCCACGAACCCGACGGACAGCGCCACGTCGTGGCCGCCGAGGGACGGAATCGCGGAGGTGATCGCGGCGACGCCGGACACCACGGACACCGCGACGGTCAGCACGTAGTCGACCAGCAGCGCGCTGGCCGCGGTGAGTGCCGCGTTCCGCCCGAGGTTCTGCGCGCTGACGCGGTACGCCCCGCCGCCGGGATAGGCGTAACAGGTCTGCCGGTAGGACGCCACGACCACGACCAGCACCAGCACGATGGCGGCCGCCGCGTACCAGGTCAGATGGAGCAGGGCGATCCCGCCGAGGCCGACGACCAGCAGGATCTCCTCGGTGGCGTAGGCGACGGAGGAGAGCGGGTCGCTGCAGAAGATCGGTAGCGCCAGTCGCTTCGGCAGCAGCGTCTCACCGAGGCGGGCACTGTCCAGCGGACGACCCACCATCATCCGCTTCGGCCTGAAGAATTGGCTCATAGCCGGACAAGCTATGGGCCGCCCGGTGGAGCGGGACGGAGGCTCGCGGGCCCGTGCCGCATCGCGGGCGGTGCCCCGGCGGCCCCTCCGGCGGCGGCCGGCGAGCGGCCCGCCGGTGCGAGCCGATCGGGTACGGAACCCGCCCGCCCCGGTGTCGCTGCCGCTCCCCCAGCGGGCCGCGTGAGAGCACGTGAGGGGTGGACCCCGATCAGCACACCCGTACCCGGCGGATGTTCCTGCACGCCGCGGTCGTGCTCGGGACGCTCTCCGCCGCCCGGGTCCTGTTCCCGTCCGGCGAGGGCACTCCGGAGACCGGCCCGCCGCCGGCCCCGACGCCGGCGAAGCCCTCCGGTGCCGACGGCGGGCCGCTGATGACCGCCG
Organism: Streptomyces sp. NPDC048612; assembly: GCF_043199295.1. Classification (NCBI taxonomy): domain Bacteria; kingdom Bacillati; phylum Actinomycetota; class Actinomycetes; order Kitasatosporales; family Streptomycetaceae; genus Streptomyces; species Streptomyces sp. NPDC048612. The sequence continues at coordinate 169,617 of NZ_JBICVV010000014.1, forward strand.
AGCGGCCCGGCCCGGGGAGCGCCCCGGGGCCGTTCCGGCTGCGCCCGATGGCCGGTGAGACCTCCCGCTCCGGGCCGGGCGCCTCACCCCCGCACCCCGATGTCGCCTTCCATCTGTCCACCGACCGCCGGGAGGTCTTCCTCACCTTCGACGACGGGCCGCACCCCGCCCACACGCCCGACATCTTGCGGATTCTGCGCCGCCACGACACCCGCGCCACGTTCTTCGTCATCGGCGAGAACGCCGTCGAGTTCCCCGGCCTGCTGCACGCCCTCGCCGACGACGGCCATGCCGTCGCCAATCACACCTGGAGCCATCCGCAGCTGACCACGCTGCCGCCGGGCGCCGTGCACAGCGAACTCGGCCGCACCAGCGCGCTGATCGAGGATGTCCTCGGCACCGCTCCCGACCTGGCCCGCGCCCCGTACGGCGACTGGGACGACCCCTCGCTGAGCATCTGCAACGCCCTGGGCATGTCCCCCGTCGGCTGGGCGGTCGACTCGCAGGACTGGACCGCTCCGGGGGCCGAGACCATCGCCTACACGGTGCTGGACGCGCTGCATCCCGGGGCGATCGTGCTGTCGCACGACGGGGGCGGTGAGCGCAGCCAGACCGTGGAGGCGCTGGACTGGTATCTGCCGCGGCTGCTGGACGAGGGCTATCGCCCGGTCCGTATCGTGCCCTGACCTGCGGCCCGCGGGCTCCCTGGGCCGGCCGCGGGTGAGAGCGGTCACCCCGTGCGGCGGAAACCGACTCAATGGTTTATCGTTCAATTTGGAAGCGGGTGCCGACCCGACGGCGCCGCACGGCCCGCCACCGCGAAGCCGGCCCAGCGCCGCCCGGCGGCAGGCCCGGAGGCCGCCGCCGTCGCCACCCGCGCCCCCGAGACCGCCCCGGCCGAATTCCCCCGTTCGGCCGGGGCTTCCCCGTTCCTCAGCGCAGGTACGACGCGCCGTTGACGTCCAGCACCGTCCCGGAGGTCCACTGCGCCTCGGGCGAGGCGAGGTAGTGGACGGCGGAGGCGACATCGGCGGGCGCGGCGACCCGGCCGAACGGGCTCTGCTGCCGCACGTCCTCGGTGAGCCGGTCCGCGACCCGCTCGGTCTCCACGAAGCCCGGAGCCACCGAGGCCACCCCGATGCCGTACGGCGCCAGGTGGACCGCCAGCGACTGGCCCATCGCGTGCAGCGCCGCCTTGGACGCGCCGTACGCCGGGTGGTCCGGTTCGCCGCGGAAGGCGCCGCGCGACCCGATGTTGACGATCCGGCCCGCCACCTCCCGCTCGATCATGTTCCGCGCCGCGCCGTAGCTGACATGCGCAGCGCCCAGCAGGTTCACGTCCACGACCTGCCGCCAGGCGTCCCGCCAGTCCTCGAACGAGGTGCGGTCCAGGGGGTGGGCCACGTTCGCGGCCGCGTTGTTGACGAGCACATCGACGCCGCCCAGCCCGGCCACCGCCGCCTCGACCAGCGCCGCCGCGCCGTCGGGCGTCCGCAGGTCGCCCTGCACCAGCACATGCCCGCTCCCCGCCAGCCCCGCGAACGCCTCCTCCGCGGCCGCCCGCCGCGACGCGTAGTGCAGCGCGACCCGGTCCCCGTGCGCGGCGAAGACCTCGGCCACCGCCCGCCCGATGCCCCGCGACGCCCCGGTCACCAGCACCGCCCGGCTCATCGGCCCCCCTCCGCCCCGGCCCGCGGACGGCGGCGGCAGCCGGCCCGCCCGGGGGGCCTGTCGAGTGCGGTGAGCGCCCAGGAATGGTTCATCAACGGATCGGTCCTCATCTCGTGCGCCGGCACAAACGGTCGTGAGGCATCGTAAGGAGGCATGAGGCGAAGCGGGAACGGCCAGGCGACGGCGGCGAAGGCACCTGCCGCATCCACCACACCACCGCCGTCACCCGCTACAGCCGGCTCCCTCCACCGGTGCCGTCACCGGCCGGCCGGTCACCGGCAACACGATCCGCTCATGACCGCGCCGCGAAGAGCTGCCTCAGGCGGGCCTGGATCAGCGGCAGGCCGACCGTGGGCACGTCATAGTGGCCGGCGCCCTCGAATACGGCGAGGTTGATGTCGTTGGCGTTGGCCAGCATCTTGTTGACGACGTGATACGTGACAGAACTCGGGCTGGTGATGTCATCGGCCCCGTAGAGCCAGAGGACCGACCCCGGCAGCGTCGAGTTCTCAAGCCTTCCCTGGTTCCGTTCGAAGAACCGCCGATTCTCCGGCAGCGAGTTCGGAGCGTTTCCGCGGATGCCCGGGTAGGTATCCAAGCGGTGGGAGGGCGAGGAATTCAGGTAGTTTTTGATGTCACGCTTGACCATGGCGTTCAGATCGTCCAGGCACGTCCGCCAGTTCCGCTGATAGAAATTCAGCATATTCTGGCCGTAGATTTTCTCGGGCGCGACTCGATAGCCCGCATAGCGTTGGGTTCTCGTGAAATAGATGGTCTCCGCGTTGGCGAAGACCAGCTGGTCGATCTGATGGTCCGTGGGCGTGGTCCCGGGTTGGGAGGCCTGGGCGATGTCCCGCCACAGGAGCTTGTTCATGGCGGGTACGTCCGGGACCGGAGCGAGGGAAATCGTCCCCCGATAATCCAGGGCAGGCTCCGCCTTCTCGGACAACCGGGAGTAGTACGCGGCGGCGAGCGCGGCAAATCCCCCTTCGGACCAGCCGGCCGGAACCCATTCCCCGGAGGCCCTTCCGCCGAGATACCGCTTCGCGGCGACGGCGGCGAAGTTCATGGACTTGCCCTGGCTCGAAAGATGGTAATAGCCGTGCCCGGCCGTGACGCCGGCTGCCGCCGGCCCCAGACCCTCATAGTCCGGCGCCACGACAGCGATGCCCATCTTCAGGACGGCCGCCAGCAACGCCGCGTTCGGCTGGTCCGCCCATTTTTTGTGTTCCTGGAGCTGGACGCTCGGTGCGCACTCCGGGGCCCATCCGACGGTCCCATGCCCCCAGACGAAAAGTGGCCAGCCGCCGGCCGGAGGAGATTTCCGGGGAGTGAACAGCATGGCGGTCGCCTTGATCTGATGCCCCTGCATGCCCGGCATGCGGTAGACGATCAGTTTCCCGTCGGCCAGGGTGGACAGTTCGCGGGGCACGTTGCGCAGCGGTGTGGGAGTGCCCACCACGTCGCCGTTGCCCGCGTTCTCCCCGGAACCGTCGGAGTCTCCCGGGGAGGTGAACCCGCACCCGGTGAGGGCCGTCGCCAGCAGCAGAGCGGCTACCGGTTTGCCCGACCGCTTGATGCGTCCCACAAGACCGCCTGCCCGCCGGCCTCCTTCCTCGGGAGGGCGGCGGCGGACGCCTGGCCGGAGCGGAAGGGCGCGCACGGCGGCTTCGCTCCTTGCTGATGACCGCACCTGTGCCTTCTTCCTGTCGTCGCCCTCCCGGCCGCCGGCCAGAAGTGCTCGATGCCGGGAGCCGTGCCCTGTGACGTTAGGCGCCGCGGTGCCTACGCGCCTGCTCAAGCGCCGGTCTGATGGGCCGTTGGGCCGGCATGAGCACAGAGGCAGCCGTCATCAGGGCGCTACCGGAAAGCCGCTGGGGCGAGTGGTGGCTCCGTGTGCCGTCCCGAAGAACCCGCGCCGCTTTGCGAGGGCCGGGTGAACGGTCCACCGGACGGCGTCTCCAGCGGGCGGCGGCCGACCGCAGCGCTTAGCGTCGCCGGCAAGCGCAGGTCTCCCGCGCTTTGATCTTGCTGACGGATGTTCCCGGGCGGCTCAGGAATGTGACACATCGCGACGGAGAAACGATGGCAGAGGAAAAGCCCTGGGCTCGCCGGGCCAGGCGGATGAGCCGCGCTCCAGGGGCCTGCGCACTGGCCGCGGGGATCGCCTTCGCGAGCGGTGTGGTTCCCGCCGAGGCGAGTTCGCCGCCAGGGCCCCGCTTGTGTGCGACCGAGCCGGCACCTCCGACGGGGAGCCCTCCTGCGCCGGAGCTGATCACGTCGGGCAGCGGCGTGTGGAGCTTCGTCTCCGCGCCGAAGCTCCGTCCCATGCGGGTCAGCGTGACCGCGCAGCGCCCGGGAACGGCAGCCGGGAGCATCTTCACCGGCCCGTACACCATCAGCAGCCCGATGATCGGCCAGACCGGAGCGCTGATTTCCGACAACTCCGGTGAGCCGGTCTGGTTCCGGCCGCTGCCCTCGACGAGCCTGCAGAACGCCGACTTCAAGGTTCAGACCTATCACCACCCCCGGAAGGGGACTGCGGAGCCCGTGCTGACCTGGTGGCAGGGGTCCATCGCGATCCCGCCCGCCTACACCAACCTGCCGGGCGGCGCCCCCGAACCAGGCGGGTGTTACTACGTCTACGACAGCCACTACCGCCTGGTCAGAACGGTTTTCGCCCGTCACGGCTTCCATCCGGACGAGCACGAATTCCTCCTGACCCGCAGAGGAACCGCGCTGTTCATCGCGAGCAAGCCGGTCCCCATGGACCTCCGCCCTTACGGCGGTCCCGAGGGCGGGGCCATCCTGGACAGCGAAGTCCAGGAGGTCGACCTCGCCACCGGGGAACTCGTCTTCTCATGGGACATCCTCGATCACGTCGATCCGGCCGAATCCGAGGTGCCCGCCTCCGATGCGTCGTCATCCGGAGGAGTGTGGGACGCCTACCACATGAACTCGATCGACGAAGGACCCGACGGTGAACTGCTGATCTCAGCACGCAACATGTGGGCGGCCTACGACATCTCCCGGAGGACCGGCCGCATCCGCTGGCAACTCGGCGGAAAACGGAGCGACTTCACCTTCGGCCCGAACGCTGACTTCTTCTGGCAACACGACGTCAGGTTCCGGCCGGAAAGCCGGATCAGCATGTTCGACGACGGCTGCTGCAGTCAGCCGGACGGCACACCCGAGCAGCAGTCACACGGCCTGATCCTCAACCTTGACTTCGCGCGCCGCCGGGCGACCGTCCACAAGACCTACTACCACGCACCGCCTTTGTACTCCGCCTCCCAAGGGAACACCCAAGCCCTCCCCAACGGGAACCAGTTCATCGGGTGGGGCCAGAATTCCTACTACTCGGAGTACGCGTATCCGGGGAATTCCCAGAACAACGGCTCGCAGAGCCTGCTCTACGACGCGAAGATGCCGGGTTCCAACATCTCGTACCGTGCCTTCCGCGACCGATGGGTCGGCCGGCCGTACTACCCTCCGAGTGCGGCGGCACGAGCCGGGGGCGGACGCCACGTCGTCTACGCCTCGTGGAACGGCTCCACCGAGACCAGAAGGTGGCAACTGCTCGCCGGCCCCCGTCCCCACTCCCTGCGGGTCGTCCGCGGGCGCGTCCCCCGCACCGGATTCGAGACGGCGCTCGCGACAGCGGACCGGGGCCCGTACTTCCAGGTCAGAGCGCTTGACGCGCATGGGCGGGTACTCGGTACCTCGAAAATTGTGACGCCGGCCGGATAACGGCGGGCACCGCACCACGGGAGCGAGTCGTCCGTACGAAGTCCGGACAGCAGCCGCGCACCCGTTCGGCCGACACCCGGATACCCCGTGGACGTGCCGCAGCGGCCGGACCGCCGTTGAATGCTGAGTGTCCGTATGTGCCAGCAGCGCCGGCCCGCATCGGGAGCACCTATGTCGTCGCCGAGGAATCCGAGCGGGCCGGCCGCGTCCGGTGAGCGGGGGCTGCTGCGGCGGATCGGTGAGTGGTGTGCCCGGCACTTCGTCGTCGTCCTCGTCCTGTGGCTGGCCGCCCTGGCGGGGCTGCAGGTGCTGCAACGCGCGTACGGCGGGGACTACTCCGACGACTTCGCACTGCCCGGTGTCCAGTCGACGCAGGGCCGCGAGGTGCTCCAGGAGCACGACCCGAAGGCGGGGGGCTACAGCAGCCAGGTCGTGCTGCACGACGAGAAACCGCTGACGGGCTTCCGCGACGACATCGACGGTGCCGTCACCGCGCTCGGCAAGCTGCCGGACGTGCTGTCCGCACAGAACCCGCTGCCGGCGCCCGGCGCCCCGCCTCCCGCGCGGCCGCCCGGGACACCGGACGTCGGGCCGCTGTCCACCGACGGCCGCACCGCGTACATCACCGTGCGCTTCAGCGTGCAGCCGTCCACGCTGAAGCCGGACTACCTGGACGGGGTCGACGCGGCGGTGCGGCCGCTGCGCTCCGCTGGCGTGGAGGTGGAGTACGGCGGGTCGCTGGGTGAGCTGGCCCGGCCCGAACCCAACGACCGGACCAGCGAGGCGATCGGCTTCGGGGTGGCGATCCTGGTGCTGCTGGTGGGCTTCGGGAGTGTCCTGGCGGCCGGTATCCCGCTGCTGACCGCGCTGATCGGCGCGCTCTGCGGACTGGCCTGCCTGGGGCTGCTCGCCGCCGTCTTCGTCTTCGCCACCGTCTCCCCCACCCTGGCCACGATGATCGGCCTCGGCGTCGGGATCGACTACGCGCTCTTCCTGCTCACCCGGCACCGGCAGAACCTCATGGACGGCGCGGACCCGGTGACCGGGGCGGGCCGGGCCGTGGCGACCAGCGGCCGGGCGGTGCTGGTGTCCGGCTGCACGGTCATCATCGCGCTGATGGGACTGTGGGTCTCGGGCGTCTCCTTCATCGGCAAACTGGGGGTGGCGGCCGCCGTCACCGTGGTCTCGGCGGTGCTCGGCGCGCTCACCCTCGTACCGGCGCTGCTCGGGCTGACCGGCCGCCGGATCGACCGGCTCCGGGTGCGCCGCCCGATCGCCGAGACGGACGCCGAACCGGGCGGGGAGGCGCACGGCACCTGGCACCGCTACGCCCAGCGGGTGGAGCGCCGCCCGTGGTGGTACCTGGCGGGCGGGGTGTTCGTGGTGGTCGTGCTGGCCCTTCCGGTCTTCTGGATTCAGCTGGGGCACATCGGCGACGGCGCGGACCCGAAGTCGTTCACCGACCGGCGCGCCTTCGACCTGATGTCCTCGGCGTTCGGCCCCGGTTCCAACGGGCCGCTGACCCTCGTCATCGACCAGTCCGCGGTCCCGCAGGCGGACCGCCCGATGCTGGCGACACAGGCACAGCAGACCCTCACCGACGTGCCGGGCGCCGCCTTCGTCACGCCGCTGAAGGCCACCCCGGACGGCGCGGTGCTGACCGGGACCGCCTACTCCACCCAGGCCCCGCAGAACGCGGACACCACGGACCTGGTCAACCGCCTCAAGCACGATCTGCTGCCGGAGGCCGTCAAGGGGACCGACGCGCACGGCTATGTGACCGGCACGACCGCCGGCCAGGTGGACTTCCTGGACATCGTCGCCAGCCGGCTGCCGCTGATCATCGCCGTGGTCGTCGCGCTCGCCTTCGTCATCATTCTGGCCGTCTTCCGCGGGGTGCTGGTCGCGGTGAAGGCGGCGGTGCTCAACGTCCTGTCGATCGCCGCCTCGTACGGGGTGGTGGTGGCGGTCTTCCAGTGGGGCTGGGGCGGCCCCGCGCTCGGGGTCTCGGGCACGGTGCCGATCGAGAGCTACGTCCCGATGATGATGTTCGCGATCGTCTTCGGGCTGAGCATGGACTACGAGATCTTCCTGCTGTCGCGGGTGCACGAGGCATGGCTGCGCACCGGCGACGCGAAGGCGAGCGTGGCGCACGCCCTGGAGATCACCGCCCGGGTGATCACCTGTGCCGCACTGATCATGGTGAGTGTGTTCGCCGCGTTCATCATCAGCGACAACATCGTGGTGAAGATGCTGGGCCTGGGCCTGGCGGTGAGCGTGCTGATCGACGCCACCGTGGTCAGACTGCTGCTGGTGCCCGCGGTGATGACGCTGCTGGGCCCGGCGGCCTGGTGGACGCCCCGGTGGCTGGACCGCGTCCTGCCGCATGTCCGTACGGAGGGCGAGGAGCAGCTGCCCGCGGAGGGACCGCCGCGCGGGGACGTGCCGCGGAGCGGGGCCCGGCCGGGCGGCGGCGCCTGAGGGTCCCGGCCGGCCCGGCCGCCGCCGGCCGCCGTCCGATCTGCGCACACCCCCGTCTCGCCCGATCATCGAACCATGGCCCCGTCCGCCGAGCGTGGCTCGGCCCCGTACCCGGTGATCCGGCCGATGCTGGCCACGATCGGCCCGCTGCCCGCCGCGCACGAGGAGGCGGCCTGGGCGTTCGAGGCCAAATGGGACGGGGCGCGCTGCATCGTCAACACCCCCGGCGACGGCACCGTCCGGCTGGTCACCCGCGCGGGCAACGAGGCGACCGGCAGCTACCCGGAGCTGGCGCCGCTGGGTGAGCAGCTGCGGGGGCGGGCCGCGGTGCTCGACGGTGAGGTGGTGGTGCTGGACGCGCGCGGACGGCCGGACTTCGGGCTGCTGCAGCGCCGGATGGGCGTGGTGAACCCGCGCCGCACGGCCCGGCTGGCCATGGAGCACCCCGTCCACCTCGTCCTCTTCGACCTGATGTATCTGGACGGCTCGCTGCTCGGGTCGCCGTACTACGAGCGCCGGTCCCTGCTGTCCGGGCTGCGGCTGCGCGGCCCGAACTGGTCGGCGCCGGAGTATCTGGCCGGCCAGGGACAGCAGGCGTGGGAGGCCTCGCTGCAGGCGGGGCTGGAGGGGGTGGTGGCCAAGCGGCTGTCCTCGGCCTATCTGCCGGGGGTGCGGTCGCCCGAGTGGCGCAAGACCAAGCATGTGCTGACCCTCGACGTGGTCATCGGGGGCTGGACGGAGGGCCACGGCGGGCTGACCGGGCTGCCGGGCGCCGTGCTGGCGGGGGTGGCCGAGCCCGCGGGGCTGCGGTATGTCGGCTCGGTCGGCTCGGGGCTGTCCGACCGCGAGCGCCAGGAGCTGGCGCGGTACCTGGACGTGATCCCGCTCGACCGGTCCCCGTTCCTCAACCCGGTGGAGCTGGCGGGGGTGCACTGGGCCGAGCCCCGGCTCGTCGCCGAGGTCACGCACACCGGCTGGACCTCGGCCGGCCGGCTGCGGCATCCGATCTGGCACCGGCTGCGGCCCGACCTCACCCGCCTCGGCTGAGCCGGCCGCCCGGCTCGCCCGGGCCGCGGCGGTGCGCCGGGCGGCTGACACGAGGGAGTACCCGCCCCCGGCCGGGAAGGCTCGCCCTGAGGACCGGAGCAACCGCAGACGGAAGGAGTCGGTGATGCCCCAGCCCGACGCCGGCAACAACGGCGGCACCACGGACGGCGCGGCGGACGGTGCCGCACTCGCCGCCACGGACGGCAATGCCGCGTACGGCAGAAAGCCCTTCAAGCGCTCCAGGAGCCACTTCGCCGACCGTGTCACGGCGGACGGGCGCGACGGCTGGCCGGTCGAGGCGGGCCGCTACCGGCTGGTGGCCAGCCGCGCCTGCCCCTGGGCGAGCCGCGCCGTCATCTCCCGGCGGCTGCTCGGCCTGGAGGACGCGGTCTCGCTCGCCGTCACCGACCCCCTCCAGGACGACCGCAGCTGGCGCTTCACCCTGGACCCGGACGGCCGCGACCCCGTCCTCGGCATCCGTTTCCTCAGCGAGGCCTACGACGCCCGGGAGAAGGGCTACCCCGGCGGGGTCAGCGTGCCCGCCCTCGTCGACGTGCCCAGCGGGCAGCTGGTCACCAACGACTTCCAGCAGCTCACCCTGGACTTCGCGACGGAGTGGACGGCGCTGCACCGGCCCGGCGCACCCGACCTGTATCCGGAGCCGCTGCGCGAGGAGATCGACATCGTTATGGCGGGCGTCTACCGGGATGTCAACAACGGCGTCTACCGGGCGGGTTTCGCCACCGGGCAGAGCGAGTACGACGCCGCCTTCCGCGATCTGTTCCGGCGTCTGGACCTGCTGTCCGAGCGCCTGCACGACCGCCGCTACCTCGTCGGCGACACCCTCACCGAGGCGGACATCCGGCTGTTCACCACCCTGGTCCGCTTCGACTGCGTCTACCACGGGCACTTCAAGTGCAACCGGTTCAAGCTGGCCGAGGACCCGGTGCTGTGGGCCTACGCCAAGGACCTCTTCCAGACGCCCGGCTTCGGCGACACCGTCGACTTCCACCACATCAAGCAGCACTACTACCAGGTGCACACCGGCATCAACCCGACCGGCATCGTCCCGGGCGGACCGGACCTCTCCGGCTGGCTGACGCCGCACCACCGCGAGGAGTTGGGCGGCCGGCCGTTCGGTGACGGCACCCCGCCGGGCCCGGTGCCGCCGGCCGAGGAGGTGCCGCCCAGCGGGCGCCCCGAGCATCTGCTGACCGGGGCCTGACCCGCCTCCGCGCCCGCCCCCGGCCGCCGGGAACCGGCCCCGGCCGCCGGGCCGTGAGACCCTGAGAGCAGACAGCACGGACACACCAGCGGTGCACCGGAGCCTCCCGCGCAGGCGCCGAGCACCCGGGCCCCGGTTCGCCGCCGCACTCCACCCGCCCACGCGCCACGCGAGGAGTGAGCCCGATGAGGATGGTCCTGACGGCCCGGATACCGACCGAGACCGGCAACGAGGTGATCCAGAGCGGCAGTCTGCCGAAGATCATGGAGACGGCCCTCGCCGCCCTTCAGCCAGAAGCCGCCTACTTCACCCTCGACGGCGGTGAGCGCACCGCCTACTTCTACTTCGACATGACCGAGTCGTCGCAGATGCCGACGCTCCTCGAATCGTTCTTCATGGACCTGCACGCCAAGGTCTCGCTCCAGCCGGTGATGAACACCGCGGAGCTGCGCAGCGGTCTCGGCCAGCTGATGAGCGGCACCTGAGCCACCGCCCGGCCCGGCGCTCCCTCACTCCGCCCCGGTGTCCTCCGGTTCCCGGCGCGCCAGCCCGGCCAGCACGTCGAGCGCCTCGGCCAGCACGTCGACGGGCGGCGAGGCGAGCGCCAGCCGTACGGCGTTCGGCGCGTGGGCCGGGCCGACGGCGAAGGCCCCGGACGGGGTGACGGCGATGCCGCGACGTGCGGCGGCGGCCACGAAGGTGTCGGCCCGCCAGGGGTCCGGAAGCTCCCACCAGCAGTGATACGCCTGCGGATCGGCCTGGACCCGGAATCCGGCGAGCCGCTCGGCGGCGAGCCGCTGCCGTGCCGCGGCGTCGCCGCGCTTCTCCGCCTCGGCCGCCGCCGCGGTGCCGTCGGCCATCCAGCGGGTCGCCGCGTCGAGCGCGAAGCCGGCGGCGGTCCAGGTCCCCGTCCTGAGGGCGGCCGCGAAGTCCGGTGCGCTGCCCTCGGGCACGGTGAGGAATCCCAGCGACAGTCCGGGCGCGAGCCGCTTGGACAGGCTGTCGACGACCACGGTGCGCTCCGGCACGAGCGCGGCGAGCGGGGAGAGGTCGTCGCGGAGGAATCCGTAGATCGCGTCCTCGATGGCGTGGAGGTCCAACTCCCGCAGAACAGCGGCGAGTTCGGTGCGGCGGCGGGCGGGCATGGTGCGGCCGAGCGGGTTGTGGAGGGCGGGCTGGAGGTAGACGGCGCGCAGCGGAGGGGCGGAGCGCAGCGCCTCGGGGGTCAGGCCGTGCTCGTCCATGGCGAGGGGGACGAGCGTGACGCCGAGGCGGGCCGCGATGCCCTTCACCACGGGGTAGGTGAGCGCCTCGACGCCGAGCCGCTCACCGGCCGGGACCAGCGCGGCGATCGCCGCGGCCAGCGCCTGCCGCCCGTTGCCCGCGAAGAGCAGCTGCCCGGGGTCGGGGGCCCAGTCGCCGCGGGCGAGGTGCGCGGCCGCGGTCCGCCGGGCCACGGCCGTGCCGGTGGCCCCCACCGGGCGGAGCGCACCGGCCAGCGCGTCGGGGCGCAGCAGATGCCCCAGGCTCTTGGCTAGCAGCGCCGGATGGCCGGGCAGCACCGGGAAGTTCAGCTCCAGGTCGACCCGGGCCCCGCCCGGCTCGGCGAGGGCGGGTTCGGCCGCGGGCGCGGCGGCGCGGACGAAGGTGCCGCGGCCGACCTCCCCCACCGTCAGCCCGCGCCGGCCCAGTTCCCGGTACACCCGGGCCGCGGTCGAGCCGGCGATCCCCCGGTCGCGGGCGAACCGCCGCAGCGGCGGCAGCCGTTCCCCCGGGGGGAGCCGGCCGGCCGCGATGTCCGCCGCGAGGTCATCGGCGAGCGCACGGTAGTCGTCCACCCTGTCCACCCTTCACTCCCTCGGACGCCGCCACCGACGCCGCAACAGGCACTGCACCTCAGGCAGTGCACACCAACACTGCGCACGAACACTGAACACAATATTGCACCGAGCGCATTATTTCCATTGCACCGAGCAATTGCGCTCTATAGCATCGATGCGTCACATCACCGCAGAGGGGACACACCATGGGTTCGGTCGCTTGCCGGGGGATCACGGTCGGATACGAGGACGAGGGCAGCGGGCCGCCCCTGGCACTGGTGCACGGGCACCCCTTCGACCGCTCGATGTGGCGCCCGCAGACCGAGCACTTCAGCCGGGCCGGATGGCGGGTGATCGTCCCCGACCTGCGCGGCTACGGGGAGAGCACGCCCGTGCCCGGCACCACCCCGCTGGAGACCTTCGCCCGCGACCTGCTCGCCCTGCTCGACCACCTCGGGATCGGGCGCTTCGTCCTCGGCGGGCTGTCCATGGGCGGCCAGATCGTCATGGAGTGCTACCGGCTCTTCCCGGAGCGGATACGGGGCCTGGTCTTCGCCGACACCTTCGCCGCGGCGGAGACCGAAGAGGGCAGGACCCGCCGCCGCGACATGGCGGAACGGCTGCTCCGCGAGGGCATGACCGGCTACGCCCAGGAGGCGCTGCCCACGATGGTGTCCGCGCACACCCTCACCCACCGGCCGGACGTCGCCGCCCACGTCCTGGCCATGATGACGGCCGCACCCTCCGAGGGCGCGGCCGCCGCACTCCGCGGCCGCGCCGAACGCCCCGACTACACGGCGCTGCTCTCCCGGATCTCGGTACCGGCCCTCGCGGTGGTCGGCACCGAGGACGCCCACACGCCGGTGAGCGACGCCCAGGACATCCACACCCGGGTCCCGGACGCCACGCTGGCGGTCATCGAGCAGGCAGGCCATCTGCCCAACCTGGAATGCCCGGAGGAATTCAACGCCGTACTGGCGGAGTTCCTCCACTCCCTCCCGGAGCAGGCGGAGACGGCCGCAGCGCACGGCTGACGACGGACGGGAAGGAGGGCGCGGAGCCGGTGCCGGGCACCCGTCTCCGCGCCACCGAACGGCCGTCAGTGCGCGTCGTAGATGCCCTGATAGTGGCCGAGCGCGGTCTCGCGCACCGTGCCGTCGTCCCAGTGGTCGAAGCGTCCCGGTGTCAGCCGTGCGGGGTCCACCACGGTGCGGCCGGTCTCCAGCAGCATGGCCGCCAACTGCCGGCCCACACCGGCGGCATGGGTGACCCAGCTCGCCTCCGCGACCCATAGGCCGGGCACCGCGGCCACCGGGCCGACGAGCGGCAGCTCATCGGGCGTCAGGGCGAAGACTCCATTGAGCCTGCGGCCCGGCGCGGCCTCCCGGAAGGCCGGGACGAGCCGGTGCGCCTCGGCCAGCGCGGAGCCGAAATCCGCCTCCCGGAAGGGAAGTTCGGCGCTGTCGCGGCCGGCGGCCGGCTCCCAGGGCAGGGGGCGGTGCGCATAGCTGCCCAGGCCGTAGCGGCGGCCGTGCCGCCGGGTGTAGACGGCGTGGTCGGGGTAGCGCACGATCGGCGCGTCGATGGGGGTGTCGTCCAGCTCGGGCCGCTCCGCGGTGAAGACGTACGGGTGCTGGACGTCCACCATCGGCAGCCGCACTCCCACCCCGGCCGCCAGCACCGGGCCCCAGATACCGGTGGCGAGCACCACCCGGCCGGCCCGCAGCAGTTCGCCCGCGCCGGTACGCACCCCGGCCAGCCGCCCGCGGTCCGTCTCCAGGGAGGCCACGGGCGTACGCCAGCGGAAGCGGGCACCGGCCCGCTCCGCGGCGGCGACCAGCAGCCGGGTCAGACCGGCCGGATCGGCGGCGCCGTCGGACGGGATGTACAGGGCGCCCAGCGCCCGTTCGGCATCGACCAGCGCGGGAGCCAGCGCCACGGCCTCCGCCGCGTCGAGCACCCGCGCCTCGATACCGAGGCCGCGGCCGTGCAGGACATCCGCACGGGCCTGCGCCAGGCGCGCCTCGGTGGTGGCCACTTCGAGGCAGCCGACCTGCCAGAAGGCCGGTTCGTCGGCGGCGGCGGACAGCTCCCGGTAGGTGGCCACACTGTCCTTCGCCAATACGGCCAGCTCCGGCGTGGCGCTGAGCTGACCAACGAACCCCGGCGCCAGTCCCGTTGAACCGGGGAGCGTGTCGCGGTCCCGGGCGTCCACCACGGTCACCCGCTCGTGGCCGAGCCGTGTCAGGTGATACGCCACCGCGGCGCCCACCACACCGGCTCCGACGACCAGTACCCCTTCTCCCGCGGCCATACCGCTCCCCACTCCCGACTGCCCGACGGTGACGGCGTTCCCGCCCCTCGGATCGTAAGCACGCCGCCCGTTCGGAGCGGACCCGGGTGCGCCCCTCCGGGCACTCCCCGACTCCCCCTGGACCCAAGGGCGTTACCCAGCCGTAACCTACCGACGGGTTACCAGAGGTAAGGAGTGGACCTTACTCTCCAGTCACATTCGGGTGCGCCGCACGCCCCACCTGTCCCCGGACAGCGTGCGGCGGCCCGCAGCGAGATCTGGAGCAGAAGATGAGGCCCTCCCGTACGACACTGCGCGCCGCGGTCAGCACCGTCTCCGCGGCGGTGCTGGCCACCACGGTTCTCGCCGGCGCGCCGGCCACCGCCGAGGCGGCGACGCCGCGGTCCGCCCCCACGGCAGCGGCGTCGGGCGCCCCCTCCGTGCGGTTCGTCGACATCGAGGGCGACGGCGGCACCACCCTCAAGGCGAACGTCTTCACTCCGGCCGGCTCCGACGGCACCCGGCGCTACCCCGTCATCGTGCTGCCCACCAGCTGGTCGATGCCGCAGATCGAGTACATGGCGCAGGCCAGGAAGCTGGCCGAGGCGGGCTATGTCGTCGTCGGATACAACTCACGCGGCTTCTGGCAGTCCGGCGGAGAGATCGACACGGCCGGCCCCAAGGACGTCGCCGACGCCTCGAAGGTCATCGACTGGACGCTGGCCCACACCCCGGCCGACCCGCGGAAGGTCGGCATGGGCGGGGTCTCCTACGGTGCCGGGATCAGCCTGCTGGCCTCCGCGTTCGACAAGCGGATCAAGGCGGTCGCGGCGCTCAGCGGCTGGGGCGACCTCGTCGGCTCGATCTACAGCGGCCGCACCGAGCACCGGCAGGCCGCGTCGTTCCTGGGCGGCACCGGCGAGCTGACCGGACGCCCCAGCGCCGAATTCCGCGCCATCATGAAGGACTTCCTGGCCTCGAACCTGGACAAGGAGCAGGACCTGATCGCGTGGGGACGCAAGCGCTCCCCCGCCACCTATCTCGACCGGATCAACGCCAACGGCGCGGCCATCATGCTGGGCAACGCCTGGGGCGACTCCATCTTCCCGCCCAACCAGACCGCCGACTTCTACGAGAAGCTGACCGGCCCCAAGCGGCTGGAGCTCCGCCCCGGTGACCACGCCACGGCCGAAGGGCTGGGGCTGTTCGGGCTGCCCAACGACACCTGGACCGACACCCAGCGGTGGTTCGACCACTACCTCAAGGGCGCGGACAACGGCATCGACCGGGAGTCGCCGGTGCTGCTCAAGTCCCGTTCCACCGGCGCGTACGAGGGCTACAAGAGCTGGAAGGACGTCCCCTCCGCGCAGCGCCGGATCGAGCTGGGCGACAGCAAGAAGATCCACACCAACGGGAACTCCGGCGCCGACGGCGGACTGATCATCCTCTCCAGCATGATGGACCAGTTCTTCCGGCTGCCGCCGATGGCCTCGATCCCGCTGCTGCCGCGCCCGCTGGCCGCCGTCTGGCAGTCCGAGCGCTACGGGACCGAACAGCGGGTCAGGGGAACCACCCGGCTGCACACCACCATGACCAGCACCGCGGAGAGCGGCACCGCCATCGCCTACCTCTACGACGTGGGCCCGCTCGGCATCGGCAAGCTGGTCACCCACGCGCCGTACACCTTCCACGACAAGACCCCGAACCAGCCCTTCGGCGTCGACCTGGACCTGTTCTCCACGGCCTACGACGTCCCGGCCGGTCACCGTCTCGCCGTGGTCGTGGACACCGTCGACCCGCTGTACAACGAGCACAACCCGTCCGGCGCCCGCCTGACGTTCTCCTCTCCGGCGGACGACCCGTCGTATGTGTCGGTGCCGGTGCGTGACTAGGGCATTTCGGCCGTTGACGGGACGTGGGAGCGGGTGTTCACCGCGCTGATGGCCCACGCTGACGCTGATGAGGACCTGAATTAGTCGCCTCGGTGGACTCGCCGATCATTCGCGCTCACCAGCACGGGGCCGAGGCCCGCAAAAAGGGGCCTCGGCCAGCGAGCCCGGCGACCGTGCCAGCGGCCGCTCCCGCGGCGGCCGGCCCCCGCCTTCGACCGCGAGGAATACAAGCAGCGCAACACGGTCGAGCGGTGCATCAACCGTTCAGCACCATCGCAGCTGTTCCTGCAAGTCCGGAACGGACGCTGCGTCGCAGGACATGACGACCACAAGCCTGCTGAGATCGATGCCCTCGGGCCGCTGCGTGTAGGACCATCGCTGTCCTGCCCGCAGAAGGGTCCTGAAGAGCAGCCGCTGTCCGGCGGCATCGCCCGACAGCGCCTTATCCGCGGCCTCGACGATCAGTACGTAGTGGTCTGCCGACAGCCACTTCAGATCGCGCAGACAGTCGGAGAGGGCATCCCAGTTCCACCCGAAGTAATCAGGCAGCCGCAGTCCGTCGCAAAACTCCTGGAAGACGGCGTCCGTGTCACGCATCTCCCGGCCGTCGAGACGTGCTACGTACGTCCGGCCGGTCATGGGAAGCAACAGATCGACAGGCAGGGAGCCTTGCTCCGGAACGACGTGCACCCAGGGCACGGTGCGCACCCCCACCTCCCCCTCCAGCGATCCAGGGCTCCTCCGCCGTCAGAGCCGGCAACAGCAGCGATCTGCACAGTCTAGATCCGAACGAATCAGCCCAGGCGAGGCCCACTCCGCCCCCGGAACCGGGAGTTCCGCCGTGATGTCCGGCCGGGGGCGGCATGCCGTGGTGCCGGAGCGGGCCGGGGAGAGTACGGACGACGGGTCAACGGACGCCTCCCCGGACCCCCTTGAGATCGCCTGACGTAACGGCGACGATGGCTGCCGTCACAGCCCCTTGCCGCATGCGGCCCCGGTGGACGTATCGCGCTGCGCCAGAATGGTGGGCAGCGATGTCCAGCCGCCCCGAGGCGCCGGAAACAAGGTGACACCATGACCACACGGCAGGTCCGCAAGCGGTGCCAGGCGCTCGTCAGCGCACTCGACTTGCCCAGTCCCTTCTCCGTCGAGGCCCTCGTGCGCGAGCTGTCGGTCCGGCGGGGCCGGCCCATCCGCATCCACACACTGACGCTCGGCTCCGCCATGAACGCCTGCGGCCTGTGGATCGCCACCGACTCCTGCGACCACATCTTCGTCGAGGAGAAGACCACCCGGTTCCACCAGGAGCACATCGTCCTCCACGAGATCGGCCACATCCTGTGGGATCACGGCACCGACGAGGACGAGAGCCACCGCGCGCTGGCCGCGCTGCTGCCCGACCTGCGCCCCGACGTGGTCCGGCGACTGCTGGGCCGCACCAGCTACACCTCCGAGCAGGAGCAGGAGGCGGAACTCGTCGCCAGCCTCATCCACTCGGCCGCGGGTATGCTGCCCCCTTCGTCCTCCCCAGGGGTGCGCGGCACCCTCGAAGTCGCCCTGGGAATCCGCAGGTAGGAGCGTGCACATGCACTCCCTCTACGAACTGGGCACCCGCGTCGAGCTCACCGGCGCACTGGCCCTGTGGCTGGTGATCCTCCTCCGGCTGCCCACCG
Source organism: Streptomyces sp. NPDC048612 (assembly GCF_043199295.1). Taxonomy (NCBI): domain Bacteria; kingdom Bacillati; phylum Actinomycetota; class Actinomycetes; order Kitasatosporales; family Streptomycetaceae; genus Streptomyces; species Streptomyces sp. NPDC048612. The sequence continues at coordinate 187,469 of NZ_JBICVV010000014.1, forward strand.
CCCGCCGCTCCCGGCAGCAGAAGATGCTGCTGATGTCGGCGGTCGGCCTCGCCGGATCGATCACCGTCTATCTCGACCCCGTCACCGCGGCACTGAACCATGCCTTCCGCTTCGCCGAGAGCTGCGGCCTGTTCATGAACGGCTGGGGCGTCGTCAGTTCGGCGCTCATCCTCGACTTCGTGCTCGCCGCGATGTCCCGGCGCCGGCCCTGGCTCGTCTACGGCCCGATGGTCCTCACCATCGGCGCGCTGATCGCGCTCAACTACACGGTCGCACCGGACGCCGGCTGCGTCACCAGCCAGGCCGTCCCCTGGTACAGCCCGTTCTGGTGGCTGCTCATCGCGGCCCACCTCATCGGCACCATCCCGTGCGCCGTGCTCTGCGTGCGCTACGGGCGCCGGGCCGGCGACGACCGGCCGGTACGCACCGGGCTCCTGCTGCTCGCCGCCGGGTTCACCTCGTCGGCCACGTTCTGGTGCGTCGTCCTGGCCTTCCTCCTCGCCCGGCCGCCCTGGCTGGGGGCGCTGTTCCCGCTCAACATCGGGGTCACGGCCTGGATGATGACCGCCGGGGTCGGTCTGCCCCTGGTCGTCACCGTCCGCCGGGCCGCCCACGACATGAGCGCCCTGTGGCGCCTGTATCCCCTGTGGCGCGAGGTCACCGAAGCCGTTCCGTACGTCACCCTGGACAAGCCGCTCCCCCGCGTCCGCGCGGTGCTCGGCGGCCCCCGTACGATCCGCCTCCGGCTCTACCGCCAGGTCATCGAGATCCGCGACGCCCTGCTCGTGCTGCACGACTACGTGTCCTCCGAGGCGATGGAGGCCGCCCGGGACCACATCGGGACCCAGCAGCTGCCCGGGGAACAGGTCGAGCCCGCGGTCACCGCCTGCTGGCTGTGCACCGCCCTCGACGCCCGGCAGGCCGCGGCCACCCCCCGGCCGAACCAGCTCACCCCCGGAGGGCCCGCCCACGACGGCCTCCGCAGTGAGGCCGACTTCCTGCTCGCCGTCCTCCGGGCGCGTGCGCTGCCCGCCGTCCGCTCGTTCGCCGTTCCCCCCGCACCGGCCGAGGCCGCACGGGCCCGTCCCGCGGTGCCGGACCAGCGTGCCCCCCACTCGCCCCCCTCTCGCACGAGTTAGGAATCCATGACCCAGCAGTCCGCCCGCACCCCCTACACCAGCGGCATGTTGAGCAATGACGCCGGCCGTGAGCGGGAGCGCCTGACCTCCATCCAGGGCAGCGTGGACACGTTCACCACCGGAATCCTGAACCGCCTCCCCGTCGAAGCCTCCTGGAACTGCCTGGAGTTGGGCGCCGGCGCCGGCTCCATCGCCTACTGGCTCGCGGAACGGTGCCCGGAAGGACGCGTGGTCGGCGTCGACCTCGACACCCGCCACCTCGACGCCGGCCGTGCCGCGAACCTGGAGGTCCAGGAAGCCGACATCACGGACGAGGACTACGCACCCGGCAGCTTCGACCTCATCCACGCGCGCTACCTGTTCTGCCATCTCGCCGCCCGCGACGAGATGGTCGCGCGGGTCAGCCGCTGGCTCTCCCCCGGTGGCTGGCTCGTCATCGAGGAGCCCTACCACCTGCCCGGTGCCACCTCCCCCTTCCCCGTGATGCGGCGCATCCTCGACGCCTACCAGCGCATGTACCACGCGCACGGCGCCGACCTCACCTGGGTCAGGGGCCTGCCCGCCCTGCTGGCCGGCAGCGGACTGTCCGACGTCGCCTTCGCCGCCAACCCCGGCCTCATGGGCGGACTCGACAAGGACCGCTGGCTCCCGCTCATCAGCCAGGCCGCACCCACCCTCCTCGCCGACGGTCTGGTCACCGAGGCCGACCTGGCGGAGTTCCACACCCTGCTCAAGGACCCGGCGTTCATCGACATCCCGCAGATGACCCTCTCCGCCTGGGCCCGTCGCCCGGCGTAGGTGCCGCCGGTGGGCGGGCCGGGTCGAAGCCGCCGTGTGCGGTGCCCGGCCCCCGCGAGATGATCAAGGGGATGAGCAACCACCACCCGCACCTGCCCACCACCGAGTCCGCCGTCACCGCGATCCGTGCGGTCGCGGCCGAGTACCGCCTCGGCCTGACCGTCACGGACGACATCGGCGCGGACCGGACCTCCCGCCGCACCTCCGCCGGGGTGTTCACCGTCCTGGACCCGGACGGCTCGCTGCCGCACGAGGCCTTCGTGGAACTGGGCGGTTCGCCCGAGGTCACCGTCCAGGTCTTCCCCGAGGACGATGCGACGATCACCGTGGAGGGGGTGGAGTTCGCCGATGTCCCGCGGGACGCGGTGCCGGCGTTCCTGCGGTCGGTGTACGGCGGTCTCGCCCACGTCAGGACGCGGTTCCTCCCGCCGGGCCAGTGGCTGGTCGTGCCGCTGCCCGGCGACGAGACGTACCGGGAGCCGGTCTTCCGCGGCGCCCTCACGCCCTGGCTCACGCGCGCCGTCCGCTGAAGTCCGGGGCCCGGCTCTCAGGCGGGCGGCTGCGGCCGCTGTCCCCCGGGCAGCAGGGTGCCCGGTTCCGGGGCGGCCACCTCCACGGCCTCGACCTTGGGGTTGCGCCGCTGCCGCTTGGAGACCCAGTTGGCCAGCCAGGACAGCAGCATGCACATCCCGATGTAGATCGGCGAGATGATCATGACGACGGGGATGAACGGCAGGTCGTAGTCGAGGTTGGACGCAATGAGCTTGCCGGCGTGCAGGAACTCCTCGTAGGTGATGAGGAAGCCGAGCGAGGTGTCCTTCAGGGCGACCACCAGCTGGCTGATGATCGCCGGGAGCATCGCCCGCACCGCCTGCGGCACCAGGACGTGCGTCATGACCTGGGTCTTGCGCATGCCCAGGGCGTAGGCGGCCTCCCGCTGGCCGCGCTCGACGGAGTTGACGCCGGTACGGAAGACCTCGGCGAGCACCGAGCCGTTGTAGAGGGTCAGTCCGGCGACCAGGGCGGGCAGCGGCTCCACCTTCAGGGCCACATAGATGAAGAAGATCATGACCAGGACGGGCATGGCCCGGAAGAACTCCACCAGCAGGGTGCTCACCCAGCGGGCGAGGCGGTGCTCGGAGAGCCGGCCGGTCGCCAGCACCGCGCCGAGCGCCAGCGACAGCACCGCCGCGAAGGCGAAGGCCTTCAGGGTGTTGCCCAGGCCCCGGAGCAGGAGTTCCTGGATTCCGGTGTAGGTGAAGGGGGTCCACTTGGCCGCGACGAACTGGCCGGTGGCGAAGAGCAGGTAGATGATCCAGGCGAGCAGCGCGAGGATGACGACCGTCCCGGCGAGACCGTAGAGCCGGTGCCGCTGCCGGGTCCGCGGGCCGGGGATGTCGTAGAGAGCGGTGGTCATCGGGCGGCTCCGAAACGCTTCTCCAGCACGTTGAAGAGCGCGCTGATGGTCAGGGTCACGAGCAGATAGCCGACGGCGATCCAGACGAAGGTCCAGATGATGCTGTAGCCCATCTCGTTGAGCGGCTTGTAGACCCCGAGCAGTTCGACGACGCTGAAGGCGCCGGCGATCGCGGAGTTCTTGGCGAGCGCGATCAGCGTGGAGCCGATGGGCGGGATGACGGACCGGAAGGCCTGCGGCAGCACGATGTCACCGAGGGTCTGCGGGAAGGTCATGCCCAGGCTGCGGGCCGCCTCGCCCTGCCCGACCGGCACGGTGTTGATGCCGGAGCGCACCGCCTCGCAGATGAAGGCGGAGGTGTAGCAGCCCAGCGCGAGGATCGCGAACAGCTTGAAGGGCAGCACCAGACCGAACCGCGGCAGGCCCAGCACCACGGCGAAGAACAGCAGGGTGAGCGGGGTGTTGCGCAGCACGGTCACCCACGCCGTGCCGAAGGCCCGCAGCGAGCCGACCGGGGCGACCCGGAACGCGGCCATCAGGAAGCCGAGGGCGAGGGCGAGCAGGGAGGCGTAGACGGTGAGTTCGACGGTGCCCAGCAGGCCCTCCCCGTAGAGGGAGAGGTTGTCCAGAAGAACGTTCATCGGTCAGTTCCTTGCCGGCTCAGGTCGCCGGGTAGCGGTCGATCGGGGGCGGCTTGGGGGCGGGCACTCCGGACAGGCCGAGGGTCGCCTCGTACGCCTTGCGCCAGAGGCCGTTCTTCTCGGCCGCGGCGAGGGCGTCGTCGAGGGCGAACCGCAGCGCGTTGTCGCCGCGCGGGACACCGATGCCGTACGGCTCCTCGGAGAACGGCTTGCCGACCACCTTCAGCTCCTCGGGCACCTTGGCGGCGTAGCCCAGCAGGATCGCGTCATCGGTGGTGACCGCGTCGACCTGGTAGGTGAGCAGGTTGTCGACACACACCGAGTAGGTGTCGTAGGAGACCAGGACCGCCTTGGGGTACTCGGTCTGGATGCGCTGGTAGGGGGTCGAGCCGGCCGCCGAGCAGACCCGTTTGCCGGCCAGGTCCTGCGGGCCCTTGATGTCGTTCTCGTCGGTGCGCACCAACAGCGACTGGCCGGCCAGGTAGTACGGGCCGGCGAAACCGACCAGCTTCTTGCGCTTGTCGTTGATGGTGTAGGTGCCGACGTAGAGGTCGATCTGGCCGTTCTGCAGGGCGGTCTCGCGGTTGGCGGAGGAGATGGTCTTGAACTCGATGGTGCCGGGCGGGAAGCCGAGGGCCGCGGACATCATCCGGGCGATCTCGATGTCGAAGCCGGCGTAGAGACCGGAGGCCGGGTCCTTCTCGCCGAGGTAGGGCTGGTCCTCCTTGACGCCGATGACGAGGTGGCCGCGGCGCTTGGCCTTCACCCAGGTCGGGGACTGGGGCAGGGAGAAGTTTTTGGCGACCGGGTACTGGGGCAGTTCGCTGCCCGTGGGGCCCTTGACCGGTGGGCTGCCGGGCCGGCCGCAGCCGGCGAGGGCCAGTGCGAGCGCGGCGAGCACGAGCGCCACGAGGGCGCGGCGCAGGGGCGCGGAGTGACGGTGCATCATCGCGGCGCCCCCGTTCAGTGCTTGAGGATCTTGGAGAGGAAGTCCTTCGCCCGTTCGCTGCGCGGCGCGGTGAAGAACTCCTCGGGCGTGCGGTCCTCGACGATGCGGCCGTCGTCCATGAACACCACACGGTTGGCGGCGGAGCGGGCGAAGCCCATCTCGTGGGTGACCACGACCATCGTCATGCCGTCCCGGGCGAGCCGGCGCATCACTTCCAGCACCTCGTTGATCATCTCCGGGTCGAGGGCGGAGGTCGGCTCGTCGAAGAGCAGGGCCTTGGGGTCCATGGCGAGGGCGCGGGCGATGGCGACGCGCTGCTGCTGGCCGCCGGAGAGCTGTGCGGGGTACTTGTCGGCCTGGGAAGCGAGCCCGACCCGGTCCAGGAGTTCCCGGGCGTGCCGGGCGGCCTCGTCCTTCTTCTGCTTGCGGACCTTGACCGGCGCCAGCATCACGTTGGCCAGCACGGTCTTGTGGGCGAAGAGGTTGAAGGACTGGAAGACCATGCCGACTTCGGCGCGCAGCTGGGCGAGCGCCCGGCCCTCGTCGGGCAGCGGTCTGCCGTCCAGGGTGATGCTGCCCGACTCGACGGTCTCCAGGCGGTTGATGGCCCGGCACAGGGTGGACTTCCCGGACCCGGAGGGCCCGATGACCACGACCACCTCCCCGCGGCCGACGGTGAGGTCGATGTCCCGCAGGACATGGAGCTTTCCGTAGTGCTTGTTGACCCCGCGCAGTTCAATCAGCGTCTCACCGGCCATATGCAGACCTGCCCACTCTCATCCGTACAGCGGAGAGCCCGCAACCTACCGGGGCACATGGGGCACTTCGCCGCTGACACGCACGTATGCGCGGAGATGGGCGGATAAATCAGGGTACGGATAAATCAGGGTTACCGATGAACGTCCCGCGGCCGGCCCGGCCCCGTCAGCGGTCCCTCGCTGCCGAATCAGGCCTCGGAGACCTCGGCGCAGATCTGGGAGAGTTCGGGCACGCCGGTGTCGGCCCACTCATGTCCCGCCGCGACCACGTCGATCTCCCGGCAGGACGCCAGCCGGACCACCGGCTGCCCGTCCGGCCAGACATGCCAGACGGCGCCGCGTACCGTGCGGACCAGCACCGTGCCGAGGTAGAGGCCGGCGTCGTTGCCGAGCCAGGGCAGCACCTCGGGGTCGTCCCGCCACACGGGCTGGAGCTGATCCAGCAGCTCCAACGAGCGCACGGAGTCGTCCAGTTCCACCCCCGCGTCCGCCGCCTGGGCCCGTAGCAGCTCGCACTCGGACAGCAGCTCGACGACGCTCTCGGGGTCGGCGCGCACCGACTCCGCGAGCGGCACGGACCGGTGCGCTTGATGACGCTTGCGCCACTTGTCCAGGAAAGACATGTTCATGGTGTGCAGGGTCCCACCCGGTCCGCGGACGGGGCCACAGGCGCGCGGCGTCATCGTGCCCCGTTCGTCACCTTGACGCTCCCCCGTCGTCTCCCTAGCTTCATGGCGCTCGGATCGGATCTGCTGCATCCGCACAAGCCTCCGCCCCGCGTGGGGCACGGCCCGGATCGCAGCGCACCACCTGCCCGTTGGCGCCACCCGGAGGGATACGGACCGATGCGTGTACGACGATGGGGCACCGCCCTGACGCTGCTGCTCTTCACGGCCGCACTGCCGGCCGCCGGCCTCGGCACCGCCACCGCCGCACCGGCCGGTGCCGCGCGGTCTCCGCTCCGCCCGCTGCCCTTGGCACGGCACTTCGACAACCGGGCGGTCAGTGACAACTCCGCCCCCGGCTCGGCCGACTTCGACGGTGCGGGCCGTTCGCTGTCCGCCCAGGACCTGGCGGCGGCCGGCTGGTCACCGGGAAACGCAATAACCCTCGACGGCACCCGGCTCGGGCTGCCGCGTACGGCACCCGGGACGCCGGACAACGTGGTGGCGGACGGCCAGACGGTGGCGGTCCAGGGCCGGGGCGAGGCACTGACCTTCCTGGTCGCCGGGACGGGCGGCACCGCCTCCGGCAGCGGGACCGTGCACTACCGGGACGGCTCCCGCAGCGGCTACGAACTCACCGCGCCCGACTGGCGGTCGGGACCACTGAGCACCAAGGCGGTGGCACTGCCGCACCTCAACGGCCCGGACGGGCCGGCGGCCGGTCCGGCGCGGCTGTACGCGGTGACCGTGCCGCTGCGGGCCGGGCGGGAGGTGGCCTCGGTGGTGCTGCCCCCGGCGGGCGGGGCGGCGGCCGCACTCCATGTGTTCGCGGTGGCGGTACGCGACGCCGGGCCCAGGACCGGGAGTTGGGCGGCGAGCACCGCGGGCTACCGGGCGGTCGGGCCGTGGACGGACCGTACGCTGCGGCTGGTCGTGCACAGCGGCGCGGGCGGGCCGCGGGCCCGTGTCCGGCTGGCCAACACCTTCGCGGCCGCGCCGGTGGACATCGGGGCGGCCAGCATCGCGGTACGCGGCGCGGGGGCGGCGGCGGACCGGGCGCCGACGCCGCTGACCTTCGGGCGGGGGAAGTCCGGGACCCGCATACCGGCCGGGGCCGAGGCGTTCAGCGACCCGGTGGACTTCACCGTTCCGGCCGGCGCCGATCTGCTGGTGAGCATCCATCTGCCGGGGACGGTGACCGCGGCGCCGGTGCACCAGGAGGCGGCCCAGCAGTCGTACCTGAGCGCGGCGGGCAGCGGGAACCGCACGGCGGACGCCGGGGGCGCGGCCTTCCCGGAGACCATGACCTTCTGGCCGTTCCTGACAGGGATCGATGTCGAGGGCGGCCCCGGCTCGATCGTGGCGCTGGGCGATTCGATCACCGACGGGGTGAAGTCGACGAGCGGCACCAACCGGCGCTGGCCCGACGTCCTGGCCCGCCGCTTCCAGACCCAGCAGGCGCTGCCCCGCTACGGCGTGCTCAACCACGGCATCTCGGCGAACCGCATCGTCACCGACCGCTATCCGGGCGACGGGGTCAGCACCGACGCCGGCGGGGTCAGCGCCCAGCACCGGCTGGAGCGGGACGTGCTGGCGCAGCCCTCGGCGCGGACGGTGGTGGTGTTCGAGGGCATCAACGACGTGCGCTGGGGGACCTCGTCCGACGAGGTCGTCGCCGGCCTGCGGGCGCTGGCGCGGCGGGCGCACGAGCGGGGGCTGCGGGTCGTGGCGGCGACCATCGCGCCCTGTGAGGGCTACCCGGACTGCACCCCGGCCGTGGAGGCCCGCCGGCAGGCCGTGAACGCCTTCATCCGGGCCGGCCGGGGCACCGTCTTCGACGCGACCCTGGACTTCGACGCCGTGGTACGCGATCCGCAGCGGCCCCAGCGGATGCTGCCCGCCTACGACAGCGGCGACCATCTCCACCCCGGGGACGCCGGCCTGCGGGCGCTGGGGGAATCCGTGGACCTGCGGGCGCTGGTGCCCGGCCGGAGCTGACGGCCCGGCCGTCCGGCGCGACGGCCCCGGGGCGGTGACCCCGGGGCCGTCCCCGCCGGCTCAGCCCTGCACGTCGAGGTCCACCACGACCGGGGCATGGTCCGAGGCGCCCTTGCCCTTGCGCTCCTCACGATCCACATAGGCGTCCGAGACGGCCTTGGCGAACGGCGCGTTGGCGTAGACCAGGTCGATGCGCATCCCGCGGTTCTTGGGGAACGCGAGCTGGCGGTAGTCCCAGTAGGTGTACGGCCGGTCGTACTTGAGCGGGCGCGGGACGACGTCCGACAGACCGGCCTCCCGCAGGGCCGCCAGGGCGGCGCGCTCGGCGGGCGTGACATGGGTGGAGTCCACGAACACAGCCGGGTCCCAGACATCCTCGTCCGTCGGCGCGACGTTGTAGTCACCGAGGACCGCGAACGGGCGGGGGCCCGCCGCGTCCTCCGCGACCGCCGCCTTCAGCGCCTCGAACCAGCCGAGCTTATAGGTGTAGTGCGCATGGCCGACCTCGCGGCCGTTGGGGACGTACACCGACCAGACGCGGGCCGGGCCGCAGGTCGCCGAGACCGCCCGCGGCTCCTGCGCCCCCTCGTACTCCGGGCCGCCGGGGAGGCCCATGACGACGTCGTCGAGCCCCACCTTGGACAGCAGGGCGACACCGTTCCACCTGCCGTCGGCGTTGACCGCGGCCTCGTAGCCGAGCGCGCGCAGCTCGTCGTACGGGAACTGCTCCGCGCTGCATTTGGTCTCCTGGATGCACAGCACGTCCGTGCCGGTGCTCTCCAGCCAGGCCAGCAGCCTCGGGAGGCGGGCGGTGATCGAATTGACGTTCCAGGTCGCGATGCGCATGTCTGCAAACCTACAGCGAGGGACTGACAGTCCGGCCGTCAGCCGAGTGTGGTGCCGGTGCCGGGCGTGAGCCGGCCGTGGTCGGCGCCGCCCAGCTTGTCGATCATGGAGTCGTAGATCGGGCGGGCGTGGTCCTGGAGCAGACTGTCGTGGATGTCGATGGCCCGCCGGGGCGCGACCTCGCGGACGTAGTCGATGATCTCGGCGACCTTGTTCCAGGGGGCGTGCACGGGCAGCAGGAGGGTGTCGACGGAACGGCCCTCCGGGACGGTGAGGGCGTCGCCCGGGTGGAAGACCGCACCGCCGTCGATGAGGTAGCCGACGTTGGTGATGCGCGGGATGTCGGGGTGGATCACGGCGTGCAGCTGGCCGTGCACCTCCACCTCGAAGCCGGCGGCGGTGAAGGTGTCCCCCTCGCCGACCGTGTGCACCCGGCCGGGGAACGCGGCCGACAGCTGCTCGGCGACGCTGGCCAGCGTCCAGATCTCGGCCGCCGGATTGGCCTCCATGCCCGCCCGCAGCCGCTCCTCGTTGAAGTGGTCCATGTGCTCATGGGTAACGAGGATCGCGTCCGCACCGACGGCCGCGTCCTCCTCGCTGAAGACACCGGGGTCGATGACGAGCGACCGCCCGTCCTTCTCCAGCCGGACACAGGCGTGGATCTTCTTCGTGAGTTCCATGGGGCCATCTTGCCCCGCGTCTCACGCCTCCGGCGTGGTCTCCTCGCGGATCACCTGCTGGGCGACGCGGAACGCGGAGTTGGCGGCCGGGACACCGCAGTAGACGGCGGTGTGCAGCAGCACTTCCTTGATCTCCGTGGGCGTCAGGCCGTTGCGCAGCGCCGCGCGGGTGTGCAGGGCCAGTTCCTCCTGGTGGCCGCGGGCGACCAGCGCGGTCAGCGTGACGATGCTGCGGGTGCGGCGGTCCAGGCCCGGCCGGGTCCAGGTCTCGCCCCAGGCGTAACGGGTGAGGAAGTCGTGGAAGTCGCCGTTGAAGTCGTCGGCGGTGGCCTCGACCCGGTCCACATGGGCGTCGCCGAGCACCTCACGGCGGACCTTGATGCCCGCTTCGTAGGTGGCGCCACGGTCCTGCTCCGGCTGGGCGCGACCGGACTCTATGGCGGCGGGCTGCCCCTGCGGGGCCGGCGGGGCAGCGATCTGCGCCTTGGGAGCGGCGGCACCGATGGCGTTCTGGCCGCCGGGGCCCGGCTTGTCGTGCCAGGCGGTGCTGAAGTGCCGGATGAGGAGTTCGGTGACGGCCGAGGGCTGCTCGACGGGCACCAGATGGGAAGTGCCGGGCACCAGCGCCAGGCTCGCGTCCGGGATACCGGCGACGAGGGTACGGGCGTCGGTGGTCGGAGTGACCTGGTCCTCGGAGCCGACGACGACCAGCGTGGGAACACCGACCCGGCCGAGCGAGGACCGTACGTCGTAGGAGGCCAGCGCCTCGCACGCGGAGATGTAGCAACCGGGATCGGTGGTCCGCACCATCTGGACGGCCCACTCGACGATCGCGGGCTGGGCACCGGCGAAGCCCTGGGTGAACCAGTGCTCGGGCGCGGTGCGGGCGATCGGGTCGAGCCCGTTGGTACGGATGACCACACCACGCTGGCGCCAGGCGTCGGCGGTCCCGTAACGCGGCGAGGTGGACACCAGGGCCAGCGAGGTGACCTGGTGGGGGCGGGTGAGCGCCAGCTGGGTGCCGATGGCGCCACCGATGTTGCAGCCGGCGTAGCCGAAGCGGTCCACCCCCAGCGCGTCGAGGGTGGCGATCAGCCGGTCGGCCAGCTCGGCGACGGAAGGCGCGGCATGGGCGGGCGAGCCACCGTGGCCGGGCAGGTCGAAACGGATGACCCGCCAGTGGCGGGTCAGCTCGGGAATCTGCCGGTCCCACATGTGCCAGGTGGTCCCGAGCGCGGCGCCCAGGACGAGTACAGGGGCGTCGTCGGGGCCGTCAATCCGGTGCTGCAGGGTCTTCTCACTCACCCGGCCACGCTACCGAACTCTTTGACGCGGTCCTGACGCCCGGGTCAGGAAGGGGGGTGGGGGTGGGGTCGCCGGCCGCGCCCGGGGGATGGTTTGCGCAGGTCAGAGGCTCACTGTGAGGACTGCGCAGGCGAGCGTGTGACCTGGATCGTGGTTGCTCATCGTGATGCGGTGGTGCGGATGTGGTGGTGCGGATGTGGTGCCGTGGTCGTGATCAGGGTCGGGGCCTTCCGGCCCAGAGAAGGCCTGCGCCATGGTCTGCTGGATCACCCCCTCGACTGGTCGGCCCGCTCATCCCGTTGGGCCACGGCGTGTTCCTCCCGTCGCCCAACGGACCAGGTGACGTGGCTCTTCGGAGCCAGCGAGATCAGCCCGGGAGGGGGATGAACAGCAGGATGCCGTGGGCGGTGGCGGCGGTGTAGCAGGCAGTGCCGGGGAAGGTGGCGGTGAAGAAGGGGGTGGCGATGGCGAAGACGGGGACGATGGCGTTGTGGAGGGTGGCGGTGCCGTTGGCGTCGGTGACGGCGGTGCCGAGGTTGACCGGGCCGAAGAGCGTGGTGGCGGTGAAGGTCACCGGCTGACCGGCCACCGGCATCCCCGAGGTGGTCGTCAGGGTGGCGCTGAGGGTGGGGATGTAGAACTCGGGCAGCGGGGTCAGCCGGAGCCGGATCGTGCCTGGCTGCGCGGTCAGCTTTGTGGGGGTGGGGTTCACGGTGACGGGGGTGCTGGTGTTGGAGCCGGTGAAGCAGCTGTCACCGCTGTAGACGGCGGTGAGGGTGCCGGTGGTCAGGGCGGTGGTGGCGAAGCAGGCCTGCCCCGATCCGTTGACGGGGACCACCTGCATCTGGCCGTTGGGGAGGGTGAAGGTGACCGTGCCGGTCGGCACCGAGGTGGTGCCTGGTGCCGGGGTGATGGTGGCGCACACCGTCACGCTCTCCCCGCAGGACGAGGGGTTCGGCGTCACCGAAAGCGTCGTCGTTGTGGGGTTGGGGCTCACAGTGACGGGGGTGGGGTTGCCGTTCACGGTCGCGGTGAACGAACCGGCGGTGTAGGTGTGGGTGGTCTGCCCGCTCCCGGTGGCGTCGAGGGGGACGGTGACCGTGGGACTGCTGTCCCCGAAGTCCACCACCGCGGCCCCGTTCGGAGTCCCCCCGGAAATGTTGAACGTCACGGGCTGCCCGCACACCGGCGACGCCGGCGAGGTCGTCACCGTCAACGGCGAAATCTCCGTCACATTGGCCGAATTGGCGTTGGTGACGTAGACGTTGCTGTTCTGTGCCGCCGCCACCGAGAACGGGAACGCGCCGACGGGGACGGTGGCCACGACCGTGTTCGTGGTGCTGCTGATCACCGTCACGGTGTTGGAACTGCTGTTGCCGACGTAGACGTTGCCGGTCGGCGCCACCGCCACCCCGAACGGACCCCCGCCGGTGGGGACGGTGGCCAGGACCGTGTTCGTGGCGCTGTCGATCACCGTCACGTTGTTCGAAACGGTGTTGGTGACGTAGACGTTGCCGTTCTGCGCCACCGCGATCACCCCCGGGACCGTGCCGGCGGGGACGGTGGCCACGACCGTGTTCGTGGCGCTGTCGATCACCGTCACGTTGTTCGAGGTCTGGTTGGCGATGTAGACGTTGCCGTTCTGCGCCACCGCCGCATAGCCCGGGAACCCGCCGGTGGGGAGGGTGGTCAGGACGGTGTTCGTGGCGCTGCTGATCACCGTCACGGTGCTCGCGTTCCGGTTGGCGACGTAGACGTTGCCGTTCGCCGCCACCGCCACCGCGTCCGGGACCGCACCGACGGGGACGGTGGCCAGGACGGTGTTCGTGGCGCTGCTGATCACCGTCACGTTGTTCGACGTGCTGTTGGCGACGTAGACGTTGCCGTTCGGTGCCACCGCCAGTGCGAACGGGCCCCCGCCGGTGGGGACGGTGGCCAGGACGGTGTTGGTGGCGCTGCTGATCACCGTCACGTTGGCCGAGCTCTGGTTGGTGACGTAGACGTTGCCGTTCTGCGCCACCGCGATCATGGCCGGGTCCGAGCCGACGGGGACGGTGGCCAGGACGGTGTTCGTGGCGCTGCTGATCACCGTCACGTTGGCCGAATTGGCGTTGCCGACGTAGACGTTGCCGTTCTGCGCCACCGCCACCCCCAGCGGGGTCGTGCCCGCCGGGATCGTCACCGTGGAGAACGCCGCACTGAACGGCGCGGCCACAAGCCCCCGTACAGCGGCCACCCCAGATCCACCGGCCGGTACAACCGGCCGAACCCCGGCGATCGCTGGAGCTCCCCACCAGCCTGTAGTCGGTTCCATGACAAACCCCTCTCAGCTGAGAGGGCCGCCCGAGAACTCCCATCCGGGGCCCGCGTCGCACGGCGCCGGTATACGCGCACCGGATCACCGCTTGCACACCGGGACAGAGGGACCCGCCGACACGTACCACACACCGGCGCACCACAGGCGTTGCCCATCTCTCCCCGGAGAGATGGGCAACCCACCGGATAACGGTCACCACCATTAACCCGAAATGGCCAATGGAACACCACCGCATTGACCCGACTATCACCCGGACAGACCAACACACAGCCCCACCCGGGCACGTCGTTGGAGAAGGCGAACTGGCGCGCAATGCGGCCCGGAACGTGGAGCTGAGCAGGGAGACTACGGAGGTTTCACGGGGTGATCGGAGGCACCCCGTGAGGTCGACCGCGCAGATGCCAACCACGGCTACCGAAGCGAATGTCGGCGCCACTTCGGTGTACGAGTTCGTCCTGCCGGAAGCGTTCACCGAGCCGTGTCGCCGGCGCACGCCACACGCGAGTGACAGCGCACGCCACACCTGGGGAACAAGCGGCGGTCGGGGCGCGATTCGGCCCGTGCGGCGCGCCTAGGATGAACGCCGTACGGTCAACATGACTTGACGGCGCCGGACGGACAGGACAACGGGGAGACAATGACCAGCCCGACCCAGGCCCCAGAGCAGACCAGGGCCCATGAGCCCCACCCCTACATCGGGGGGCGCGGTGCCGTGCTGCGCGCGCTCAGCGCGTGGCGGGCGGAGCGGCCGGGCGCGCCTCGGGTCGTCGTCCTGACCGGAAGCACGGGGACCGGGTGTTCGCGGCTGCTCACGGGGTTCCTGATGCTCTGCGACCCGGAGTATCGCAAGGGGCTTGAGCTGGACGCGTTCGATCCGGCGACCGTGCCGCCGGACTTGCCCGCGCCCGCGGTGCCGAGTGTCGCCGGGCTGACGGCGACGCAGACCCTGTGGCTGCTCGCCGATCACTACGGGTTGTCCGCGACCCGCACCGACGGCATCGTCCCCGAGCTCGGTCAACTCCCGTTGTCCGGGCGGTCGGTGACGATCGTGGTGCCGGATGTGGACCGGGCGGGTCCGGTGCGAGGGGCGGGTGAGCCCGCGCAGGTGGTGCGGGACGTGCTGAAGCCCCTCGCCGCCGTCGAGTCCATACGTCTTCTCGCCGACGTGCCCCGGGAGTTCGCCGTCGAGCTCGCCGAGGGGCTGCCGCCGGGCGGGGCCCAGGTCATCGACCTCGACGCACCCGAGTGGGCCGACCCCGAAGGGCTTGTGCTGCAGGCCGAGGCGCTGCTCAATCCGCAATTCGGGGCCCCGGAACTGCCCTTCACGACCGAGCCCGACGCTCGCCGCGCGCTCGCCGAGGCGATCGCGCGGCACGCGGGAGAGGGCGCGGGCAGCCGTCTGACCGTGCAGCTCGCCGTGCAGTCGGTCCTGATGCACCCGGAGGGGTTCGACCCGGCGGATGTGAGCCAACTGCCCGGCAGCGTCGGCGAGGTGCTCGATCTGCACGCCGAGCGGCTTGACACCCACCCCCGCACCCTGCGGCAGATCCTCGCGCCCCTCGCCCTCGCCGAGGGCGACGGCCTTCCCGTGCATCTGCTGACCCCGCTCGCCTCCGCAGTGGCCGAGCGGGACATGAGCGAGGACATGGCGCGGGGCATGCTGCTCGTCGCCCCCTTCATCCGCCCCGTCGAGCGGGCCGGCGAAGGCGTCCCCGAGGAGGAGCGGACGCTCCTCGGATTGCAGCACCCGGGCATCGGCGAGGCCGTTCGGGCAGGCATTCCGGACGTTCCGGGCGCTCAGACGCGTATCGCCATGGAGTTGCTGGAGGCCGTGCCCGATCAGGACTGGGCGAAGGCCGGGGCGTACGTTCGCGATCACCTCGCGGGACACACCCTGGAGGCCGGTCTGCTCCCCCGGCTCCTCACCGACCCCGGCCTGTTCGCCCACGCCGAGCCGGTGCGGTTGCGCGCCGCGGTGGAGTCCGTACCCCCGGAGCAGCTGGACGCACCGGCGCGTACGTATCTGCGGACGGCACCGCTGCTCACCCGCACCCAGGCGCCCGCCCTTCTTCGAGCGGCACTCCTGGAGACCGCGTTCGTCGAAGACGGACTGCCGGAGTACGCGGATGTGTTGCGCCGCACGGTACCCGGGCTTCCCTGGCACACCCTGTGGAGCGTGCCGGTCGCCGGGGCCGACGCCGTGACCGTCGGCACGCTGCTCCCGTCCGCGGCCGCGTCGGGCAGCGCCGCGGAGGCTGCCGCGCAGCAGGAGCAGCCGGAGCCGGCCCCGCTCGCGGTCGCCGTCAGCGCGGTGCCTCAGGGCACCCCGGGTTCGACCCCGTTGAAGGCCGACGATCCCGAGGCCCGCGCCGTGCTGGTGCAGGACCTCGCCACCGGCGCCGCCATCGATGCCGACCCGGCCCAGATCCTGCGCCCCTCGGAGGACGAGCGCGCCACGGGGCCGCTCGGGTTCAGCCGCGGCGCCGACTATGTACGCGTCTGGCATCGCGGCGAGCAGCAGGGCGACGCACAGCTCGTCACGGCCCTGATCTCCGCCACGCCCTTCACGGGAACCGACCTCTCCCCCGACGGCATCCTCCTCGTTGCCACGGAAAGCGGTGTGAAGGCGCTGCAGATCCGCCCGGCGCAGCCCCGTGCCACGACCGCTCGCGGCTCCGTACCCGCCCCCCGGGCGGCCGAGCCCGAGCCCGCACAGGCCCCCGGGCCCGCACAGGCCCCCGAGCCCACGCCGGAAGCCGCCGCCCAGGCTCCGCAAGCCCCCGGGCCCGTTGCCCACCCGACCGCCTGACACCCACCCACCCCCGCACCGCCGACCGTTAGGCTCACAGGGCCGAGGCCCGAAGCCCCCAAGCCTTTCGAAGGCGCCCGTATCAGACCGCCTGCACTCAGGCCCACTCGGACGAGGGCCGCGGAGCGCGCCCGGCACCGGCCCCGGCCGCACCCGCCCCGTCCGCCCGAAGACTCGATGGGAGTTCCCGTGATCAGCCAGGAGCAGGCGCTCGCGACCGCCGAGGGGTGGCTCAACCCCGAGGGACAAGAGCACCGTGAGGTGCGGATGCAGGAGTTCGATCTGGGCTGGGTGGTGTGGGCCGCGGCCCCGCCGGTCGAGCGTGACCCGGTCACGGGCAAGCGCCGGCCGCCGGCCACGATCGGCCACTCCTGCGGTGTGGTCGACCGCCGCACCGGCGAGCTGAGTACCTGGCCGTCCGTGCCGGTCGAGGAGGTCGTGCGGATGTACCAGCAGAAGCACGGCGGCGGCGAGGAGGCCGCGCCGCCCGCGCAGCCGCCGGTCACCGGCCCCGGCAACACCACGGTCCTCACCTACGTCGACCCGCGCACCGGCGAGGAGACCAGCCTCGTCAAGAACTCCGCCCCCGGTGAGCCGCACTCCGAGTACCAGGCCCTGGTGGAGATGGACAGCCTCGGTGTCCCCGCGCAGAACGTGGTCGCGATCCACACCGACCTCAGCTCCAGCCAGCTCCCCGGCGGGTACCCGGGCAAGCTACTCGGCAGTGTCTACCCCAACGCCCGGTTCTCCTGCACGCAGGAGTACGGCCTGCGGGCAGAGCAGCGCGCCGAGGCGATCGCCGGGCTGCTCCAGCACGTCGAGATGATGCACCAGATCGCGGGACAGCAGCCGCCGCCACGGCCGCACCGCGCGCCGGTGCCGACCGACGTCGAGCCGGCCGAGCCGCTCCGCGATGTCGCCCTGGGCCACGCGCTGACGGAGGCCTTCGGCGCTGACGACGTACGCCGCTACGACGCCGACGACCTGGCACGCACCCCGCTCCCCGAGGCCGCCAAGGCCACGCTGACCTGGGCCGGGCTGCCGACCGACATCCCGTTCTTCTTCACGGCCGACACCCCGGAGGCGGAGCTGCCGGGTGGCCTGTTCGGCAATGCCGCCGCGCATCTGCGCGAAGTCGGCTCCCAGGCGAGCGCCGCCTCCCTCGCGTTCCTAGAGGGGCACGTCAGGATCGGCACCGACGGGGTCGCTCTGATCACCGTCCAGTGCACGGGGTCCGATCTGGAGGGCGAGCCGGTCGGCCAGCTCTGGGCCGTCACCCCGGAAAGCGCCGCGGGCCGCCGCGTCAACGCCTCGGTGTCCGCCTTCGCCCGCTCCCTCGCGCTCCTGCACACCACACGCGAGGAGATGATCGCGCTCGACCCCGTCATGGCGGGCAGCGCCGTCGCCGACTTCCAGGAGCAGCTCGTCGCCATCGACGCGACGGCCCTGGACGACCCGGGCAACTGGTGGTCGGTGATCGTCGAGCAGATGTGGCACGGGTTGTTCTGATCGACCCGATCGCCTTGGGGGCGCGGCGCGTTGGCGGCTATGGGCCGCGCCTCGTTGCGTACCCGCGGATTCTGTAGGTGCGCGCTCGGTACCTATCGCTGCCGGCCGTGGACCGTTGGAAGGCTCGTTACGGCTAGGGGCTGTCTGACAATTCCCAGTCCGATCAGCGAGCGTCCGCCGAGCTGGCAGTCCGGAGGTGCGCCGACACCTCAGGGTTTCGCCGGGCAG
>NZ_JBICVV010000015.1:0-134917 GCF_043199295.1 Streptomyces sp. NPDC048612
GTGGTGGAGGGGGGTTGGGTGGAGGTGGTGACCGAGGCGCAGGCGGGGTGTGCGGTGTTGGTGGTGGCGAATACGGGGCCGGTGGTGCCGGCGTACGAGGTGGAGAATCTGTTTGAGCCGTTCCGGCGGTTGCGGACGGAGCGGACCGGTAGTGACAAGGGTGTGGGGCTGGGGTTGTCGATCGTGCGGTCGGTGGTGCGGGCGCATGACGGGACGATCACGGCGCGGCCGCGGGAGGGCGGCGGGCTGGTGATGCGGGTCGTCCTCCCGCTGTAGGGGCCGGGCCCGTCCGCAGCCGTGCGCCGGGTGCGTACGCCCTCCTGCCCGGCCGGGTACGCCCCGGGGGCAGCGGTCCGGACTGCGGCTTCCGTACCCCCGCCCCGTACCGCGTCCGTGGTAGCGGGCGGGCGCACCCTACTCCCCGGGGAGGCCACCGGGTTCCGCCCGGGGTACCGGCGTCCCGCGGCGGACCCTCCCTAGGATTCACGTATGGATCTCCGAGGTATCCGACCGCGCGGCCGGCGCTGGTACGCCGCCGCGGGCGCGCTGGCCGTCCTCATAGGAGGCGGCACCTGGGCGGCCGCCTCCTCGGACGCCGCGCCCGCCGTCCACCGCACGGACCGGCTGATGACCATGCCGGACCGGCCCGGCAGCCCGGAGAAGGTACGGATCGACACCTCCTTCTTCACCGCCGGGGACTCCGCCGGGCGGCGGCCCGCGGTGCTGCTCGCCCACGGCTTCGGCGCCAGCAAGGCCGAGCTCCGCCCCCAGGCCGAGCGGCTGGCCCGGGACGGCTACGCCGTGCTGACCTGGTCGGCGCGCGGCTTCGGGAAGTCCACCGGCAAGATCGGGCTGAACGACCCGGACGGTGAGGTCGCCGACGTCCGCCGGCTGGTCGACTGGCTGGCCGGGCGCCCCGAGGTGCGGCTCGACAAGGACGGTGACCCCCGGGTGGGGATGGCCGGCGGCTCCTACGGCGGGGCGATCTCGCTGCTGGCGGCCGGCCACGACCGGCGGATCGACGCGATCGCCCCGCAGATCACCTACTGGAACCTCGCCGACGCCCTCTTCCCGCACGGCGTGTTCAAGAAGCTGTGGGCCGGGATCTTCTTCACCACCGGCTCGGCGGGCGCCCCCACCGGCTCCGCGGGCGGGGCGCCCACCACGTCCGGGGGCTGCGGGCGCTTCGAGCCCGCGCTGTGCCGGATGTACGAGCGGGTCGCCGTCAAGGGCGCGCCGGACGCCGCGGCCCGCAGGCTCCTGGCGGACCGCAGCCCGGCCGCCGTCGGTGACCGCATCAAGGTGCCGACCCTGATCATGCAGGGCCAGACCGACTCGCTGTTCACCCTCGACCAGTCCGACGCGCTGTACAAGAAGCTCCGCGAGAACGGGCCACCGGCCGCCATGGACTGGATCGCCGGCGGCCACGACGGCGGGGACCGGGAGACCGCCCGCCTGGAGGGACGCACCGAGGCCTGGTTCGACCGCTACCTCAAGGGCGACGAGCACGCCGGGACCGGGCCCGGATTCCGCATCAGCCGCAGCGGGGGAGTGGACTCCACCAACGGCGCGGTGCGGCTGGGCGGGGCGAGCGCCGACCGCTACCCCGGACTGGACCACGACCCCCGGCGGGTCCGGCTGGCCGGCCGCACCCAGACCTTCAGCAACCCGCCCGGCGCCGGACCGCCGGCGATCTCCGCGGTGCCCGGGGTCGGCGCGCTCGGCAACCTCTCCTCGCTCGGCGCCGGCGGGCTGTCCCTGGACTTCCCCGGCCAGTACGCCCGCTTCGAGTCGGCGCCGCTGCGCACCCCCGTCCATCTCACCGGCCGCCCCACCGCCACCGTCCACGTCCGGTCCGAGACCCGGGACGCGGTGTTCTTCGCCAAGGTCTACGACGTCGCCCCGGACGGCCGCCGCCAGGTGCTGCCGTCCCAGCTCGTCACCCCGTACCGGATCGAGGACGCCCGGCACGGCCGGACCGTGCGGCTGCGGATGCCCGCCGTCGACCACGAGTTCGCGGCCGGGCACCGGATGCGGCTGGTGCTCTCCGCCACCGACCTCGGCTACGCCTCACCGGCCGAACCCGCCTCCTTCACCGTCTCCCTGCCGGACGGCGCCCTCGACGTGCCCACCGCGCCCGCGGTGCGCGGCGCCGCCGCCCCGCTGCCCGCCTGGACCTGGGCGCTGCCCGCCGGGGCCGCGGTTCTCGCCGCGCTGCTGCTGCTCACCGCCCGCCGCCGGACCGCGGCACCCGCGCCCGACCCGGCGCTCGCCGAGGTCCCGCTGCAGATCAGCGACCTGAGCAAGCGGTACGCGAAGTCCACCGACCGGTATGCCGTACGGGAGTTGTCCTTCCGCGTCGAGAAGGGGCAGGTGCTGGGGCTGCTGGGGCCCAACGGCGCCGGCAAGACCACCACCCTGCGGATGCTGATGGGGCTGATCACCCCCGACGAGGGCGAGATCAGGATCTTCGGGCAGGCCGTCCGGCCGGGCGCCCCGGTGCTGTCGCGGGTCGGCGCGTTCGTGGAGGGCCCCGGCTTCCTGCCGCATCTGTCCGGCCGCGCCAACCTCGACCTGTACTGGCAGGCCACCGGCCGGCCGGCCGCCGACGCGCACCTCGACGAGGCACTGGAGATCGCCGGACTCGGCGACGCCCTGCAACGCGCCGTGCGCACCTACTCCCAGGGCATGCGCCAGCGTCTCGCCCTGGCCCAGGCGATGCTCGGACTGCCGGACCTGCTGATCCTCGACGAGCCGACGAACGGCCTCGACCCGCCGCAGATCCGGGAGATGCGGGACGTGATGATCCGCTACGCCGCCGCCGGACGCACCGTCATCGTCTCCAGCCACCTGCTGTCCGAGGTAGAGCAGAGCTGTACCCATCTGGTCGTCATGGACCGCGGCCGGCTGGTGCGGTCCGGCCCGGTCGACGAGATCACCGGCTCCGGCGACACCCTGCTGATCGGGGTCGCCGAGGAGGTCGGCGACGCCGTGGTGGAGAAGGTGGCCGCGCTGCCGGGCGTCGCCTCGGCCGTACGCGCCGAGGGCGGTCTGCTCGTACGGCTCGACGGCCTCGGCACGCCCCATCTGCTCGCCGAACTCCTCCGGCTGGAGGTCCCGGTGGACCGCGTCGGCCCGCACCGCCGCCTGGAGGACGCCTTCCTCACCCTGATCGGAGGGGACCGATGACCGCGACCACCACGGGACGGGCGCCGGGCTACCGCCCGCGCCGCACCCTCCCGCTGCGCGTCGAGGCCCGCCGCCAACTGCTGCGCCGCCGCACGCTGGTGATCGCCGCCGTGCTGACGCTGCTGCCGTTCTTGCTGGTGGCGGCGTTCGCGATCGGCGGCGACCCGGCCGGCCGGGGCCGGGTCACGCTGATGGACACCGCCACCGCGTCCGGCGGCAACTTCGCCGCCACCGCGCTGTTCGTCTCCGCGGGCTTCCTGCTGGTGGTGCCGGTGGCGCTGTTCTGCGGTGACACGGTCGCGTCCGAGGCGAGCTGGTCCTCGCTGCGCTATCTGCTCGCCGCGCCGGTGCCGCGGGCCCGGCTGCTGCTGAGCAAGCTCACCGTCGGGCTGGCGTTCAGCGCCGCCGCGATGCTGCTGCTGCCGCTGGTCGCGCTGGCCGTGGGCAGCGCCGCGTACGGCTGGGGGCCGCTGCAACTGCCCGCCGGCGGCGCGCTGTCCGCGGGCGAGACGGTGCCGCGGCTGGCGGTCGTGGTCGGCTATGTCTTCGTCAGCCAGCTGGTCACCGCGGCCCTGGCGTTCTGGCTGTCGACGGTGACCGACGCGCCGCTGGGCGCGGTCGGCGGCGCCGTCGGGCTGACCATCGTCGGCAACGTCCTCGACCAGGTCACCGCCCTGGGCGCCTGGCGGAACGTGCTGCCGGCGCACTGGCAGTACTCCTGGGCGGACGCCCTGCAGCCCCGGCTGGAGTGGTCCGGGATGATCCAGGGGGCGTCGGTCTCGGTGGCGTACGCGCTGGTGCTGTGCGCGCTGGCGTTCCGGGGGTTCGCGCGCAAGGACGTGGTGTCGTGACGGCGGGGCGCCGGGCCGTGGGCCGCGGGGGCCGGTCCCGTCAGGCGGTGGGCCCCTGCATGTGGGCGCTGACCCAGCGCATCGTGCCCTCGCCGAGGCCCCGCACATAGGTCGCCGCGCTGTGGGTGCCGCCCGGCACTATCTGGAGCCGGGTGTGCACCGGGCCGTGCCCGTAGCGTGCGAGGAACCTCCGTACCTTCGGCAGCACCGTGTGCTCCCGGGAGCCGTCCTGGAACGCCAGATAGACGTCGGGTCCGCCGCGCGCTATCAGGCGCCGGGCCAGCACCTCGGGGTTGTTCTCCCGCTCCGCGTCGGCATGCCCCTTCCACAGGGGTGAGTCGGGCACGATGTCCGGCCCGTTGGGTATCGCGACCTTGAACGTGTCCGGGTGCTGGAGGACGTTCTTCAGCGCCGCGAACCCGCCCGACGAGGAGCCCATGATCGCCCAGGCGTCGCGGGTCCTGAGGGTGCGGAAGTTCTGCCGTACGAGGTCGGGCACGTCCTGGCTGAGCCAGGTGCCGATCTTCGGCCGGCCGGGTATGTCGCTGCCGTCGTGGTACTGCTTGTCGTCGGGGTTGAGCACCGGCATGACGACGATGAACGGCAGGCTGCTGCCGTTCCCCGACCAGCGGGCGAGGTTCTCCTGCAGCTTGAGGCCGGGGCCGGTCCAGTAGTTGGCGGGGTAGCCGTGGGAGCCGGGCAGCGCCTCCATCACCGGGAAGCCCTTGTGCGCGTTCCGCTTCTCGTAGTACTCCGGCGGCGCCCAGACCCAGACCCGGCCGGTGAAGCCCGACTTGGGGCCGTGCAGGGTGGTCACCCCTATCGGGGTGTTCCGGCCGGCTCCGCCGACCCGGCTCTCCTCCTCGAAGCCGATGGGCTTCGTGGGCCACTGCACCAGCGAGCGCTTCCCCGGCGGGCCGGCCCCGAGCGCGGCGTCCGCCTGGGTGCTGCCGAAGCGTACGGGGGCGGAGGCCCGGGAGGCGCCGGTGCCGCAGCCGGCCGTGGTGGCGAGGACGGTCAGGGCGAGCAGCGCGGTCACCGGGCGGAACAGGGCTCTGTGCACGGGTCTTTCTCCTTGCCGGACGGCCGGGACCGGTCCCGGCTGCCGAGCAAGAGGAAGAGGAGCGTCCGCCGGTTTCCCCGTGGCGGTGTCGGCTTCCTCGCACCGGCCGCCCGGAATCCCGGCATCCCCTTCGTGACCTGGGGTGTTCCCCGTGGAGCGGGAAGGCTGCTTTACCGGGATTTTCCCGGCGCAGGGGTCGGAGCGCGGGATCTTGGAGCCCGCCCGGAGCTTTCCGGAACCCTCGGCTCCGGCGCCGTATCCTCTCGCTATGACCTGGTCGCGTGCGCTCAAGGAGGCCGCCCGCTCGGGGCTGACCATCGAGCGGACCAAGCTCACCCCGCTGATCGCGATCCGCGGCTCGGCCGGCGTCGCCATCGTCATCGGGCTGTGCCTGTGGCTCGGTGACCCGGCGCTGGCGGTCTCCTCCGCCTTCGGCGCGTTCTCGTCCGGCATCGTCACCTTCCAGCGCAGCATGCGGCCGCGCCCGGTGCTCGCACTCGCCGTCGCCGGCGCGCTGGCGGTCTCCACCTTCCTCGGCTACCTGGCCGCCGCCCATGTCGTCGCCTTCGTCCTGCTGCTGGCCGGCTGGACCTTCCTGGCGGGCATGGCCTGGGCGATCGGCCCGGTCTCCGGGCTGGCCGGCACCCAGACCGTGGCGATCATGCTGGTCACCGTCACCCTGCCGACCTCCGTCCTCGGCGCGGCGGAACACGCCGCCCTGATCTTCTTCGGCGGTGTCGTCCAGGCGACCCTCATCGTGGTCTTCCCGGTCCGCCCCTGGGGCGTCCAGCGCGACGCGCTCGCCGACGCGCTGGCCGCCGAAGCCGACTACGCCCGGCGGCTGCGACAGGACCCGGTCGCCCCGTTCGACCCGGCGCCGCTGATGGACGCCCGGCTCGCCTCCGCGGTGACCCCGCGTCAGGCCCGGCGCCGCCCCGTCCAGCTGCACGGCCCCCGCGGCCTGGCCGAACGCGTCCGCCCGGTCCTCGCCTCCCTCGCCGACCCGGTCGTCGGCGCCCCGCTGGAAGGGCCCGAACGCGACCGGGCCCGCGACCTGCTGGGCGCCGCCGCCACCGTCCTGGACGCCGTCGCCCACGCCGTACGGCACGCCCGCCCGGTCCGGCTGCCGCCCGAGGCGATGGCCACCCTCGAAGTCCCCGCGACCGGCCCGATGCTCCACGGGGCCGCCCGCCGCTCCGCCTACCGGCTGATCTCCCTGCTCGCCGACGCCGTCGAACTCACCGACGAGCCGGTCGAGGCCACCCGCCCCACCACCGCGTCCGAACGCGGCCATCTGCTGCGCCCCAGCGTCCCCAAGTTGGTGCCGGGCGCGCTGCGGGCCCTGCACCGCGAGGCGCGCTGGACCTCGCACATCTTCCGGCACGCCCTCCGTGTCGCCGCGGTCGCCGCCGCGGGCTATCTGCTGGGCACCGCGCTGCCGTTCGGCCACGGCTACTGGGCGCCGCTGGCCTCCGTCATGGTGATGCGCCCCGACTTCGCGCAGACCTACTCCCGCGGCATCGCCCGTTTCACCGGCACCCTCGTCGGCGTCGGCATCGCGGGGGCGCTGATGGCCGTGGCGCATCCGGGGACGTACGTCAGCGCCGGACTGGCCGTGGTCTGTGTCGCGCTGATGTACCTGCTGATGCGCACCGGCTTCTCGGTGACCTCGGCGTGTGTGGCCGCCTATGTCGTCTTCCTGCTCGGCATCGCCGGCGCCGGCTGGGAGCAGACCGTCCAGGAACGCGTCGTGCTGACCCTCCTCGGCGGGCTGCTCGCGATGCTGTCGTACGCGCTGTTCCCCGCCTGGGAGACCCCCAAGCTCCGCGACCGCCTCGCCGAGTGGCTGGCCGCCAACGGGGCGTACGCGCTGGCCGTCTTCGACCTCTACGCCACGCCCGCCGAGCGCCGCCCCCGGCAGGTCCGCGACGCCCTGCTGGACTCCCGTGCCGCCCGCGCCGCCTGGGAGGAGAGCGAGGCACGGGCCGAGAAGGAGCCCGTGCGCCACCGGGGGCTCTCCCTCACCTCGGCGAAGGCGGCCAGTACCGCGCTCGCCACGATGGGCCGGGTGACCATGATCCTGGAGGTCCACCTCCCCGAACGGGACGCCGCGTCCTCACCGGGCGCCACCGCCTTCGCCTTCGAGCTGCGCGCCTCCCTGGAGGAGGCCACCCGGGCGGTCCGGGAACGGGGCGAACTGAACTGGAGCGAGTTGCGGGCCGTATGGGAGAGGTGGGACGCGGAGGACGAGAACCGCGGTGTCGCCCTGCGCGTCGCGGACCTGCTCCTCGACGCGCTCGACGACCTGGCCGGGGCACTGGCCGGGGAGCCGGACACGGACGGCGCGGCGGCGTCCGGCGCGCAGGAGAATGGCGGCCGGTGAAGGAGGGAAGGCACGGAGGGGAACCATCAGAGGCCCCCAGTAGTCTTAACAATTGCGCACAATGAACACCATTGGTGGCCCATGGGGTTGTCTGCAGCGCAATGCCCCAGGAACCCACCCCGTCGCGAGAGAGCACACGATCCCCCCATGGCGTCCAGCACTTCGTCCGGTACGTATGACATAGGCATCGACCTCGGCACCGCCAACACCCTGGTGTACGCCCGCGGCAAGGGCGTGGTGCTGAACGAGCCGTCCGTCGTCGCGGTCAACGCCGCCGGCGAGGTGATCGCCGTGGGCCTGGACGCCAAGCGCACCATCGGCCGCACCCCCTCCGGGATCACCGCGATGCGTCCCCTGCGCGAAGGTGTCATCGCCGACTTCGATGCCGCCGAGCAGATGCTCCGCGCCCTGATGAAGAAGGCCCTGCCCAGCCGCCGTTTCTCCCGGCCGCGGCTCGTCATCTGCGTCCCCTCCGGCATCACGGGCGTCGAGCGGCGCGCGGTCATCGACTCCGCCCGGGGCGCCGGCGCCCGCGAGGTGCACCTCATCGAGGAGCCGATGGCCGCCGCGATCGGTGCCGGTCTCCCGGTGGACGAGCCGGTCGGCTGCATGGTGGTGGACATCGGCGGCGGCACGACCGAGGTCGCCGTCGTCTCCATGGGCGGGCTGGTCACCGCCCAGTCCGTACGGGTCGCCGGGGACGCCATGGACACCGCCGTCAGCGCCTACATCAAGAAGAAGCACTCCCTGGACATCGGCGAGCGCACCGCCGAGGACATCAAGATCGCGATCGGTTCGGCGGTCTGGACGCCGGTCGACGTCGACGAGGACGGCGAGCCCGAGCGCCCGTCCTCCTACACGGTCCGCGGCCGCGACCACGTCAACGGCCTGCCCCGCGTCCAGGAGATCACCGAGGAGGAGATCCGCGAGGCGCTGGCCGAGCCGGTCGACGCGATCGTCCGCGCCGTCCACCGCACCCTCGACGACTGCCCCCCGGAGCTCTCCGGCGACATCGTCGAGCACGGGATCGCCCTCACCGGCGGCGGCGCCCTGCTGCGCGGCCTGGACCGCAGGCTGCGCCAGGAGATGGGCGTCCCGGTCCGGGTCGCCGACGAGCCCCTGGACTGCGTGGTCAACGGCACCGCCAAGTGCGTCGACGAGTTCGCCTCCCTGCACGGCCTGTTGACGGGCGCGAAGGAACAACCGAGGCGCACGGTGCGGTTGTAGGGAGAGGCCGTGGGCGCGGGTCCCGCGTCCGGCCGGTTTGCCGTCCCGGCAAAAAACCTCGCGCGCGGTGGGGTGCCGCCACGATCGTGGGGGAGCGGTCGCGGGGACCGCGGGCCGCGCCGGACCGGGCCCGCCCGTGGCCGCCGCCCGCAGGCACCGCCACCACCGGCGGCGCCGCACTCCCCGAGGAGGATGCATGCCGCAGTCCGCCAAGACGCCGTCCACGCCGCCCACTTCCCCCGCCGCGGTTCCGCAGCCGCCGGCCGGCCCGCTGCCGGAGGCGGTCCACCGCACGGTCGAGGTCCCCGGCGGCCGCATCCACCTCGTGGAGCAGGGCAGCGGCCCCCTCGTCCTGATGGTCCACGGCTT
This sequence comes from Streptomyces sp. NPDC048612, assembly GCF_043199295.1. Taxonomy (NCBI): domain Bacteria; kingdom Bacillati; phylum Actinomycetota; class Actinomycetes; order Kitasatosporales; family Streptomycetaceae; genus Streptomyces; species Streptomyces sp. NPDC048612. The sequence goes on from NZ_JBICVV010000015.1 coordinate 9,083, forward strand.
CCCCGAGTCCTGGTACTCCTGGCGCCACCAGCTCCCGGCGCTCGCCGCCGCGGGCTACCGAGCCGTCGCCATCGACGTACGGGGCTACGGGCGTTCCTCCAAGCCCCGCGACGTGGCGGCCTACCGGATGCTCGCCCATGTCGCCGACAACGTCGCGGTGGTGCGCGCCCTCGGTGAGGAGACCGCGACCATCGTGGGCCACGACTGGGGCTCGCCCATCGCCGCCAACTCGGCGCTGCTGCGGCCCGATGTCTTCACCGCCGTGGCGCTGCTGAGCGTGCCCTACGCGCCGCGTGGCGGCGTCCGGCCCACCGAGGGCTTCGCGCGGCTCGGCGGCGGGGGCGAGTTCTACATCAACTACTTCCAGGAGCCGGGCCGGGCGGAGGCGGAGATCGAGCCCGGTGTCCGCGACTGGATCGCCGGGTTCTACGTCGTGGCCTCGGGCGACGCCAAGCGGGACGCCGCGCCCTCCGGGGCGGGCCGGGACCACGTCGGCAGCTTCTCGGTCGCCCCGGGCGGAAAGCTCTCCGACCGCTTCCCCGAGAAGCTCCCCCTGCCGCTGCCCTGGCTCACCGAGGCCGATCTCGACTTCTACGCGGGCGAGTTCGAGCGCACCGGCCTGACCGGCGGCCTCAACCGCTACCGCAACGTCGACCGGGACTGGGAGGATCTCGCCGCCTGGGACGGGGCCCCGATCAGGCAGCCGTCGCTCTTCATCGGCGGGGAGCACGACGCCCCCACCAACTGGATGGCCGACGCCATCAAGGCCTTCCCGCACACCCTCCCCGGCCTGTCCGCGTCCCACATCCTCGACGGCTGCGGCCACTGGGTCCAGCAGGAACGCCCCGAGGAGGTCAACCACCTGCTGCTCGACTGGCTGCAGACGCTGCCGGGGGCGGGGGCCTAGGAGGCGCTCCGCGCCCGGCTCATATAGGCCGCCAGCCCGTCCAGGATGCGCTCCAGGCCGAACTCCCCGGCCCGGTCCTGGGAGGCGGGGTCGGCATCCGTGGCCGCGACGGCCGCGGCGACCGCGGGAAAGCGGTCGGCGCGGCCGGCCAGCAGTTCGTTCAGCGCCGCGCTCATGACCTGCTCGGGCTCCTTCGCTCGGGCGCTGCCCAGCCCCATCGAGGCCGAGACCTGGGCGATGGCCTGGATGTGGCCGCTCACCACGACCACGGCGTCGAGCTGCTCGGCGCCGGTCAGGCCGGTGTCCGTGAGCGCGGCGAGGGCGCGTTCGGTCCAGCCGAGTTCCATCGGGCCCATGACCCGGGGGCCGACGGCCGCGCCCAGCAGCCAGGGGTGCCGGTGGTAGACGGCCGCCAGTGCGTGCGCCCAGGCCCGTAGCGCGCTCCGCCACGGCGCGTCGTCGCCCCGGCCGGCGGCGTCCGGCGGGGGTGCGCTCGGCGGTTCCCCCATCGCCCGGTCGATCATCAGCGCGACCAGCTCGCTCTTCCCCGGGACGTAGCGGTACAAGGACATCTTGGTGAAGTCCAGCTCGGCCGCGATCCGTTGCATGGAGACCGCCCCGAGGCCGCCGGTGTCGGCGAGGCCGATGGCCGTGGACGTGATCCGCTCCAGGCTCAGCGCCGGCCTGGGACCCCGGCTGGGCCGCTCGCGGCCGCCCCACAGCAGCTCGACACTGCCCGCCTGATCCCCGAACACACTGCGCTTCCCGTCGTCTCCCGCCATCCCCGCATCCTAAAACTGTGTCCGGGGTACACAGAACAGTGTCCGTCGGATACAGTTTCTGGTGTCAGTACGACCGATCGACGGGGGAGCGTGCGATGAGGTACGGAACGACAGCGGGGTGTCCGGGTGCGGACCGGCCGGGCCGGGGGCGGGGCGAGCGAACGGCCGGGTCCCGGCCGGAAGTTCTGATCTCCGGCGCCAGCGTGGCCGGCCCGGCCCTGGCCTACTGGCTCGGCCGCTACGGCTTCCGGACGACCGTGGTCGAGGTGGCCCCCGCCCTGCGCGGCGGCGGCTTCGCGGTCGACTTCCGCGGCGCGGCACACCGGACGGTCCTGGAACACATGGGCCTCCTGGACGCCGTCCGGCGGCGCGTCACCGGTCCCGGCGCTCCGCTGAGCTTCATCGACGGGCAGGGCCGCGAACTCGCCACGCTGCCGCCCGAGTTCGCCGCCGGGGACATCGAGATACTCCGCTCGGAGCTGTCCCGCCTCCTGCACGCGCACAGCCTCACCCCGCCCGGCACCGGTCCCTGTCCGGGCGTCGCCCCCGAGTACGTCTTCGGCGACTCCCTCACCTCCCTCACCGAGACCGCCGACGGTGTCCACGCCACCTTCGAGCGGGGCGCACCGCGCACCGTCGGCCTCGTGATCGGCGCCGACGGCCTGCACTCCACCGTGCGCCGGCTCGCCTTCGGCCCCGAGGAGCGGTTCGTCAGCCACCTCGGCTACCACTTCGCCGCGTGGGACCTGCCGGCGGAGGCCGGTGACCTCGGCGCCCGCCCGGTCGGTTACGGCGAACCGGGGCGGCTGGCGACGGTCGGCCGTCTGCCCCGCCGGGCCGCCGAGCCGGGCTACACCGGCGAAGCCTTCTGCGTCTTCGCCTCGGAGGAGCAACTCCCTTACGACCGGCGGGACAGCAGGTCCCAGAAGGAGGCGATAGCCCGCGCCTTCGAAGGAGCCGGCTGGCGGATACCGGAGCTCATCGGCACCCTGTGGAAGGCCGGGGACCTCTACCTCGACGCCCTCAGCCGCGCCGATCTGCCGCAGTGGTCCACGGGCCGCATCGCGCTCCTCGGCGACGCCGCGTACGGCGCCACGCTCGGCGGGATGGGCACCGGCGCGGCGCTGGTCGGCGCCTATGTCCTCGCCGGTGAACTCGCCCTGGCCAGCGCCGACCACCGCACCGCCTTCGCCCGCTACGAAGCGAAGATGCGCCCCTACACCACTCCCTGCCAGGAAGGCGGCCGCGGCGCCGGTGAGTTCTTCGCCCCCGCCACCCAGGAGGCGATCGACGCCCGTAACACCGCCCTGAACACCCCTTCCGCCGTCACCGCCATGCTGGAGCGGGGGCATGACCTCTCCGCGGCGATCACGCTGGAGGACTATCCGGCCTCGGTCGCGGCGACCGCGAAAGCCCACGCGGAGCGGTCCCCCGGGCCGGCGGCGTGGTGAAGCCCCGCCAGTGTGCGCTGGGCCGATCGGGTGCACCGGTGTCAACGCGATTGCCCGGCGTCAACTCTTCTGGGTTACTGGAGAGGCCTGGTCGGTGGCCGTCCATCCCCCTCGGGCTTCGGTAGTCGGCCCGCCCACCAGTCCTCTTCGCTGCAGGGCTGTGAAGGACGGCCAGGAGCGTGACGGCCCCCGCACCGCCCAGGTGTGAGTCCGGCCGCTGAGCGCCCGCCCGCGTCGTCCTCCTGTGCGGCCGGCTGCTGCCAAGTGCTCGGATTCCGGCTCGTGCGCCACACCAGTCACGAGCGGGCCGGGCGACGCGCTCACACAGCAGGAGGACATTCATGTCTACACCCACACTTCCGTCGCTGCCGGGCTTCCCGCTCGCGATCGGCCCGTTGCTGCTCGGGGTGGTACCGGCCACCGGGCCGACCGCGGGCGGCAACACCGTGCAGCTGGTCGGTCTCGGCCTCGGCGGTGCCACCAGCGTCCTCTTCGGAGGGACGTCGGCGACCATCGTCGGACAGGACCCGCTGGGCCTGACCGTCACGGTCGTGGCCCCGGCGCACGCCGCGGGCACCGTCCAGGTCACCGTCACCACCGCCTCCGGTACCAGCAACCCGGCGTCCTACGTCTATCTGGCGCCGGCCGTGCCGGTGGCGGCGGCCATCACACCCACCGCGGGTCCGGTCGCGGGCGGTACGCCGTTCGCCATCATCGGCTCGAACCTCCAGGGCGGCACCGTCACCATCGGCGGCAACGCGGCCACCGTGCTGGGCACCGACCCCACCGGGTCGGTCCTGTTCGGTGTCGTTCCGGCCGGCGCCCCCGGCGGAGGCAACGTGCCGGTGGTGGTGACCACTCCGGGCGGCACCGCGACCGTCCCGGGCGGCTACACCTACCTGGTGCTGCCTCCCGTGGGCAGCTGACCGTCCGGACCACGTCCGGCACCGCCCACGCGGACGTTCACCCGCAAGGCGTGACGGCCCGCACCCCCGGATGACGGCCCGGCTCCCGGCACCTGAGGTCCACCGCCCGCGCCGGCGCGGGCCGGACCCGGCCGGGCGGCCCGGCACCGTCACTCCGTAGGGGGGCGCAGGAAAACGGTTCGGCCCCCGCCCGTACGCCGGGCGGGGGCCGAACTCGCCGGTGGCTTCCCCTGGCTCTCCGCGGGGCGGCGGTGCCCGTCAGGGGGCAGATACCGCCGGGTGTCCTGCGGGGGCCGCCCGGCGGCGCCGCACAGCAGCGGCAGCGGCAGCCCGGCGTCCGCCATCCATGTCAGGCCCGTGTGGCGCAGGTCCTGGCGCCGGAGATACTCATGGCCGAGCTCGTCCACCACGTCGTCCCAGTGGGTCGCGTCCCGCAGCGCCGCGGCGGTGAACCGGCTCCGGCGGGGGCCGGTGAACAGCCGGGCCGGGGGCGTGTGCCGGGCCGTCTCCAGCCGCCCGGCCGCCAGCTCCCGCGCGGCGGGCCGCAGCGGCACCACCCGGTGGTGTCTGCCTCTGCACGGGCGGTCGTGCAGCCCCTCCGGCTCGGACACCGTGAAGTGCTGGACCTGCCAGGTCCAGGTGCTCGGGTCGATGTCCTGGGCCTGCAGGGCGGACACCTCGCTGAAGCGGGTACCGGTCCAGGCGGCGAACCGGACGATGTCGCCCCACCCCTCGTAGCCGTCGGACGACCGCTGGACGAGGGCGGCCGCCAGCCGCTCCAGGGCCTCCGGGTCGGGCAGTGCCAGCGACCGCGGAGCGGTGCGCTCCGCCTGGGCGCGCTGGTACTCCTGCTGCCAGCCGGCCACCCGCGCCGGATTGGCGTCCAGCACCCCGTCCCGGACGGCCTGTTCCAGGACCCGGACGAGGACGGCGAGGCTGTTCTTCACCGTCGACAGCCCGCACTCGTCGGCGATCCAGCAGTGCAGCGCGCGGTTGACGACCCGGCGGGTGACCTGGTGCACGAGGACGTGCCCGATGCTGGGGACGACCCGCAGCCGCCAACCGGCCTGGTAGGGCGACATGGTCAGGGTCTCCAGGCCGTGCATCGCGGCCGCCCACCGCCGCTCCCCGTAGGCGGCGAGTGACATCGTGCGGGTGTCGGTGCCGGGCGGAATCCGGCATCCGGCGTTATCGTTCATCATCGAATCACCCTTGTCTGCTGGGAGTTATTCGTCCGACGGATCTGGTGGCGCGATGCGCTCTGGCGGCGCGATGCGCTCATGAGCGGGAAACCGAATCCGGGGAATCGTGACCACATCGTGCCGGGGGACGGTGTGAAGAGCTGCCGGCCGGCGGCGGGCAGGTGGCCGCGCCGCTTGCCGCGGAAGAAGAACGGCAGTTGGCCGGGGCCGGAAAAGGCCGGGCTCCACCGCACACGGTCCGCGCCGGCGGTCTCCCGTGGATCACTCACCGGTACGGGAGAATTGCGGACGCACCTCCAACTCGCTCAAGGCCGACGGAAGATGCGGAGACGGCATGGGCTTTGCCGAAGTCGAAGTGACTTCCATTGTCACTGTCAGCGGCGGCCGGCGGCGGTCGGCTATTGCCAGCGCGTCGGTTCCCGCTGTGTTCCACACACACAAATGACAAGCGGCGAGCTTGCTGCTGCGCGCGGTTCTGCATCGCGATCAAGCCGGCACAGTGAGCAATCCAACGCTGCATCAGTCATGAGTGGAATAAAGGCATCTCCTCAGGCCATTGCGCAAGTTGGTACGGGATTCCGCTTTTCGCGCTGCTCCGAACGGGTGGCCTTATCGGTTGACTGTTGTAGCCCGCCGAGCCGCATGGATAACTAGTCGCATCCAACCGGTGGGCCGCCCATCCTCTCCGGGGAGCGGCACCTGGCCTACCCGTTGGCCCGGCCCAGCGCCTGGTTGCGGTCAGACCGAGATGCCGTATGGGCGTCCCCGGTAGAGGGTTTTGGATCCGTCAGCCGGTGCCGGCACCTCGGCACCGGCTGATCGGCCCCCACATTCGGATCAGGGGGCGTCATGCGAACCATTCCCACCATTCGCCGGCTCAACGGCGCAGAGGCCTTGATCCCAGCCCGCACCGCGGGCGCACCAGAACCCCACCGGTACGCCGGTGACCTGCGTCTCCCGATCCCGATGCCGGATGCGAACGCCGCGCTCCCCGCCGCGGCCGGCCCGGCACCCGCGTCCGGCGCCACCCCCTCGGCGCCGGCCCCGCACCGTACCCACCCGCTCCACACCCCGCCGGCCGGCAGCGGCTCCGCTGCCGTACGCCGGCGCACCACCACTGCGGATTCCCCGGCGGGACGGTTCCCCCTCCCCGTCCGCGGGGAATCCGCCCGGCATGTCCGCACCGCCGCGGCGGCCCGGGTCGACCTGGTCCCCGGCGCCGGCGAACGGCCCCTACCGGCCGGCCCCGCCGCGTGCGGTGAACGGCTCCCCTTTCCGTGTACAGGCGGCGGCAGCGCCGTGACCGAGGATATGGAGTTCTTCATCTCCGCCTCGCCGAAAGGGAATGGGGCGCCGTGCGGAACGGGCCGCTCCGTCAGGACCGGAAGTGTGCCGGTGACCGCCGCCCGTGTCATCGGCACCTGTTCCCGCCGTGCCCGCCGCGGCGGAATTCAGTAACAAGGCCTGAGCGGGCCATCACCCGCAGCCTGCCCCGGGCGCCGCCGGGACCGCAATAGGTCACCGTGCACACCGCGCCCGTACCGCCGACGACGACCTCGGAGTCGCCGTCGCCGCGCCATCAGTCAAGACCGGTCCGGCAGTTGTCACTTCGCCGTAACCGGTCCCGCAGTGATCTGCACCCGGGTCCCCCCACCTCACCTCTGAAGCCTGCCCCCCACACAACCCACTGCGACAGAAACACCGGAGAACAGTATGGCGAAAAGAAGAATGGTGATCCTCGTCGACGGGCCTGAGGGAAATGCCCTGCCGCAGCACATGCGTGACGACGCGGGCGATCCGATAAGGCTCCTGCGGGGCAACGGGTACGAACGTTTCGAATTCTACGGCGAATACGCGGATCTGGGCGGTCAGCAGATCCCGGTCTATCGCTGGTGTTACCGCACACGAATCGCCGAGTAGGCGTTGTGCGCCCCGCAGAAGAAAGCGAAGTGCAGAGGAGAACGAACATGTTGAACCGCCTGAGGGACGGAGTTCTGTCATGAACCAACGGAATGGAAGCTCCGGGGAACGCCACACGAACCGGGACGTGATGGTGACCGGCGTCGGATTCTGTCTGCCCGGCCAGCGCGAGCCGGTGTTCACCGCCGACGACATGTGGTCGGTGATCTCCAACGGACGGTCCTGCCTCAAGCGCGACGAGGTCTACTACGGCTCGGTCGAGCTCACCCAGGAGATGTTCGACGAACGCCTCCCGGATGTGCCGCCGTTCTTCTCCCGCCACTACACCTCGGCGCACCGTTTCGGCCTGGTGTCCATGGCGGAGGCCACCACCGACGCCGGACTGTCCTTCCACGGCGGTGCGCTGAGCGAGGCCGCGATCCTGGTGGGGCGCGGCGGCGTCGACGCCAACATCGACAGCTACCTGTCGGTGCTCGGCGCCGACCCCGGCAAGACCAGCGCACCGGACGCCATGGAGCTGTTCGTCGCGGCCGAACAGGCCGTGACACCCTCCGACGTGGCCCTGGTCCAGGCGGCACTGACCCAGTCCAACGGCCCCTGCTTCACGGTCTCGTGCGGCTGTGCCTCGTCCGCCGTGCAGGTCGGCAACGCCCGGCGGATGATCGCCCAGGGCGAGGTCGAGGTCGCGGTGGTGACCGGCGTCGACGTCTTCAACGTCCACCTCATCCAGAACATCCAGCGGCTGCTGAGCGGCGCCCAGCAGACCTACGACGACCTGCGCACCACCGGCATGCCGGAGCTGCTGCCGTCCTTCAGCTCCCTCATGCGCCCCTACGACCGGCGGGCGGACTGCATCAACCACGGCGAGGGCGCCGCCACGGTGATCATGGAGAGCCGTGAGCACGCCGCCCGGCGCGGTGCGCACACCTACGGCCAGGTGCTGGCCACCGCCATGACCCGCGACGGACTGGCCAACCCCCTCGCGTCCGACGAGACCGGCGCCGAGCTGGTCACCGCCGTCCGCCGCTGCCTCGGCGACCGGTGGCGGATCGAGGACGTGCCGTACGTCCACGGCGGCAGCGACGGCAACATCGTCGTCACCGCCTTCGAGGCGGCCGCCATCCGGGAGCTGTACGGGCCCGACAGCGAGGTGCTGGTCACGTCCCAGGAGGGCTGCTTCGGCCACAACGGGGCACCGGCCGGCTGCCTGGGCGTCGCCATGACGCTGATGATGATGGAGCGGGGGCAGGTCTGCCCCACCGCCAACTGCGAGCAGCCGGCCGACGGGCTCCCCTTCGACCCCGTCCCCGGCGTGCGGCCCCGCCCGCTCGACTTCGACTACGCGCTGAGCTTCAACTACCAGGTCGGCGGCGTGAAGAACGCCATCCTCCTCGGCAGCCCGGAAGCCGTGTGACCACGGGCAGATCACCTCCCCACGTACGGAGCCCCGATGAGCAACGACAAGCACGGCTCGCCAGCCGAGACACAACCCACCCCCGAGACACAACCCACCCCCGAGACACACTCGACCCCCGAATCACATCCCACCCCCGGGACCGAGCCCGTCGCCGTGATCGGCATGGGCTGCCGGCTCCCCGGAGACACCGATTCGCCCGCCGCCCTGTGGCGGCTGCTGGCCGACGGGCGCGACGCGGTCGGCGAGATGCCCGCGGAGCGCCGGCGCCTGGTTCCCGAGGGCTCCCCCGGTCCGGGGAGCCGGGCACCGACGCCCCGTCAGGGCGGCTATCTACGCGAGGTGACCGGCTTCGACGCCGCCTTCTTCGGTGTCGCGGGCGGGGAGGCCGACGTCCTGGACCCCCAGCACCGCCTGCTGCTGGAGGTCACCTGGGAGGCCCTGGAACACGCCGGCCTCCCCCCGGACCGGATGAACGGCACCCGCACGGGCGTCTTCGCCGGCATCAGCTACAGCGACTACATGGACCAACTGGCGGGTCAGCCCCAGGAGCTGGAGGGGTCGATCCTCACCAACGGGCACTGTGTGGCGGCCGGCCGGATCTCCTACCTGCTCGGTCTGCACGGACCGTGCGTGGCGCTGGACACCGCCTGCTCCTCCTCCCTGGTGGCGGTGCACATGGCCCGCCGGGCCCTGGACGCCGGCGAGTGCGAGGTCGCGCTCGCCGGCGGCGTCACCCTGAGCTTCCAGCCGCGTATCACCCGGTCCTTCGACCGCATGGGCATGCTGTCGGCCGGCGGCCGCTGCCGGACCTTCGACGCCGACGCCGACGGGTTCGTACGCGGCGAGGGCTGCGGCGTGGTCGTGCTCAAGCGCCTCTCCGACGCGCTGCGGGACGGCGACCGGGTACTGGCCGTGCTGCGCGGCTCGGCCACGAACCAGGACGGCTCGTCCGAAGGCCTCGCCGCACCGTCGGTGACCGCCCAGCGGGCCCTCTACCTGGACGCCCTCGCCCAGGCCGGGGTCGACCCGCGCGACGTGGGCATGGTCGAGACGCACGGCACCGGCACCCCCGTGGGCGACCCCATCGAGTTCGCCAGCCTCGCCGAGGTCTACGGCTACGGACCGGGCCGCTGCGCCCTGACGTCGGTGAAGACCAACGTGGGGCACCTGGAACCGGCCGCCGGGGTCACCGGGCTGATCAAGAGCGTGCTGTGCCTCCAGCGCGGCATCATCCCGGCCAACCTGCACTTCCGGCGCTGGAACCCGGCCATCACCCCCGGGGGCACCCGCTTCTTCGTCCCCACCGAACTGACCGCGTGGCCGCTGCGCACGGCCACCCGGCTGGCCGCGGTCTCCTCCTTCGGCTTCTCCGGGACCAACGCCCACGTCGTGCTCGAACAGGCCCCGGAGCCGCGGCCCGCACGGAGCCAGGACACCGGCCGGCCGGCTCCGTCGGCCGCCGACGTCTTCCTGGTGTCGGCCGGCTCCCCGGACGTCCTGCCGGCCGCGGCCACCCGGCTCGCGGACTGGATGGAGGGCGACGGCGCCACCGTGCCGCTCCGCGACATCGCGCACACCCTGGCGCTGCGGCGCTGCGGCGGCCGCGGGCGGATGGGCGTGGTGACCGCCGCGCGCCAGGAACTCATCGGCTCGCTGCGGGCGTTCGCGTCCGGGGAGCGGCACCCGGCGGTGGTGACCGGCGCCGTGGGCGCCGCGGTCGAGCGGCAGCCGGTGTGGGTGTTCTCCGGGCAGGGCTCCCAGTGGCCCGGCATGGGACGCGGGCTGCTGAAGGCCGAACCGGCCTTCCTCGACGCCCTGACCGAGCTCGACGAGCTGATCGGCGCGCAGAGCGAGGTGTCCGTGCTCGATGTGGTGCGGCAGGGGAAGACCGTCCAGGGCTGCGGCACGGTACAGCCGGTGCTGTTCGCCCTCCAGGTCGCCCTCGCCGCCACCTGGCGCTCGTACGGCATCGAACCCGCCGCGGTGATCGGCCACTCCATGGGCGAGGTCGCGGCGGCGGTGGTGGCCGGGGCGCTGACCCTGGCCGACGGCGTCCGGGTGATCTGCCGGCGCTCCGGACTGCTGAGCGACATCGCCGGCAGCGGCAGCATGCTCAGCGTCGGCCTGGACGCCGACACGGTGCGCGGGGAACTCGCCGACAGCGCGGGCACGGTGTCCGTCGCCGTCCTCTCGGCGCCCGACTCCACCGTCGTCGCCGGGCGGACCACGGAGGTGAGCCGGCTGGCCGCCGCCTGGGAGGCCCGGAAGATCCCGGTGTTCCCGATCGCGGTGGACGTCGCCTCGCACTGCCCGCTGGTGGACCCGGTGCTGCCGGCGCTGCGCTCGGCGCTGGCCGGACTCGCGCCCCGGCAGCCCAAGGTGCCGTTCTACTCGACGGTCGTCGACCCGGGGGAGACCCCGTCCTTCGACGCCGACTACTGGTGCGACAACCTGCGCCGCCCGGTGCGGTTCGCCGAGGCGGTGGCCGCCGCGGCGGCCGACCGGCACGTGGTCTACGTCGAGGTCTCACCGCACCCCGTCGTCACCCACTCCGTGGCCGGCAGCCTGGCCGGTCTCGTCACCGACCCCGTCGTCCTGCCCACCCTGCGCCGCGACGAGGACGACCAGTCCACGCTGCGCACCCAGCTCGCCGCGCTGCACTGCGCCGGGGTGCCGGTGAACTGGCGGCACCTCTACGCCGAGGGCGCGCTGGTGGACGCGCCCACCGTCACCTTCGACCGGCGCCACCACTGGGCCGACGCCCCGCAGCCGGCGGCCGCCGCCGTGGCGCCCCGGGCCCAACTGCCCGGTCACCACACCGAGTTCCCGGGCGAACCCGTGCGCCACTGCTGGCGCGCCGACGCCGGCACCGGCGCGCTGCCCTGGATGGCCGACCACCGGGTGCACGGCAACGCCGTCTTCCCCGGTGCGGCGCACTGCGGGCTGGCCCTCTCGGTGGCCTGCGAGGTCTTCGGCGCGGCACCGCACGAAGTGGAGGTCACCGACGTCCAGTTCAAGCAGCTGCTGCGGCTGGAGCAGGACACCGAGGTCTCCACCGTCGTCACGATGACCGCGCCGGACCGGGCCCAGTGCCAGATCCTCGCCCGCAACGAGGACGGCGAGTGGGAGCCGCAGGCGGAGGCGGTGCTGCACCGGCTGAGCGTGCGGCCCGAGCTGCGGCCCAGATCCGTCGAGGACATGAGCCTGCGCCATCCGCTGTCCGTCGACCCGGCCGACCTCTACGCCGGTCTGCGCCGGCGCGGCCTGGAGCACGGCCCGGCCTTCACCGGTGTCCGCCGGCTGAACGCCGGCCGCCACAACGACAGTTTCTGGGCCGAGGTCGGCGTGCCGCGCGAGGCGAGCAGCCCGCCCCCCGGGCTGCCGGTGCACCCCGTCCTCCTCGACGTCTGCGCCCAGCTCGCGGTGGCGCCGCTGATCAACGAGGAGGACCAGGCGCTGGTGCTGCCGGTGGGCATGCAGGCGCTGCGCCTCATCGGTGACCCGGCGAGCGCCGTGTACTGCCACGCCCATGTCAGCGAGATCACCGCGGAAGCCATCGTGGCGAACGTGCGCCTCCTGGACGACAGCGGCGCCGTGGTGCTCGTCGTCAACGGTCTGCGCTTCGCACGGCGCGCGGCCGCCCGCGGCACCCCGGCGGTCGACGACTGGCTGCTGGAGATCGGCTGGCGCGCCACCCCCTGGGCGGCGCCCGACGGCGGCCACGCCCCGGGCAGCTGGATGATCGTGGGCGAGGCGGACGGCTCGGCGCAGGCGCTGGCCGCCGCGCTGCGCACCCGCTGCGCCCGCACCGCCGTCTGGGACCGGCCGCTGGACGACGGCACCCTCGCCGCCTTCCGCGACGCCCTCACCGGGCGGCTGAGCGCCGCCCTCGAATCCCCGCGCGGGGTGGTGCTGGTGTGCGGGCCCGAGGACGGCGGGGCGCCCACCGAGCAGTCCCTGCGGCGCACCCGCCGGCTGCTCGGCACCCTCCAGGCGCTCACCGCCACCTCGGACGCGCCCCGGCTGTACGTCGTCACCCGCGGGGCCCGCGCCCTGACGCCGGGCGACGCGGTCGACCTCGGCCAGAGCGCCCTGCGCGGACTGCTGCGGGTCGCCGCCCTGGAACACCCCGAGATCCGGCCGGTACTGGTGGACGCAGACCCGCACGACGCCGACCCCGAGGAGGTCTCCCTGGAACTGCTGGCCGACGCGGACGACGACGAGGTCGTGCTGCGCCCCGGCGGCCGGTACGTGGCCCGCCTGGAGCACGCCGCACCCAGCGGCGGGCAGGACGAGGCGGCCACCACGTGCACGGTCCGGTACGGCACGGACGGGTTCCGGCTGCGCGCCGGCCGCCTGGGCGATCTGTCGAGCCTGGAGTACGCCGTCACCGAACGGCGCGCGCCCCGGCCCGGCGAGGTCGAGGTGCGGGTCACCGCCGCCGGCCTGAACTTCCGCGACGTGCTCACGGCCATGGGCCTGCTCCCCGGTGAGACCGACGTCCGCTACCGCATCGGCTTCGAGTGCGCCGGAGTGGTCAGCGCGGTCGGCGACGGCGTGGAGCGCCTGCAGGCCGGCGACGAGGTGATCGCGGTCGATCTGCGGGGCGGCGCGTTCGGGTCGTTCCTGACCGTGCCCGCCGACGCGGTGGCGCCCGTCCCGTTCGGCATCGAACCGGCGGTCGCCGCCGGGCTGCCGATCGCCTTCCTGACCGCCTGGTACGCGCTGCGCTCGGTGGCCCGGCTCTCCGCCGGGGAGCGGGTGCTGATCCACTCGGCCACCGGCGGCACCGGTATGGCGGCGATCGCGGTGGCCCGCATGCTGGGCGCCGAGGTGCTGGCCACGGCCGGCAGCGAGGACAAGCGCCGCTACCTGCGGGGCATGGGCATCCGCCACGTCATGGACTCCCGCACCCTGGAGTTCGGTGAACGCACCCGCGAGGCGACGCACGGCGAAGGCGTGGACGTGGTCCTCAACTCGCTGTCCGGGGCGGCCATCCGGACGGGCCTGGAGACCCTGCGCCCGTTCGGCCGTTTCGTGGAGCTGGGGGTCCGCGACATCCTGGCGGACGCCCCGCTGGGCATGCTGCCGCTGCGGCACAACGTCACCCTGAGCACGGTCGACCTGATCGAGCTGCGGCGCAACCGTCCGGACACCTTCGCCACGGTGTGGCAGGAGGTCCTCGCCGCGTTCGAGGACGGCCGGCTCAAGCCCCTGCACTGCACGGAGTACCCGCTGTCGGAGGCCACCACGGCCTTCCGCACCATGGCCGGCGCCGGCCATGTCGGCAAGCTGGTGCTGACGGTGCCCGACAGCGGGGAGGCCCCCGCGGTCCTGCCCGACATGGACATGCCCGTACAGGAGGGCGGGGCCTACATCGTCACCGGCGGGCTGCGCGGTCTGGGCCTGGCCACGGCGAAGTGGCTCGCGGCCCACGGCGCCGGCCATCTGGTGCTCAACGGCCGCTCCGCACCGGACCCCGAGGCCGCGCAGACGCTCGCCACGGTGATCGGCCAGACCACCAAGGTGTCCGTGGTCCTCGGCGACATCGCCGATCCGGACGTCGCGGAGCGGCTGGTGTCCACCGCGGTGGCCGACGGGTTCCGGCTGCACGGAGTGGTGCACTGCGCCATGGTGCTGGACGACGCGGTGATCGCCAACGTCGCCGACGACCAGCTGGAACGGGTCTGGATGCCGAAGGTCGACGGCGCCTGGCAGCTCCACCGGGCCACCGCGGAGCACCCGCTGGACTGGTTCGCGGTGTTCTCCTCGATGGCCTCGCTGCTGGGCAACCCCGGCCAGGGCTCCTACGCCGCGGCGAACTCCTGGCTCGACGGGTTCGCGGCCTGGCGCTCCGGGCAGGGCATGCCGACCCTGGCCGTCAACTGGGGCCCGTGGGGCGAGATCGGGGTCGCCACGGACTTCAGCCGCCGCGGCTACCGCACCATCCCCACGGACCAGGGGCTGGCGGCGTTCCGGACGCTGCTGGCACACCGGCGGGTGCAGACCGGGGTGCTCCCCGGGCCGCCGGACACCTGGCTGCCGCCCGCGGGCCGTCATCTGCCCTTCTTCAGCGGGCTGACCGGCGACGCGCCCCCGGCGGAGCAGGCCCCGGCGGCCGACGGAGCCGAGGACATGCGGGCCCGGCTCGCCGCCCTGCCGCCCGGCCTGGCCCGCAGGGCGGCGCTGGAGGAGCATCTGGCGGACCACGTCCGTGACGTCCTGCGGATGGGCAAGAGCTCGCTCGACCCGCAGACCCCGCTGAAATCCCTGGGGTTCGACTCCCTGCTGGCCATGGAGCTGCGGGCCCGCATCGACCGTTCCTTCGGCCTCAGCCTGCCGCGGAACTTCGTCTGGGAGCATCCGACGCTCGTCGCCCTCGCCGCCGGTATCGCCGAGCAGCTGGGCCTGGAACTGACGGCACCGTAACCCCCCGGTCAACGGGGGCACATCACGCCCGGCGGGCAGCAAAGCCCGCCGGGCGTCCGTCTGTTCACGGCACGGAAGAAGCGGTAGCATTTCTTCCGCATTCCCGCCGCATTCCTTTCCGGCGCAGCCGCCGGCCATTTTCGTCAATGGCATCGGCGCATAATGCGCAACGGTTTTTTTATGGTCATAGTATTTCGCGTCGGTGAAATCCCCGGCCGCTCCCACTGCTGCACCGTACGCCTTCCCGGGCGTCCTGAGGCGCTGCTTGAATAGAGACGGGAAGAGGACGGAAGCGGCCCGGTGCACACCGGAGGCGCGGCGAACTCCCCAGGCCGCCACGACGGATCGAGCGATGGCGCGGCGTGCTTCATGTGGCGATACCGGCATCGGCGTCCATGAGGCAGGTACGAAAGGGGTAGTCATGTTACCCACCACAATGCATTCGGCCGAAGTCACCATAACCGCCCGGCATATCGCCGGCTGGCCCCAGGAAAGAAACTCTCTGGTTCCCGCTGACTGCTGGGGTTCCGCGCAACGCGTGGTGCTGCGGCTGCCGGCGCTGAAACGTGCCGTACCCGTCTGCCGGAGCCTGGCGCGCTCCTGGCTCGACGGACAGCACATAGACGACGAGGACACACGCTATCTGGTGCTGTTGATCCTGTCGGAACTGTTCACCAACGCTCTTCAGTATTCCGCCGGAACCCGTATCACCTGCCGGATGGGGAGAGCGGACAACCATCTGCACCTGGAGGTGCACGACCGCGGGGGGACACCGTCGGTGCCCCGGATGCGCCGTCCCGGCCCGGCACAGGAGCACGGCCGCGGCCTGGAGCTGGTCGACAAGTCCTCCGCGCGATGGGGCCGCAGGATCGAGGCGGACAGCGGCTGCACCGTGTGGGCATCGGTGCCGCTGGCGGCCGGCGTCCCGCACGGTGTGGCGCCGTAACGCGGCTCCCCGGGGCCGGTCCCGGCGGCCGGCCGCACGGAACGGAACCCGACGACGCGGGGTCCGCGGCAGGCACGCGGGCCCCGCACGACGGAACACCCCGAGCGGCGGACCGGAGCGCCACCGGCGACCGGCACCCCTCCGCCGCTGCACCCCTCGCGGGTGACTCCCCGCCGCCGACGGTCCGGTGGGCTCCGGCTCCGCACCCCCTCCCCGCGGGACGGTACGGGCCCGCCGGCCGTCGGTGCCCCCGCACCCCGCCCGCCGGCCCGTCCGGCGCCGGACGGGCGTCACGAGGGCACCCGCACGCCGCTCTCCTGCACCAGGGCGTCGAACTCGCGCACCGGTGCCGTGTCGCCGAAGGGCCGCACCTCGTCCCTGAAGTGCTGGAGATACCGCTCGCCGAGCGCCGACCTCATCCTGCCGAGCAGCGCCACCGCCTGGGTGGCGGCCCGGCACGCCTCCTCGACGTCACCGGCCTGTGCCAGGACGGTGGCCAGCAGCAGCAGATCGATGGCCCGGCGCCGCACCCGGGTCCGCGGATGCCGGGCGAGCGCCTCCTCGGCCCGCCGGGCGGCCGGCCGGGGCTGCTTCAGGTCCCGGTAGCAGTGCGCCAGTTCGTCGGCCAGATAGGCGCGGTCGAAGTGGGCGATCCAGTCGGGGCCGTCCCCCGGCACCACGTGCGCCATCGCCTCGGAGGCCTTGTCCGCCAGCATCTTGCACATCCGGGCGTCCCCGAGCATCGCGTAGCCGCGGGCCTCGGTGGCGTAGAACATGGCCTGCGCGGCCAGCGGGGCCAGCCCCCGGGTGCCCTCCTGCGCGGCACGGGCGAGCTGCACCGCCTCCCGGGAGCAGCCGGCGCCGACGGCGAGATGACTCAGTCCGGCCGCCAGCACATAGCCGCCGTAGCACCGGTCGTCCGCGGACTGCGCGAGCCGCAGCGCCTGGATGTAGTACCGCTGCGCCAGGCCCGGCTGCCCGATGTCCAGGGCGGTGTAGCCGGCGAGTTCCGTCAGCCGGGCGGCCGCGGCGAACAGCTGACGCCCGGTGGCCTCCCCGTAACTCCCGTCCATCAGACCGGACAGCACACTGCTGAGGCAGGAGACGACGACCGGCCGGACGTATCCGCTGCCGACCCGGTGGTCGAGTTCGGCCAGCGCCTGGGTGGTCGTCCGGACCAGCTCCACGTCGGTCGCCCCCACCCGTGGCCCCACCCGCCAGGCGCGTGCCACCTGCGGGTCCGGGGAACTGATCAGCCAGTCCCTGCTGGGCTCGACCAGAGCGGAGGCGGTCATGGCGGAACGCGACAAAAGCCCCCTGGACTCGGCGTCCATGTGCCATAGTTCACGGACCTGTTCCAGTGCGTCCTCCACCGTGGCCGCGAAGTGGAGGCCGACCCCGCAGGTCACGCTGTTGCCGTTGGCCATGCCGATCTCCTCCGTCGAGACCGTGCGGCCGAGTTTGCCGCTCAGTGCCTCGGCGATGATGGCCGGCACCCGGCCGCGCGGCCGCTGACCGCTCAGCCACCGGCTCACGGAGGTCTTGTCGTACCGCAGATCCAGCCCCTGTGCCTCACCCAGGACATTCACCTGGCGGGCGAGGGCGGAGTTGGACAGTGAGGCTTCCTGGATGAGCGACCGCAGCCGCTGGTTGGTCTGACGCGCGACGAGCGGTCGGGCGGCCATGGAGCGCCTCCAAGCACATGCCGCCAACGATTCACGTTGGCATATCCAGAGACAACGGGACAGGACAGTCAATACCCAACAAGCGGGACTGAATCGCCATGACCAAAGTCAAGTCGTCGCCTGGGCGTTGCGCCCTGTAGCAAAGGTGCATGAGGGGGCTCCAGAAGCCCGCCCCCCGCACCCGCCCGCCCTCCGCGCCCCCGCGGTCCCCTCCGGCGCCCACCGCTCCCCACCGCGCACAACCACCGCCACCCGCGCATCCGCGTGAGCCGTACGTGCCGGGACCGCCCCCCCGGGGAGGTGTCAGGCCACCAGCGGCCGGTCGGTCGCCGCGATCGGCGCCGGGAGCGCGGTGGAGCCGGTGAGATAGCGGTCCGTGGCCGCCGCCGCGGCCCGGCCCTCCGCGATGGCCCAGACCACCAGGGACTGCCCCCGTCCCGCGTCGCCCGCGACGAAGACCCCGGCGGCCAGGCCGCGTTCCGCCCCGGCGCCGCCACCCCGCACCGCCCGGAACCCGTCGTCCCGGGCGAAGTTCCCCCGGGCGTCCAGCGTGAGCCCCAGCTGCGCCCTCAGTCCGCTGTCCCGCTCCGGGCCGGAGAAGCCGAGGGCGATCAGCACCAGGTCCGCCGGGATGACCCGCTCGGTGTCCGGCAGCGGCCGCCTGGCCACCGGCTCCACCTCGGTCAGACACAGCGCGCGCACCCGCCCGGCCGCGTCCCCCTCGAACCGGAGGGTGGCGGAGGAGAAGAACCGCGGATCGGTGCCCGCCCGGCCCCGGGCCTCCTCGTGCGCGTGTGAGATCCGGTAGACCTTCGGGCAGACGGGCCAGGGCTCGGTGTCGCGCCGGGCGTCACCCGGCTCCGGGTTGATGTCCAGCTGCACCACGGAGGCCGCGCCCTGGCGCAGGGCGGTGCCCAGACAGTCCGAGCCGGTGTCCCCGCCGCCGACGATCACCACATGCCGGCCCTCGGCGGTGACCGGGGACGCGGCACGGTCGCCCTCCGCGACCCGGTTGGCGAGCGTCAGGTACTCCATGGCCTGGTGGATGCCGGTCAGCTCCCGCCCCGGTACGGGCAGCTCCCGCCGCTCCATGGCCCCGACGGCCACCACGAGCGCGTCATGCCGCCGCCCCAGCTCGGTGGCGTCGACCGCGCCGCCGACGTCCACCCCCGTACGGAACTTGGTGCCCTCGGCCCGCATCTGCCCGATCCGGCGGTCCAGGTACCGCTTCTCCAGCTTGAACGCCGGGATGCCGTACCGCAGCAGTCCGCCGATCCGGTCGGCGCGCTCGTAGACGGCGACGGTGTGCCCGATGCGGGTCAGCTGCTGCGCGGCCGCCAGCCCCGCGGGCCCGGAGCCGATGACGCCGACGCTCTTCCCGCTCAGCCGCTCCGGCGGGTGCGGGGGCGCGAACCCCTGCTCCCAGCTCTGGTCGGCGATGGCCTGCTCGACGTTCTTGATCGTCACCGGATCGGCGTTGATCGCCAGCACACAGGCGTCCTCGCAGGGCGCCGGGCACAGCCGCCCGGTGAACTCGGGAAAGTTGTTCGTCGCGTGCAGCCGCTCGGCCGCCGCGCGCCAGTTGCCCCGCGTCGCGTACGCGTTCCACTCGGGGATGAGGTTCCCCAGCGGGCAGCCGCTGTGGCAGAACGGTATGCCGCAGTCCATGCACCGCCCCGCCTGCTCGGCGACCAGCGGCAGCAGCGCCTGCCCCGCGTAGACCTCGTGCCAGTCGCTCAGCCGCTCCTCGACGGCCCGCGCCGGAACGGGCCGCCGGGGAGCCTTGAGGAAGCCGCGTGGGTCGGTCATGCACCGCACTCCGTCGTTCACACATGGTGCACAGGGCGTTCTGTCAGCCTACGCCTGGTTCATCCGGCTTTCCTGGCCCAGCGGGAGGCCGTAGATCGACTGGATCAAGCCACCACCAAGACGTCTCGACACTCCCGCAGGCGGTGACCACCCCCACCCGCACCCTCACGCTCCGCCACTCCATCCCTCGCTGAGGCCGGTCTCCACCACGTCAATTCCCGGCAAATTCCGTGTACTGACCGCGACGGGTCATCGGCAATGCGTGGGCGCGTTCCCGAGGGTTCACTCGAGCCCGGTATCGATTAGGTCACAGCGTTCGGTAATTTGCCCAGCCTGGAGCGTTTTGCGCGATTCGCCCCGTGACCTGCGTCACGCTGGCTGAAATTCGCCCGTGGTACATCTTCACGACCACCTGACGGACGTCACCCATGTCCGCGTAGGGGGCGCTTGAGCCGGCCACCGCCGGCATGCAACTCCATCAGTATCCGGGGGGATCGAGACCCGATCCGTCGCCACGTAGTGGCGCGGGTCGGCATGGAGCGGAAGGGCGCACCACACATGACCTCAACGCAGGTCGGCACGAACCCCGGCGACGGCAACGAAGCCTCGGGCGCGGCACCGGAAGAGGGCTACGAGCGCGGTCTCGGCAGCCGTCAGGTCCAGATGATCGCCATCGGCGGCGCCATCGGCGTCGGCCTCTTCCTGGGCGCGGGCGCGAACATCGCGAAGGCCGGGCCCAGCCTCATCCTCATGTACGCCCTCGCCGGCGTGATCGTCTTCTTCATCATGCGGGCGCTCGGTGAGCTGCTTCTGTACCGCCCCGTTTCGGGTTCTTTCTCGGAGTACGCCCGCGAGTTCCTCGGCCCCTTCTTCGGGTTCGTGACGGGCTGGACGTACTGGCTCATGTGGGTCGTCACCGGCATGGCCGAGCTGACGGCCGCCGCGATCTACGTACATTTCTGGTTCCCGGACATCCCGCAATGGGTGACCGCACTGGTCTTCCTGGTCGTGCTGTTCGTGGCGAACCTGATCTCGGTGAAGATCTTCGGTGAGATCGAGTTCTGGTTCTCGATGGTCAAGGTCACCGCACTCATCGGCATGATCGTGATCGGTCTCGGCGTCGTCACCTTCGGCTTCAGCCAGGCGGGAGACGCCGCCGCGGTCTCCAACATCTGGGCCCACGACGGGATCTTCCCCAACGGCATCGGCTCCAGCCTCATGACCCTCCAGGGCGTCATGTTCGCCTACCTGGCCGTCGAGCTGGTCGGTGTCACCGCGGGCGAGTCCGAGAACCCGGAGAAGACCCTGCCCAAGGCCATCAACACGCTGCCGTGGCGCATCATCGTCTTCTACGTCGGTGCGCTCAGCGTGATCCTCATGGTCGTGAAGTGGACGGAGTTCCAGCCGGGCGTCAGCCCGTTCGTGGCAGCCTTCGCGAAGATCGGCATCCCGGCCGGTGCGGCGATCATCAACTTCGTCGTCCTGACCGCCGCGTTGTCGTCCTGCAACTCGGGCATGTACTCCACCGGGCGCATGCTCCGCGACCTCGCCGCCAACTCCGAGGCCCCGAAGGTCCTCGGCAAGCTGAGCTCCACCAAGACCCCGGCCCTCGGCATCACCCTCTCCGCCGCCCTCATGGGCATCGGCGTGATCCTCAACTACGTCGTTCCGGAGAAGGCCTTCGCCTACGTCACGTCGGTGGCCACCGCGGCCGGTATCTGGACCTGGCTGATGATCCTCATCAGCCACATCCTCTACCGCCGCGCGGTCGTCGCCGGCCGCCTGCCCGCCTCGTCCTTCCCGGCACCGGGCGGCACGGTGTGCAGCTGGATCGCGGTGGCGTTCCTGCTCCTGGTGACCGGACTGATCGCCATCGACCCGGAGAGCCGCATCTCGCTGTACGTCGGTGCCGGCTGGGCCGTCTGCCTGGCCGTCGGCTGGGCCGTCCTCAAGGCACGCAACCCGCACCTCGCGGCGAAGGCGACCGCCGAGGGCAAGGAACTGCAGGCCACCGGCCGTCCCCGCGGCTGAACCACCGGGCCTGCGAAGGCCCTCGGCAGACGGCCGTGACGCCGTCGGCCCGCCGAACGGGGGGCCCCGCCCCCCCCCCGGGGGGCCCCCCCGCGCCCCCCCCCGGGGGGGGGGCCCGCCCCCCGCCGGCGGGCCCCCCCGGGGGGACCCCCCGGGGGGGGCGGCGCGCGGGGGCCGGGGGCGGGGCCCCCGGGCCCCCCCCCCCCGGGGCCCCCCCCCCCCGGGCGGGGCCCCCCGCTCGCTTCGCACGCCGGGGAGGCGGCCCGGCACCCGGAGGACGGCCGCTACGCGGAGATCACCGGGGAACTGCTGGCCGACCCGGACGCCGCCCGCTGGTACGCCCGCCGGGAGACCGCGGCGTACCACCCCGCCGTACGCCATTTCCGGCACCCGGTCGCCGGGGACCTCCGGCTGCGCTACGTCAAACTCGCCGCCGTCGACCAGCCGGCCCACCACCTGCCGGCCTACCTCCCCGACGACCGGACCACACAGAAGGCACTCACCACCCTCGCCGGGTGAGCCGCCACCACCCCGGACGCCGCCGGGCGTCCTCGGCCGCCCGGCGCCCCCCCCGCACCCGCGCCTCATCGGCCGCCTCGTTGCTACTTCTCCGGGCGCAGCCGGTCCAGCGTTCCGGTGACGAGCGGGTGTTGGGGGTCGATGGCGCCGACGACGCGGCGGCCGATCGTGGTCAGCTGGCGGACCTGTGCCTTGGTGAGTGCGTCGAAGACGCAGCTGCGCACGGCCTCCACGTGTCCGGGGGCGGTGGCGACCACCTTGTCGTAACCGTCGCCGGTGAGGGTGGCCACGGTGTAGCGGCCGTCGGCGGGGTCGGGGTTACGGCGTACCCAGCCGCGCTTCTCCAGCCGTCCGACGACCTGGGACAGCCGGGGGAGGGAACCCTCCACGAACGCGGCGAGCTCGCTCATCCGCAGGGTGCGCTCGGGGACCATGGACAGCCCGGCCATCACCTGGTACTCGAAGTGACTCAGGCCGGCGTCGCGCTGTAGCTGCGTGTCCAGTGCCGCGGGGAGCCGCATCAGCAAGCTGCTGAGCGCAATCCATGCCTGATCTTCCTCATTGTCCAGCCAGCGGGGTTCCTGCGGGGTTTCCATGCTCGCGAGTATAGCTTCACGCGTGAAGTGATCGACTTGATGGATGACTTGCATCTTGAAGTGAATGGGCTCTAGTCTCCACTTCAAGATTTAAGTCATCGAAAGGTGTTGATCATGATGAACGTTCTGTTGTGGGTCCTCGCCGGCGTGCTCGCCGTGGGGTTCCTGGCGGCCGGGGCGATGAAGCTGTCCCAGCCGAAGCAGAAGCTGGCGGCCTCGGGTATGGGCTGGACCGAGGGCGTGAGCGCGGGGACGGTGAAGCTGATCGGGGGCGTGGAGCTGCTGGCGGCGCTCGGCCTGGTCCTGCCGCCCGCGCTCGGCATCGCGCCGGTGCTGGCGCCCTTGGCGGCCCTCGGACTGGTGCTGGTCATGCTCGGTGCCGTGGCCGTGCACGCCCGTCGCAGCGAGGCGCAGATGATCGCCGTGAATGTGGTGCTGCTCGCGCTCGCGGCCGTCGTGGCGTGGGGCCGGTTCGGCCCGTACGCCTTCCAGTGATCCACCGGCGATCTCGTTCCACGCCTCCGTGCGGGTCACGCAGGACGCCCCCAGGACCGTCGTCCCGGAGCGCGAGGCCGCGTACTCGTCTCGCGCCCGGTCCGCCTCGGCGGAGTCCGGCGGCCGGGCCCCGGCAACCGGGCCCCGGCAACCGGGCCCCGGCAACCGGGCCCCGGCAACCGGGCCCCGGCAACCGGGCCCCGGCAACCGGGCCCCGGCAGCGGACGGCCCGGGAGCGCGTCCCGCTGCCCCGGGCGGCCCCCCGTCGTACGGCCGCCTTCGCCCGGTGACCCCACATCTGCGTCCGCGCAGCCGCCTCTGTACACCCGACACCCCAGCGGGCCCGGCCACAGCCGCCGCACCCCGCCCGACCGCGACATCGCCCAGTGAGGACCGACACCATGACCCCGCAGACCGGCCTGCCGACGATGCAGGAGACGACCTACGACATCGGCGGAAAGAAGATCTTCGTCGCGGAGGCGGGCGACGGTCCGCCCGTGCTGCTGCTGCACGGCGGCGGTCCCGGCGCCTCCGGTGTCTCCAACTACGCCCGCAACATTGCCGAGCTGGCCAAGGAGTACCGGGTCATCGTGCCCGACCTGCCCGGCTACGGGCGCAGCAGCAAGGGTGTCGACCGCGCCGACC
Source organism: Streptomyces sp. NPDC048612 (assembly GCF_043199295.1). Lineage (NCBI taxonomy): Bacteria > Bacillati > Actinomycetota > Actinomycetes > Kitasatosporales > Streptomycetaceae > Streptomyces > Streptomyces sp. NPDC048612. The sequence continues at coordinate 32,843 of NZ_JBICVV010000015.1, forward strand.
CCTTCGGCTACCTGGCCGACGGCATCCGCGGCCTGCTGGACGCACTCGGCCTGGACAAGGCCCATCTGGTCGGCAACTCCTACGGTGGCGCCTGCGCCCTGCGGCTGGCCCTGGACACCCCTGAGCGGGTCGACCGCATGGTGCTGATGGGCCCCGGCGGGGTCGGCAACAGCCGTGCCCTGCCCACCCCCGGGCTCAACAACCTGCTGGCCTACTACACCGGCGAGGGACCCTCGCGGCTGAAGCTGGAGAGGTTCATCCGCAACTACCTCGTCTTCAACGCCGCCGAGGTCCCGGACTCCGCCATCGAGGAGCGCTACCGGGCCAGCATCGACCCGGAAGTGATCGCCTCTCCGCCGCTGCAACGCCCGGCCGGGCTGCGCACCTTGTGGAAGATGGACTTCACCCGCGACCCGCGCCTGAACCGACTGCCGGTCCCCACCCTCGTCCTGTGGGGCGCGGAGGACAAGGTCAACCGGCCGTCCGGCGGCCGGATGCTGGCCGACCGCATGCCCAACTGCGACCTGTACCTCGTCGCCAACACCGGGCACTGGGTGCAGTACGAGCGCACCGAGCTGTTCAACCGCCTGTGCGCCGACTTCCTGGCCGGCCGCCGATGACCCTGCACGACGCCCCGCCGGTCTTCGGCGCCGTCCGCCTCGGATACGTCGTCATCGAGACCAACCGCTTCGCCGACTGGCGCCGCTTCGGCACCGACGCCATCGGCATGCACCACGATGCCCTCTCCCGCCACCTGATGCGCTTCCGCCTCGACGACCGGGAGTGCCGCTTCCTCGTCCGGCGCGGCCCCGCCGAGGACGTCGTCGCCACCGGCTGGCACCTCGACGACCACGCCGCCTTCGAACGCATCGAGGCCCGCCTCCGCGCCCATGGCGTTCCCGTCACCGCCGGCACCGACGAGGAGGCAGCCCTGCGCGGCGTCGAGCGCCTGCTGCGGTTCCCCGGCCCCAAGGGCATCACACAGGAGATCTGCACCACCCCGGTGAAGTCGGCCGAGCCCCTGCGCATGCTCGCCTCGGGCTTCGTCACCGGCGACGGCGGCATGGGGCACATCGCGCTGACCTCCACCAAGCCCGCGGAGACCCGGCGTTACTTCCACACCGTCTTCGACGCCCGCCTGACCGACTACATCGACGAGACCATCAGCGGCATCAAAGTCAAGATCCGCTTCCTGCGCGTCAACGAACGCCACCACTCCATCGCGATCGCCGCCGCCCGCGGCGGCCTGCCGATCGACCCGGTCCGCACCCGCGTGCAGCACCTCAACATCCAGGCCGCCACCCTCGACGACGTGGCCCAGAGCTACCAGCGCGTGCACGAACTCGGCTTCGACATGGCCCTGTCCGTCGGCCAGCACACCAACGACAAGGAACTCTCCTACTACGCCCGCACCCCCTCGGGCTTCGAGTGGGAGGTCGGCTGGAACCCCGTCGTCGTCGACGAGAGCACCTGGGAGCCCACCACTCACCAGGGCATCAGCATCTGGGGGCACCTCCCGGTCGGCCGGACCATCATCGGCAAACTCGCCCAGTTCCAGGCCGGGGCCCGCTCCCTGGGGCGCCCGGAGAGCACGGTTCCGCCACTGAGCGGCGCAGGCGCCGGCTCCGCCCCCTTCCGGAGGTAACCCGTATGCCCCTCCCGCAGACCCGTCCCGCAGACCCTTCCCACCCCTCCCGACAGGAGCGAAGCGTGAACGCCCACGAGGCCGCCGGTGCGGTGGCCGAGGCGGCGGCCGTCCTGGACGAAGCCACCCGCACCGGAATCCCGTGCCCCCCGGTACGTCATCTGCTGCCCGAGGCGGACATCGAGGCCGCCTACGCCGTGCAGCGCCTGAACGCCGAGCGGGGCATCGCCGCCGGCCGGCGCCCCGCCGGCCGGAAGATCGGCCTGACCTCGCCCGCCGTGCAACGCCAGCTCGGTGTCGACCAGCCCGACTTCGGCGCCCTGTTCGCCGACATGGCGGTGCCCGAGGGCCAGTTGATCGCCCCCGGCCGGCTGGTGCAGCCGAAGATCGAGGCGGAGGTCGCCCTGGTGCTCGGCGCGGACCTGCCGCACCGGGACCCGACCGTTGCCGACCTGCTGCGGGCAACGGCGTTCGCCCTGCCGGCGCTGGAGATCGTCGACAGCCGGATCGCCGGCTGGGACATCGGCATCGTCGACACGGTCGCCGACAACGCCTCCTGCGGCCTGTTCGTCCTCGGCGGCACCCCCGTACCGCTGGACCGCGCCGACCTGCGCGGCGTACGGATGACCCTGACCAGGAACGGCGAGACCGTCTCACAGGGCACCGGCGCCGACTGCCTCGGCAGCCCGCTCACCTCCGCCCTCTGGCTCGCCTCCACCCTCGCCCGCCTGGGCGAGCCGCTGCGGGCCGGCGACATCGTCCTGACCGGCGCCCTCGGCCCGATGGCCGTCGCCGCCGCAGGCGACGAGTTCACCGCCCACATCGACGGACTCGGCACGGTCACCACCGCGTTCGCCGCCTCCGCCACGGAAGGAACCGGAGCATGACCACGAAGGTCGCCGTCATCGGCTCGGGCAACATCGGCACCGACCTCATGATCAAAATTCTGCGGCTCTCCGACTCCCTGGAGATCGCCGCCATGGCCGGCATCGACCCCGGCTCGGACGGCCTGGCACGCGCCCGGCGGCTGAACGTCGCGACCACCCACGAGGGCCTGGAGGGCCTGGTCGGGCTGGACGAGTTCGCGGACGTGTCCCTCGTCTTCGACGCCACCTCCGCCGGTGCGCACCAGCGCCACGACGAGGTGCTGCGCACACTGGGCCGTACGGTCGTCGACCTCACCCCCGCCGCGCTCGGCCCGTACGTCGTGCCGCCGGTCAACGGCGACGCCCATCTGAACGCGACCAACGTCAACATGGTGACCTGCGGCGGGCAGGCCACCGTCCCCGTCGTGGCCGCCGTCGCGGCCGTGACCCCGGTCCACTACGCGGAGATCGTCGCCTCCCTCTCCTCCCGCTCCGCGGGCCCCGGCACACGGGCCAACCTCGACGAGTTCATCGAGACCACCTCATCGGCCCTGGAGGAGGTCGGCGGCGCGGCCCGCGGCAAGGCCATCATCGTCCTCAACTCCGCCGAACCGCCCCTCATCATGCGGGACACCGTGCACTGCCTCGTCGGCGACTGCGACGAGGCCGCGGTGACCGCCTCCGTGGAGGAGATGACCGCACGCGTCCAGGCGTACGTACCCGGCTACCGCCTCAAGCAGAAGGTGCAGTTCGAACACGTCGCCGCCGACAGCCCACTGCGCTCCCTCCTGCCGGCCGGCTCCCGGTCCGGCCGGGCGGCGAAGGTGTCGGTGTTCCTCGAAGTGGAGGGCGCCGCCCACTACCTGCCCGCCTACGCCGGCAACCTCGACATCATGACCTCGGCCGCCCTGCGCACCGCCGAGCGCATGGCCGCCCACCGCACCACGAAGGTGGTCTCCTCATGACCGCACACCGGTCCAACACCCTGTACCTGCAGGATGTGACCCTCAGGGACGGTATGCACGCCGTCCGCCACCGCTACAGCGTCGAACAGGCCCGCACCATCGCCGCCGCACTCGACGCCGCCGGAGTCGCCGCGATCGAGATCGCCCACGGCGACGGCCTGGCCGGCTCCAGCATCACCTACGGCGTCGGCGCCCACACAGACTGGGAGTGGATCGAGGCGGTCTGCGACGCCGTGACCGACGCGGTGCCCACCTCCCTGCTCCTGCCCGGCATCGGCACCCTGCACGACCTGCGCCGCGCGCATGCCCTCGGCATCCGCTCGGTGCGCGTCGCCACCCACTGCACCGAGGCCGACCTCTCCGCCCAGCACATCGCCGCCGCCCGCGACCTGGGCATGGACGTATCCGGCTTCCTGATGATGTCGCACCTGGCAGAACCCGCCGAACTGGCCCATCAGGCCCGGCTGATGGAGTCCTACGGCGCGCACTGCGTCTACGTCACCGACTCGGGCGGCCACCTCACCATGGACGGCGTACGCGACCGCGTCCGCGCCTACCGCGACGTCCTCGACCCGTCCACCGAGCTGGGCATCCACGCCCACCACAACCTCGGGCTGGGCGTGGCCAACTCGGTCGTAGCCGTCGAGAACGGCGTCACCCGCGTCGACGCCTCCCTGGCCGGCCAGGGCGCCGGAGCGGGCAACTGCCCCCTGGAGGCGTTCGTCGCGGTCGCCGAGCTGATGGACTGGGAGCACGGCTGCGACCTGTTCCCTCTGATGGACGCCGCCGACGACGTCGTACGCCCCCTCCAGGACCGCGAGGTGCGGGTGGACCGCGAAACCCTCGCCCTCGGCTACGCGGGCGTGTACTCCAGCTTCCTGCGCCATGCCGAGACAGCCGCCCGCCACTACGGCATCGACGCCCGCGCCATCCTCATCGAGGTCGGTCGCCGCAAGCTGGTCGGCGGCCAGGAAGACATGATCACCGACATCGCCCTGGACCTGGCCGCAGCCCGCACCACCGCCTGACGCCCACGGTGTGCGGCAACACGGGCTGAACAGCACCCGGGCGAACTGTCTCTTGAACAGGTCCGCACCTGCTGCACGCGGTGGCGCAGCAGGTGCGGACGTGGAGGACCGGCGGCTCCCCACCGTGCCCGCAGCTGTGAGGGGTCCGTCGGAAAACTTCGAGAAGTTTTCGGGAGATCCAGCCGCCGAGAGCCGTTCAAACCCGGCGACAGCCGGACTGGCGCCCCCGCCGCCGGGAGCCGTTCCAGTCCTGCCGAAGCCGCCACGCCGCGTCCGCTAAACCGCCTCTGACCTGCAAAAAGCCCTCCACGAGGGAGGGCTGGGCGCAGTACGGGCGATGGCGCCCCCGGCAGGACTCGAACCTGCGGCCAAGTGCTTAGAAGGCACCTGCTCTATCCACTGAGCTACGGGGGCCGGGTGTGGACGTGGATCACGGACCGCGGTCAAGGATAGAGGTCCGGGTGCCTCGTCCCGGTTGCTTCACCTCCGTGGCACGTTGTGGAGGTTCGGTGAAGCGGTCCCGATAATCGCAGGCAGGTACGAATCCTGCATCGCTTTTGGCGCCTCGTGCGGCGGGTGTTGTGCACTCGTTATGCCTGCGCCTCGCTTGCCGCGAGTGTCTCGCGTGCCACTTATCCCGTTCTGTGCGGGTTCTTTTGGCGCGTACTAGGGGGTATACGCTTCAAAAACCTAACGAAATTGGGCATTCTGCGCATGTGGTGACCTTGGATGTACGACCCCGGCTGATCGACGCACTGTCCGTTCTGCGAGACCGCGTCGACACCGCACGCTTCCCACTGCCACTTCGGGGCGCTGCCCGGGCCCGGCGCAACCGGGCCGAGCTGCTCGCCCAGCTCGACGACTATGTGATTCCCCGCCTCCGTTCCCCTCAGGCGCCGCTGCTCGCGGTGATCGGTGGATCGACCGGGGCGGGCAAGTCCACGCTGGTCAATTCGCTGGTGGGTCGGCGGGTCTCGGAGGCCGGGGTGCTGCGGCCGACGACGCGTACGCCGGTGCTGGTCTGCCATCCCGACGATCTCCACTGGTTCGCCGGTACCCGGGTCCTGCCGCAGCTCGCCCGGGTGTGGGTCCCCGAGCAGGACGACGGCGGCGAGGACGAGTACCCGGCGGGCGGTGGCCTGGGCCGCGGGGATTACGGGCTCGGGGGCCAGGGGGCGGGCGGTCCGGCGGCGGGCGGCCACGGGGCGGTCGGCGGAGACGGTGCGGCCGGTGGGCCGGGCGCCCGTATGGCGCGGGGGGAGAGTGCGGACCGCGGCCAGCACGGGGGGCCTCGGGAGCTTTCCGGGGGGCCCGGCCCGGGGGCCTACGGCGCCGTGGGGTGCGGGGGCGAGGCGGGGATGCTGACGGTGCGGATCGAGACCGATCCGGCGTTGCCCAGTGGGCTGGCGCTGCTGGACGCACCGGACATCGACTCCCTGGTCGCGCGCAACCGTGAGCTGGCGGCCGAGCTGATCTGCGCGGCGGACGTGTGGGTGCTGGTCACGACGGCCGCCCGGTACGCGGACGCGGTGCCCTGGCATCTGCTGCGTACGGCCAAGGAGTACGACGTCACGCTGGTGACCGTGCTGGACCGGGTGCCGCACCAGATCGCCACCGACATCTCCGGGCGCTACGCCGAACTCCTCCAGCGCGCCGGTCTCGGCCATGTCCCGCGGTTCACGATCCCGGAGCTGCCCGAGTCGGCCGGCGGCGGCAGCGGGCTGCTGCCCGCCACGGCCGTCGCGGCGCTGCGGGGCTGGCTGGAGCGGCACGCCCAGGACCCCGTCGCCCGCACCGCAGCGGCGGAGCGCACGGCCGCCGGGGTGATCGCCTCGCTGCGCAGCCGGCTGCCCGCACTGGCCGGGGCCGCCGCCGCCCAGCACGCCGCGGCGCTGCGGCTGGCCGGCCGGGTCGAGGAGGCGTACGAGCGGGCCGCTGAGCGGGTACGGCAGGAGGTCGCGGCCGGTGAGGTGCTGTCCGGGGACGCGCGCGCCCACTGGCGGGACCATGGCCTCGACGGCCGGTCGGACGAGCTGCTCGACGCGCTGACCGACGGGCTGACCTCACTGCTGACCTGCGCCGTGGACGAGGCCGACGAGCGGGCCGCGGCCGCCTGGCGGCGGGACCCGGCGGCGGGTGAGGTCTCGCTGACGGCCGCCGCGGGCGCCGCCGGTGCGGGCGGCCGGCTCGGTGTGATCGTCCGGCGCTGGCGGCGCTGCCTGGAGGAGCTGGCCGAAGAGGAGACCCGTGAGGCGCGCGCCGGTCAGGCCGGGGAGCGCGCGGGGTCGGTGGAGCCGGAGGAGTCGGCGGCGTTGCTGGCCACCGCGCTGCTCGGCGGCCGTCGTGCCCGTACGGCGGGCGAGAACCTCGCCGACCTGTTGGGCGCACAGACCGCCCTGCGGCTCTGCGAACGGGGCGGCAGGCTCCTCGCCACCTATCTGGAGCGAGCCCTGGACGGTGAGCGTGAACGGCGGCTGGCGCCGCTGGACCAACTGACGGTGCCGCTGGACCAGCAGGCGGAGCTGATCGCCGCGCTGTCCGTGGTGCAGAGGGAGAAGCAGCGGCAGGAAAACCGGACGGGGAGGGAGAAGGAGCGGCGGCGGGAGCAGCCGCAGGCGGAGGAGAGGGCGCGGATGAGGGTGATGGAGAAGGAGGAGGTGTCGGGGTGAGCGATTCCGATGTGGCTGGTTCCGGGGCGGGACCGGGGGCGACGGGGCGGGGGACGGGGGCCGGCGAGGCCGGCGGAGGGGCGCGGGCTGTGACGCCAGGGGAAGGTGTGGCGCCGGTGGAGTGGCGCGGGGGCAGGGGAGCGGAGAGGGCGGAGGAACCGGGGGCGGTGGGTGCGGCGGTGGCGGCCGATGGGGGTGGGGAGCCCGTGGAGCATGCGGTGCCCGTGGAGCATGCGGTGCCCGTGGAACCTGTAGTGCCTGTGAGGCCTGTGGAGCACATGGTGTCGATGGGTTCTGAGGCGGCCGTGGGGTCTGGGGAGTCCGTGGGGGCTGTGGAGTCTCGGGAGGGGCAGGGGGGCGCGGTGTCGATGGAGCGGCAGGAGAGCGGGGTGGCTGTGGGGGCAGCGGTGCCGGAGCCGGGGGCAGGGCTGGAGCCGCGGGCGGGGACGGAAGCGGGCCGGACGTGGGATGACGGGTTGATCGCGCGGCGGGCGCGGGACGCGGGGGTGCCCAGGCCGGGGTCGCGGACCGAGCCGCCAATGGGAGCAGAGGTCTCGGGGGAGGGCGCCGTTGCGGTAGGTGCGCCGGTCGGGGCCCGTGCCGAGGCGGGTGTGCGGGCGGAGGGTGCGTCGCGGGCCGGGGAGGCGCGCCACAGGCACGCCCGGGCTGCGGAATTCCGTACCGCGGAAGCGCATCGCGCGCAGTCCCTCCTTGAGCGGGCGCGGAGCGAGCGAACGCGGGGCGGGGGACGGGCTGACGCGTGGGTGGAGGCGATGGTGCAGCCGCGTTCGCCGGCCGAGGTCGAGAGCGATGACGGGGTCACGTACCGGTGGGTCGCGGACGGGGGGCGGCGGGCCGTGGGCGGTGGGCTGCGTGGGCGGCTGGACGCGCTGCGGGAGTTGATCGCGCTGTCCCGGACCCGGCTGGAGGGGCGGGCGCTGGAGGGGGCGGGCCGGGTGCTGGAGACGGCCGACGAGCGGTACCGGCTCTCCGGCGAGCACACCGTCGTCGCCATCGCGGGAGCGACCGGCAGCGGTAAGTCATCGCTCTTCAACGCGCTGGCCGGAGCGAACCGTTCACAGGTCGGGCCGCGCCGGCCGACGACCGCGGAGCCGGTGGCCTGCGTCTGGCCGGGCAGCCGGCCGGGCGCGGACGGGCTGCTGCACCGGCTGGGGGTGCCCGTCCACCGTCGGCACGTCCCGGCGGACGGCAGCTCCGAGCTGCGCGGACTCATCCTGATCGATCTGCCCGACCACGACTCCTCGGCCACCGAGCACCGCGCTCAGGTGGACCGGATGCTGGAGCTGGTGGACGCGGTGATCTGGGTGGTGGACCCGGAGAAGTACGCGGACGCGGTGCTGCACGAGCGGTATCTGCGGCCGCTGGCGGGCTACGCCGAGGTCATGTTCGTCGTCCTCAACCAGGTGGACCGGCTGCCCGGGGACGCCGCCGACCAGGTGGTGGACGATCTGCGGCGGCTCCTGGACGAGGACGGACTGGCGCTCGGCGAACACGGGGAGCCCGGTGCCGCGGTGCTCGCGCTGTCCGCGGCGACCGGCCGGGGCGTGGCGGAACTACGCGAGGCGCTCGGCCAGTTCGTCGCGGAACGGGGCGCGGCGGACCGGCGGCTGGCGGCGGACGTGGATGCGGCGACCGAGCGCCTGCGGTCGGTGTATGTGGCGCAGAGCCGGGTCGGGCTGACGGAAGACGCCCGTGCGGAGTTCGACGACCGGTTGGCCGAGGCGGTCGGGGCGGTGGCCACCGGGCGGGCGGCGGAACGGGATTGGCTGCGGTACGCGGAGCGCGCCTGTGGATCGCCGTGGTCGCGGATGCGGCGGTGGCGGGGGAGCAGGTGGGGAGGCCGTGGTTGCGGGGCGGAGGCGACCGGGTCGGGGATGACGGGGGGCGGGGCCGGCCCGGGAGGGCGTACGGGCGTCGGGACGGCAGATGCGGGGCGGCACGGCACAGGACGGGTCTGGGCCGGGTGGAACGGGGAGGGAACCGAAGGATTGGCCGCTTCCGGGCGGAGCGGCGCGCGGCGGGGCCTGGTGGGGCGGCGGCGGGCAGCCGGGCAACCGGGCGCCGCCGGGGCTGCGGCCGGTGCCGGTGAGGTGTCGGCGGTGGACGGCCGGGCGGCGGCCCGGCCGGTGGTGGAGCAGGCCGTCCGTACGGTGGCCGCCGAGGCGGCGCACGGCCTGCCGTCGCCCTGGGCCCACGCGGTGCGGGAGGCGGCGGACCGAGGCGCCCACGGGCTGCCGGAGGCGCTCGACAAGGTGGCGGCGGATGCCGAGGAGTCCCTCCGGGGCGGACCGGCCGTGCGGCCGCGCTGGTGGACGGTGGCCGCCTCGCTCCAGGGGATGTTGACCGTGCTCCAGGTCGTCGGTGTCCTGTGGCTGCTGGGTGCGATCACCGGTGTGGGCGAGGCGACGGACTGGCTCTCGGGGCTGGCGCCCGCGGTTCTCGGGTCGGTGGGCGGGCCGGCGCTGGCGTGGGTGTGCCGGGTGGTGGCGCGTGGACCGGCCCGGCGCTACGGGCAGGACGCCGAGCGGCGGTTGCGGAGCGCGGCGGCGGCATGCGGACGGGCGCGGGTGCTGGAGCCGGTCGCCGCCGAGTTGCTGCGCTATCGCGAGGTGCGGGAGCAGTACGCCGTGGCCTCGGGCGCGTGACGCGGACAGGGAACGGGAGCGGCGGGGCGGGGCGGGGCGGGGCGGGTGAGGCTGAGGGCGGCTCGCGGGCCGCTCGGCGTCCGCCGCCGCTCACCCTTCCGGGTGGCCGAGTTGTCCACAGTCGGCCACCCGTCCACACGCCGCCGCGGCGCCCGCCGAACCCGTGCAGCATGAGATCAACGCAGCGCGAGCGGCGGGTGACGGGAGCGAGCGCGGGACACGGGGGAGGCGTTTCAGATGAACGACACGATGGTGACGCTGGTGGGGAATGCCGCGACGGCGGTGGAGCACCGGCTGACGGCGGCGGGGGTGACGGTGGCGCGGTTCCGGCTGGCGGCCACCTCGCGCCGGTGGGACAAGGCGCAGGAGCGCTGGACCGACGGGGAGACGAGCTTCTACACGGTCCGGTCATGGCGTGGGCTCGCCGACAACGTGGCGGCATCGGTGGCGGTGGGTGAACCACTCATCGTGCAGGGACGGTTGCGGCTGCGGGAGGGGGAGCAGCCACCCGAGAAGGGCGGACAGCGCTGGTTCTCGGCGGAGGTCGACGCGGTGGCGGTCGGCCACGACCTCACACGGGGCACCGCCGCGTTCCGAAGGGTCCTCCGGTCGGCATCCCGTACGGGAGCGGGCGCGGGAGTGGGAGCGGCCGTGGAGGGCGCGCCGGTGGCGGCTCAGCAGCCTGCTCCGGCAGCGGGACCTTCCTCAGCGGCGCAGGCTTCCACGGCATCGCGGGCTTCCGCGGTACCGCAGTTCTTCTCGGCGCCGGTGGGCGGTGGGGCGCCGCAGCCTTCCCCTGCGTCGGGCTCCTCCGCAGCACCGCTGTCGCCCTCGGCGGCAACGGAGTCCTCCCCGGTGCCGGAATCGCACCCGTCAGCGGACTCGTCCTCACCACCGCGACCACCGCGCCGCACTCCATCCACCCAACAGGACTTATGGGAAAGCCCGTTGCCGGAAGCCGGACCACGAACGAGCGCCGATGACGGACCGGCGGAAGCCAAGTCGGCAGCCGGTACGCCGAAGACCGCCAAGGCGCGGTCGGCTTCCGGGGCAAAGCCGGTTTCCGGAGCACGGCAGGCCGCCGCCGGAGAGCGCGCAGGACGCAAGGACCAGCCGCCCAACGAGGCTGCCGCGACTGCCAGGGCCGGCATGGGCACTTAGGCCGTCGCTGCGGCCGAAGCCCTCGTCGACAAGGCCGCAGCGACCCCCAAAACGCCTGCGACCAGCGGGATTGCGGCTGTCGTCGAGGCTTCGGGGCGCTCCGCCGCTGTGCCTTCCGCCATGGCCCATTCATCCGAGAAGGCGTCTTTGCCCTGAAAGAGGGTGACGATTTGTCGATAATGCCAGGTCAGGATGCCTGGTGTCGGTAACGATTGCGATTCGGATCGCTTATGGGATGCCATTACCGGGGACCCTGATGCACCTGCTCCATAAGATCCGACAAGTACTCACGGGGGCTGACGTGTTCGGCTGTTGAGTTCTTTGGGATCTTTCCGGCGAGGCACCCTCTCCCACTCGACCGCCTCGCCCAGAGGGGAATTTCATGCTTTCGATGAAGAGGCGGGGCGCAGCCCGCCTTGCCGCCGCGGTCGTGGCCTCCGGCCTGGTCGCGGCGGGTGCGATAACCACCGCGGGGCCTGCCGCGGCGGATGAGTCGAACCCCACGCACGGGGGTGCCACCGCCACGCTCGGCGGTCTGAAGACCTTCGACCAGGCGGTCGTGCACAACGACGGAGGGGACCAGCGCGTAGGCGCCGGCCTCTTCGAGATGGCGGTCGACAACGGCGGCACGCTCCAGACGTACTGCATCGACATCCACAACCCGACGCAGCAGCAGGCGAAGTACCAGGAAGTGCCCTGGAGCGCCTCGTCGCTGCACAACAACGGGGACGCGGGCAAGATCCGCTGGATTCTGCAGAACTCCTACCCGCAGGTGAACGACCTGGCCTCGCTCGCCGCCAAGGCCGGTGCCGGGAACCTCACCGAGAAGACCGCCGCGGCCGGCACCCAGGTCGCGATCTGGCGCTTCTCCGACCACGCCAAGGTGGACGCGCTCGACCCGTCGGCCGAGAAGCTCGCTGACTACCTCGAGAAGAGCGCGCAGAACCTCGCCGAGCCCAAGGCCTCGCTGACGCTCGACCCGCCGGCCGTCTCCGGCAAGTCCGGCAGCAAGCTCGGCCCGGTCACCGTGCACACCAACGCCGACAGCGTGACGATCTCCCCGGCCGCCGGTGTGTCTGCCGGTGCCAAGGTCGTCGGCAAGGACGGCAAGCCGGTCACCAGCGCCACCGACGGCACCCAGCTGTTCTTCGACGTGCCCGCGGGCGCCGCGGACGGCAGCAGCTCGCTGACCGCGCAGGCCGCCACCAAGGTTCCGGTCGGCCGCGCCTTCACCGGTATCGGTGAGCACGCCAAGAGCCAGACCCAGATCCTGGCCGGCTCCAGCGAGTCCACGGTCTCCGCGGCCGCCACGTTCTCCTGGAAGAAGCAGGGCGCCATCCCGGCGATCACCGCCGAGAAGAACTGCGCCAAGGGCGGTGTGGACGTCACGGCCACCAACAAGGGCGATGAGGCGTTCCGCTTCCAGCTCTCCGGCAAGGACCACGAGATCGCCCCGGGCAAGTCGCAGACCGTGACCGTTCCGGTGGCCGAGGACCAGCCGTACAACATCACGATCAAGGGTGAGGGCGGCTTCAAGAAGTCGTTCTCCGGGGTCCTGGACTGCAAGACCGCCGGCAGCGGCGGCGGCAAGCCCTCCAGCCGGCCCAGCCCGGCCTCGGTCGGCGGCAGCACCGGCGGGGACACCGGTGGGGACAAGGGCGGCGACCTCGCCGAGACCGGCTCCAGCAACGCCACCCCGATGATCGCGGGCATCGCGGTCGTGCTCGTCGTGGTCGGCGGCGGCGCGGTGTTCTTCCTCCGTAAGAAGAAGGTCGGCACCCCCGCCCAGTGACACCCGGGCCCGGTGACCCCTGTCGCCGGGCCCTGCCCGGCGGCGGCTCGCTCACCCGACGGTGAGCGGACGATCACCGGCGAAGCACCACCCCACGGCCCCGGAGCGCCACCACGCTCCGGGGCCGTCGGCGTTCGAGCAACACGTGCGCGGGCCGCCGGCGAAGCCCCGGCCCCGCGGTCGCCCGGCCCTCGGCGGCGCCCGATCGATGTGATCAACGCTGACAGACGGCGACCAAGCGGACACCGAGCCGTGGCCGGACAGCACTGAGCGGGCGTGGGGTGACCTACTCGTTTCCGCCAGAGCGCGGCCGTACGGCAAGATGGGGTGTATCTGCCCTCCCACGGTCGCCGCGCATGATGGCCCCGGGGCGGTGCCGCACAGACCCTGATCGATCCAATCTGCCGGACGGTTTCTCTTGGCTGAGTACATCTACACGATGCGCAAGGCGCGCAAGGCGCACGGCGACAAGGTCATCCTCGATGACGTGACGCTGAGCTTCCTGCCGGGCGCAAAGATCGGTGTCGTGGGTCCCAACGGCGCCGGTAAGTCCACGGTGCTGAAGATCATGGCCGGTCTCGAGCAGCCGTCGAACGGTGACGCGTTCCTCTCCCCGGGCTACACCGTGGGCATGCTCCTGCAGGAGCCGCCGCTGGACGAGTCGAAGACCGTGCTGCAGAACGTGCAGGACGGCGCCGCCGAGATCATGGGCAAGCTCCACCGCTTCAACGAGGTCGCCGAGCTGATGGCGACCGACTACTCCGACGAGCTCATGGAGGAGATGGGCAAGCTCCAGGAGGACCTCGACCACGCCAACGCGTGGGACCTGGACACCCAGCTGGAGCAGGCCATGGACGCGCTGGGCTGCCCGCCCGGTGACTGGCCGGTCACCAACCTCTCCGGTGGTGAGCGCCGCCGCGTCGCGCTGTGCAAGCTGCTGCTGGAGGCCCCCGACCTGCTGCTCCTCGACGAGCCCACCAACCACCTGGACGCCGAGTCCGTGCAGTGGCTGGAGCAGCACCTCGCGAAGTACCACGGCACCGTCGTCGCCGTCACCCACGACCGGTACTTCCTCGACCACGTCGCCCAGTGGATCTGTGAGGTCGACCGCGGCCGCCTGCACGGCTACGAGGGCAACTACTCCAAGTACCTGGAGACCAAGCAGACCCGTCTCAAGGTCGAGGGCCAGAAGGACGCCAAGCGTGCCAAGCGTCTGAAGGAAGAGCTGGAGTGGGTCCGCTCCAACGCCAAGGGGCGGCAGGCCAAGTCCAAGTCGCGACTGGCCCGTTACGAGGAGATGGCCGCCGAGGCCGACAAGATGCGGAAGCTGGACTTCGAGGAGATCCAGATCCCGCCGGGCCCGCGCCTGGGCAACGTCGTCGTCGAGGTCGAGAAGCTCAACAAGGCCTTCGGCGAGAAGGTCCTCATCGACGACCTGAGTTTCACGCTGCCCCGCAACGGCATCGTCGGCATCATCGGCCCGAACGGCGCAGGCAAGACCACGCTGTTCAAGATGCTCCAGGGTCTGGAGACCCCGGACTCCGGTGACATCAAGGTCGGCGAGACCGTCAAGATCTCCTACGTCGACCAGAGCCGCGAGAACATCGACCCCAAGAAGACCCTGTGGGCCGTGGTCTCCGACGAGCTGGACTACATCAACGTCGGCCAGGTCGAGATGCCCTCGCGGGCGTACGTCTCCGCGTTCGGCTTCAAGGGCCCGGACCAGCAGAAGCCGGCCGGGGTGCTCTCCGGTGGTGAGCGCAACCGCCTCAACCTGGCGCTCACCCTCAAGCAGGGCGGCAACCTGCTGCTCCTCGACGAGCCCACCAACGACCTCGACGTCGAGACCCTGTCGTCGCTGGAGAACGCGCTCCTGGAGTTCCCGGGCTGCGCCGTGGTCGTCTCCCACGACCGCTGGTTCCTCGACCGCGTCGCCACGCACATCCTGGCGTACGAGGGCGAGTCCAAGTGGTTCTGGTTCGAGGGCAACTTCGAGTCCTACGAGAAGAACAAGATCGAGCGCCTCGGTGCGGACGCGGCCCGCCCGCACCGCGCCACGTACAAGAAGCTCACCCGGGGCTGACGGCGTGCGACACCTCTACTCCTGCCCCCTGCGCTGGTCGGACATGGACGCGTTCGGCCATGTCAACAACGCGGTGTTCGTCCGCTACCTGGAAGAGGCGCGGATCGACTTCATGCACCGGCTGGCGCCGGGGGGCGGCAGCCCGTCGTTCACGGGCGGCTCGGTCGTCGCCCGGCACGAGATCGACTATGTGCGGCCGCTGGTCCACCGGCACGCGCCGGTGACCGTCGAGTTGTGGGTGAAGAAGATCAGCGCCGCGTCGATGACGGTCGGCTACGAGGTCAAGGACGAGGACACCCTCTATCTGCGGGCCTCGACCGTCGTCGTGCCGTACAGCTTCACCGACGAGCGTCCGCGCCGGCTGACCGCTGAGGAGAAGGCGATCCTCAAGGAGTATCTGGACGACGCCGCGCATCAGGAGGGGTCTGCCGCGGTATGACGGCGCTGCACCTGGCCGACGCGGGGGAGGCGGCCGATCTCGCCGCCTTCCTCGCCCGCCTGATCCACTACGACCGCGCCGCCGCGGTACGGCTCCAGGCCGGCGGCGGGGTGCTCGCCGTCTTCGGCCGCCCGCCGTCCTTCGAGGTGCTGGCGGTCCGCACCGCCCGGCTCGCCGACGACACCACGCTGGACCGGACGGTCTCCGCCGGGGAACTCCTCGAAGGCGTGGCGGAGCCGGCGGACGGGCTGACCGTGCCCGCCGCCGTCACCGGTCCGCCGTGGACCGGGCTGCTGCCGCCGCGCGGCGGCTGGCAGCGGGTGCCGGGGCTGCCCGCGCCCGAGGCGCTGCTGCGTGCGGTGGCCGCCGCGGTGGCCGAATTCCGGGCCCGGGACGAGGCGTTGCCGCCACAGCACCGCACCCGTACCGAACGGGACCGTATCGGCCGGGAGATCTGGTCGCGCACCCTCGGGGACACCCATCTTCCGCTGCGCGCCGCCCACGCCGCGCAGTCACTGGGCTTTCTGCGGCCGGTGCGGGCCGGCGCGCTCGCGGGGGGCGGCGCCGGGCCCGCGCGACCCGAGCAGCGTTCACTGAGCCTGCTGTCCGCGGGCGGCTGGCTGCGGCTGAGCACCCCGTACGGCTCGGTCGCCGTACGAACCGGCGGCCCGGCGGGGCCGACCGGGCTGTCCGGCCTCACGGTGACACCGGTCTGAGCGGAGCGGGCTTCGTCAGGGGAGCCGACTCTGCTGGTCAGTAGCCAGCTGGGGCACTCGTACCCGCTCTGGCGCCGGGGGGCAACTGCCGCCGGCACGGCCCCCGGTGAGGCCAGGTCGGCTGCGTCCACCGGCGGCCTCACCGGAGAACGCGGCAGGACGGCCGGTCAGCGGTGCTCGGCGCGGCCCCAGGAAGACACCTCAGCCGTCTCCGGCCCGGCCCTCCTCTTCCGTGCCCGTGCCCGCCCCCGCGTCCCCGTCCGGGCCCGGGCCCTCACCGCGACCCGGAGGCCCCTCCTTCGTCGTGTGGTCCGGCCACACCCCGATGTGGTCGGGCTCCAGTTCCAGGAGGACGCGGTGTGCCATGCCCAGGCCGGCGGTGTAGTCGGCCGGTAGCTGGAGGCGGCCCGCCCGGTCGAGCATGGCGTATTCGCGGGCCACCAGGGACTCCTGGCCGGTCGTGGCGTCCCGTTCGGTGCGGCGCAGGACCTCGGAGGACGTACGGCCGTCGCGGATCGCGACGGTGCGCCGGACCTCGCCCGCCACCTTCTGGTCATGGGTGACGATCACGATCGTGGTGCCCAGTTCCTCGTTGGCGGTGCGGAAGGCCGTGAAGACCTGCTCGGCGGTGTGCGAGTCCAGTTCGCCGGTCGGCTCGTCGGCCAGCAGGACGGACGGGGTGTTGGCCAGGGCGACCGCGATGGCGGTGCGCTGCTGTTCGCCGCCGGAGAGCTGAGGGGGGCGGCGGTCCCGGCAGTGGTCGAGGGAGAGCATCGACAGCAGTTCGCCGGCTGCCTTCGCGCGGGCCGCTCGCCGTCGGCCGCCCCGCAACTGCATCGGCAGCATCACGTTCTGGAGTGCCGTCAGGTAGGGCAGGAGGTTGCGGGAGGTCTGCTGCCAGACGAAGCCGACGACGTCGCGGCGGTAGCCGAGCCGGGCCCTGGCGTCCATCGTCAGCAGGTCGCGGCCGGCGACCGTGGCGGCACCCGCGGTCGGCACGTCCAGGCCCGCGAGGATGTTCATCAGGGTCGACTTGCCGCTGCCGGAGGCCCCGACCAACGCCATCAACTCGCCCTCCGAGACCAGCAGATCGAGCCCCTGGAGCGCTTGCACCTCCACCCCGTCGGCGGTGAAGACCCGCACCAGCCGGTCGCAGGCGATCAGCGCGTCGTGCCCGTAGGCGGGGCGTCCGCGCCGGGAGGCCGCGCGCCGCTCCAGCTCGGCCAGGCTGGTGGGTTCGGCGGGCCGGACCGCCTCCGCCCCGGGGGAGGCGGCGTCCGGCGGTGTGGCGTCGGGCCGTGTGGTCATCGGGGGTCCCCCACTCTCAACTCGGCGCTCATGTCCCGCCGTCCGCTCAGCCAGGCCTGGGCCAGGGCGACCGCCAGGGCGAGGGCGAGCACGCCCGCCGACGGCAGCAGCAGGGACGCGGGATCGGTGTGCAGGCGTACGGTGTCCGCGGCGCCGCCGCCCGGGGTGCCGGGCAGGGCGAGCGCGGTGAGGTCGATACCGGGGCCCAGCAGCCGGACCGTGGCGGCACCGGTCAGCGCCCCGCCGAGGGCCGCCAGCAGGGCCTGCGGCAGCGCCTCCAGTATCAGCAGCCGTCGCCCCTGGGCCCGGGGCAGCCCCATCGTGCGCAGTCTGGCCAGGAGTTGGCCGCGCTGCGGGGCGGCCTGGAGGAGCGACAGCAGCAGGGCGAGCAGGGCGAAGCCGGCGCCGGCCGCGACCGCGGCGGTGTACAGGCGTACCGCGCCCTGCTGGAGGGGTGAGTCGGCGAACCTGTCGCGGACGGCGGAGCGCAGCGCCAGCCGGACGGGCCGGTCCGCCGGGCTGTGGGCGCGGACGGCGGCACGCAGCGCCCGGGTGTCCAGGGAGCGGCCGGACAGCAGGAGGACGGAGGGCCCGGTTGCGGGGTCGCGGTAGGTGTCCGGATGGCGGCGGGCGACGCTCCTGGCGTCGACGACGACGAAGTCGCCGCCGGGCTGCGCGGGGGTGTCGGCGCGGACCGTCTTCGGGCGGATGACGAGCTGGCCGAGCTCCGGCTGGAGGGCCATCGGCACGTCCCCGAAGCGGGTGCGGAAACGGGGGGAGACCAGCGCGGGCAGCGGCTGGTCGCCGCCGGGGTCGGCCAGCTCCCGTGCGTCGAAGGCGCCCAGGCCGGTGGTCCGCGAGAGCCGGGCGTACGCCTCGGCGTCGGCGATGACCAGGTAGAGCGGGGACCCGTTGTCGTCGGCGGCCTGCACATCGATGCGCAGCGGCACCGCGTCCACGACGCCGGGCACCCGGCCGGCCGCCCGCCGCAGCTCCTCGGGCAGCGGTGCGCCGGCCGAGAGCCGGGCCTCCGCGCCGACCGCGGTCAGTGCCGCGTGCTCCCGTGCCGTGGCGACCCCGGCCAGCACCGAGCCGCCGAACGACGCCGTGGTCAGCGCCACCACGAGGGCCAGCAGCGGCAGTCCGGCGGTGGCCGGGGCGCGGCCCGCGCGGGCCAGCGACAGAAAGCCGGTCAGCCCGGTGGTACGGGCGGCGGGGCGGGCCGCCAGCCGCAGCGGCAGCGGGGAGAGGCGCAGCAGTACCAGCGCGGCGATCACCCCGGTCAGCACCGGGGCCACGCTGGCCAGGGTGTCCACCCCGCCGGCCGCCGTACTGCGGCCACGCAGCGCGAGCACCGCGCCCACCGCCAGGACGAGCACGGTGAGTTCGGCGACCGTACGGCGCCGGGAGGGGCGGGCGCCCACCGTGTCGGCGCGCTCCACGGGGCGCGGGCGGCGGTGCGCGACGGCCGCCCGCAACGGCAGCGCGACCGTTGCCAGCAGCCCGGTGCCGGCCGCCGCCAGCAGGGAGGGCAGCACCCGTTGCCCGGGCACCAGCAGCAGTGCCAGACCGCCGCCGGCCGCCGCAGCAGGGAGCGCCACCGCCCCGGTCTCCGCCGACAGCCGCCCGGCCAGCCCGGCCAGGGACGCACCACGGGCCCGCAGCAGGGCCAGTTCGGCGTGCCGCCGCGCCGCGGTCAGCCCGGCGGTCATCAGCAGCACCACCGCCGCGACGGTGCCGACGCCGTACGCGGCCACCGCGACGACCGGCGCGACCGCCGCCCGGGTCCGCGCGAAGGCGTCCAGCAGACCGTCCACCGCGCTGTCGGCCAGCGCACCGCCGCCCGCCACCTCGCGCAACCGGGCCAGCGCCGCACCGTGTTCGAGGGAGACCAGCCGGTCCCGCAGCCGCGCGGCGTCACCGGCGGTCAGCGCGCGGGTGTCGACCGGGTAGCGCCAGAACTTCTCCGGCTCGCCCCCGGTGCGCAGCAGCGCCGGGCCGTCCTCGGGGGCCAGCAGCAGACCGGCCCGCCACAGCCGCTGCGGCGGGATGTCCGGCGTCGTGTCCTGATGGGCGGCCGCCATCAGCGGATCGGCGGCCCAGTACGCGCTGTCCGGGTCGCGCGGGGTGAGCAGCCCGGAGATCCGCACCGTCATCCCGTCCAGATGCAGGGTGCTGCCGACGCGCAGGGTCAGGGTCCGTGCGGTGGCGACGGTGACCGCGGCCTCCAGCCTGCGCTTCCCGGGGGCCGCGGCGTGCGGCAGCCGGCCCTCGGTGAGCCGGGTATGCGTGCCCAGCCCGGCGGCCGCGTACAGCGAGAGGCCGGGGGCGAGGCCGTCGGGCCGGGGCAGCCAGGAGTCCTGTGCGGGCAGCGGCTTGGTGGTGCGCACGCCGTACAGCGAGCCGCCCGGAGCGATCCGCAGCGGGTCGCGGAACAGGCCCCGGATCGCCCGGTCCTGGCGGGTGAGTTCGCCCGCCGCGCAGGAGGCGGCGGGATCACCGGGCAGGTCCGTACGCGAGACGGTGACCTCCACCGTCCGCTGTCCGGCCGCCACCGAGCCGAGCGCATGGCGCACCCCGCGGGTCTCGTACGCCGTCACCCCGCGCGGGAACGCCGCCGCGAGGAACGCCGTGACCAGCACCAGCGCGCCCAGGGCCAGTTGCGCCGCGCGCGCCGGACGCGGCCGGTTCCACCAGGTCGCCGCCCTCACCGGCGCTCACCCCGCAGTCCGGGGCCAGGGGCCCCTGCGGCGGGCCGTGGTTGCGTGCGGACCCCTGCCACCGGCCCGCTGTTCTGTCCGTTCACCTCACAGCCCCCCTTGGCCGCGCAGGGCCCGCACCGGGTCGCCGCGGCGCAGTCCGAGGGCCGCGACCACCAGCAGCGGCACCGCGGCGACCGCCGCCAGCAGCGCGGCCACCGGGCCCGGCGGCAGCTCGACCAGCACCGGCGGCACCGGACGGCCCGCCTCCCCGGTCAGCACGATCAGCGGGACCACCGCCCGGGTCAGCACCGTCCCCAGCGCCGTACCGACGCCCAGCGCCAGCACGATCAGTACGCCCTGTTCGGCGACGAGCATCCGGGCCAGCTGGGGGCGCGGCGCCCCCAGGGCCCGCAACACGGCGAACTCCCGCGCCCGTTCGCGGACCGACCCGGCGGCACCGACCGCGAAGCCGACCGCCGCCAGCGCCACCGCGACCGCGGCCGCCGCGGTCAGCGCGGTCTGCGGGCCGATACCGAGCGGATCGTCGTGCAGCTGCCCGGCGATCTCGTCGCGGACCAGTACCTGGCCCGGGTCGGTGTCGGGGCGGGCCCGCAGCGCCTCGACGGCCGTGTCCGCCGCGCCCGGCCGGGGGCGCAGCCACCACTCGGTGGCGGACAGCGGCGGTGCGCCGCGGTCGGACAGCGCCTCGTTGACGGACCCGAGGTCGACCAGCAGCCCGCCGGCGGCCGGCGCGTCCGCCGGGCCGGGCAGTGCCCGCACCGCCCGGACGATCCGGGCCTTCAGCGGCCGCCCGTTGACCGGCACCTCGATCAGGGAGCCGGTCCGCGAGCCGCTGTCGCGCAGGTACGCCTCGGTGGCGACGGCGGCGAGCGGCGGGCGGGCGGCGTGCGCGGCGGTGATCCGCAGCGTCGTCGCCGCGGCCCCCCAGTCGTCCACCCGGGCGCCGGTGTCGAACGTCTGGGACAGCAGCCCTCCGGCGGGGACCCCGGCCCGGCCCGCGCGGGGGCCGGACGGTTCGCCCGCCGAGCTGCTCTCGTCGGTGATCCGCGCCCGCCAGCCGGGACCGTCGGGTGCGGCGAGGGGCCGGGCCGGGCCGTGGCCGGTGGCGGCCGTCACGGCGGTGACGGTGAGCCGCTGACGGTGCGCGACATGCGGCTGGTCCAGGTCGGCGACCAGGCCGGTCATCCGCAGCGGACCGGCCGGGCGGCCCGCCGGGGCACCGGCCGCGGCGCCGAGGTCCGCGCTCAGAGTGTGCGGTGCGCCGTCGGCGGGGAGCGGGCCGAGCGGCAGGGTGTACGGGATGCCGTGGCGGTCGGTGACGAGGACGGAGAGGGTGGCCGGCACCGGCCCGGTGTCGGGCCCGGCGGCCTCCTGGCCGGGGGACGGCGGCAGCGCCCGCAGGGAGCGCAGCGTGGCGGTCAGCCGTAACCGGTCGCAGCCCGGCGGCAGTTGCAGCCCCGCCGGGGCACCGCCCGGCGGCGCCACCGCGCGCAGGACGCCGTCCGCTGCCCGCCCCCGCGGACCGTCCGCGCCGCCGCCCAGCAGATCGCCGCGCAGCAGCAGCGCCCCCGCCGAGCGCCGGGTGTCCAGCGCGAGCAGCGAGGACGACCCGCCGCCCGACAGGTCCAGACCGGCCACCCCGACGGGCAGCGCCGCGGCCACCCCCGGCGTCGTCCCGTAGGCACCGCCCTGGCCCAACGGCGGTGTCCGCCCGGCCAGTACGCGCACCGCCGCACCCGCGCGGAAGTCGGCCTGGTCGTCCTGCGAACGGTCCCAGGACGCGCCCTGGCCGATCGCCAGCATGCCCAGGGCGGTGGCCAGCACCAGCAGCAGCACCGGACCGGCACCCCGCAGGGGGCGGCGGCTGATCTGCCAGCCGGCCAGCGCCGCCGCCAGGCCCCGGCCGCCGGCCGCGCCCCGCTCGGCGATCCGGGCGGCGAGCGGCAGCAGCCGCAGCGTCAGCACCGTACCGGCGAGCAGCGCCAGCGCCGGGGCGGCCACCAGCACCGGATCGATGCCCAGCCGTCCGGCGCCGTCCGTGGTCAGCACCCCGCCGCCACTGCCGCCGCCCGCCGTCTGCCGCTGGAGCTGCCAGTAGGCGACACCGGCGACCACCAGCAGCCCGAGGTCGGCCCCGGTCCTGCCCCAGGTCCGCAGCCCGGCGCGGGCGGCGGAGGCTCCCGTGCCGCCGGGCTGCGCCCGCGCCCGCCGTCGCCGCGGACCGTCCGGCCCGGTCCGCAGCAGCGCGGGCGCGGCCACCGCGAGGGCGCAGCCCAGCGCCACACCGAGGCCGGTCAGCACGGTCGGCGCGGTCAGCCGGGTGTCCAGCGGCAGCCCGATACGGGCCAACGCGCCCCGGCCGGACAGCAGCTGCAGCAGCGGCCCGGCCAGCAGCGGGGCGCCCACCGCGGCCGGGGCGGCCAGCAGCAGCGACTCGGCCAGGGCCAGTCCCGCGATCCGCCGCCGGGACCCGCCGCGGGCCCGCAGCAGCGCCGTCTCGCCGGTCCGCTCGGTGCTCAGCATCCGGGCCACCAGCAACAGGGCGTAGCCCGCCAGCAGGATCAGCTGTAACGCGACAATCAGGATTGTCGACCGGTTCACCAGCAGCGCCCGCTGCAACTGCCCCAGCGTGGCGGGCAGATCGGTGCCGGCGGTGGCCCGGCCCGCGAACGCCGGATCGGCCATCAGCGCCTTGGGCGCCCGCGCGGCCGCGGCGGTCAGGGCGGGCAGCCGGTCCGCGGTCAGCGAGCGGAAATCGGCGGTGGCGAGCCAGCCCACCGAGTCCTGGGCCGGCGACCCGCCGCGGAACGCCGCCGGGGCGGCGAGCAGCGGCCCGTAGGTGGTGAAGCCGGAGATGCGCACCCCGCGCCCGCCGAGGTCGTCGAGCTTCCAGTACGGGTCGGCGCGGTCCTTGGGCCGGTAGACACCGGTGACCTCGACCGTCAGACGGGCCGGTCCGGACAGCCGGTTGTGGAGGGTGATGCGCCGGCCGGGCTTCACGCCCAGCCGGGCCGCCGCGGCCTCCGGCAGCGCGACGGGCAGCCGGCCGTGCGCGGCCGGCGCGGGCCAGCGGCCGGCGGTGAGGGTCAGACGGGAGCGGTCCATGGCCGCGAGGTGGGTGAGATCCGGCTCACCCCGGCGTGCGTCCGGCGACCGCAGGGTGCCGGGCAGTGCGTACGGCCCGGAGCGGACCAGGGTGTGCACCGTGAACGGCAGTCCGTCGAAGGCCCGCCGGGCGCCCCGGGTGACCGCCCGGTCCGCCGGTTCCCTTACCCCGGCCGGGAGTTGGGCCTTCACCTGCAGTGCGGCGGCCGCCGCGGCGCGGGTCCGCAGTGCCTGCCGCAGCCCGGCGTCCCCGATCGCGCCGGAGAAGGCCGCGAGCGTCGTCAGCACGGTCGTGGTGAGCAGCACCGAGAGCAGAGCCGCGGTCAGCAGCAGACGGTGCGCCCGCACCCGCAGAAACACAAAGCCGGACACGGACCCCCCTTACCGCGCTCAGCACCACACAGATGAACGAATGGTGGCAGACGAGCGGCGCGGGCGGAGGGGGCTGTGGAAAACCCTGGCCGGATCGTGACGGCGAGGGCGCGGAGCGGTGTGAGGTGCTTCTCAGTCCGCGGCGTTGATCATCGAGGCGGCGGCGTAGGTGAGGTAGTTCCAGAGCTGCGTCTCGTGCTTCTCGGACAGGCCGAGCGAGTCCACCGCGTCCCGCATGTGCCGCAGCCAGGCGTCGTGGGCGGCCCGGTCGACGGTGAACGGGGCGTGCCGCATCCGCAGCCGGGGGTGGCCGCGGCCGTCGCTGTACGTGCGGGGACCGCCCCAGTACTGCATGAGGAAGAGCGCCAGCCGTTCCTCGGCCGGGCCCAGGTCCTCCTCCGGGTACATCGGCCGCAGCAGCGGGTCCTCGGCGACTCCCTGGTAGAAGCGGTGCACCAGGCGCCGGAAGGTCTCCTCGCCTCCGACCTGTTCGTAGAAGGTCTGCTCGTCGAGCGTGCCGCGTGGAATCTTGTTCACCCGTCCATGGTGGCAGACGCCCCGGCGGAGGTCTCCGGTCGTAGGACGCGGCCGGTACCGGGGCCGGAAACGCCGCCGGGGCGTGACCGGTTGGTCACGCCCCGGGGTCGTCCGCGTATCGCGGCGGCTCAGCCGCGGCGGATGCTCAGCGTCGTCCAGGCGCCGACGTGCACCCGGTCGCCCTCATGGAGCGGCACCGGCACATAGGGCTGGATGGGGTCCTCGGCGAGGTTGATCGTGGTGCCGTTGGTGGAGTTCTGGTCCACCACGGCCCAGCTGCCGTCCTGCTGCTGCACCAGCAGCGCGTGCTGGTGCGAGACTCCCGGGTCCTCCGGCGTGCTGCCCAGGTCGATGTCCGGGGACTCACCGGTGCTGTTGCGGCGGCGGCCGACCGCGATCTGGCCGTTGAGCGGGAGCACCTGCTCGGGGGAGTAGGCGGGCAGGTTGAGCCCCGCCGCCTCCGGGCCGGAGCGGCCCATCATCGCCATGAAGTACTCACGGTCCGGTGCGACCGCGACCACCCAGCCGGTGCCGACGACCGGCGCCGGACCCTGCGGCGGCGCCGCGGGACCCTGGCCGGTGCCGCCGTTCCACTGCTGGTCCGGTCCGGGCTGCTGCTGCGGCGGCATCTGCTGCTGCTCGTACGGGCCGGGCTGCTGCTGGTGCGGCTCGAACGGCTGCTGCTGCTCGAACGGTGCCTGCTGCTGCTCGTACGGACCCGGCTGCTGCTGCGGCGGGAACGGGGCGGGCGGCTGCTGCTCGAACGGTGCCTGCGGGCCCGGGCCGGGCGGCGCGGGCGCCATCGGCGGGGGAGCGGCCTGGGCGCTCGGCGGGTTCAGCGTCCAGTCGTCGCCGCCCTGCTGTGGCGGCGGACCGGCCTGCTGGCCGGGGCCGGGCATGCCGGGAGGCGGTCCGGGCGGGAAGCCGCCCGGGCCCTGCTGGTCCGGAAAACCGCCCGGTCCGGGCTGGTCGGGGAAGCCACCCGGGCCCTGCTGGTCGGGAAAACCGCCCGGGCCCTGCTGGTCGGGAAAACCGCCGGGGCCGGGGCCGCCGGGCATGCCCTGCTGCTGCGGGGGCTGCGGCTGCTGCGACTGCGGAGGCGGGAAGCCGTAACCGCCCTGGCCGCCCTGGGTGCCGGGACCGCCGGGACCGGGTGCGCCGGGTCCGCCCTGCGGGCCGGGGTGGGGCGGCGGGAAACCGTAGCCGCCCTGGGGTGCGCCGGGTCCGGGCTGCTGGGGCTGCGGCGGCGGGAAGCCGTAGCCGCCCTGGGAGTCGCCGGGGCCGGGTGCGCCGGGCGGCGGGGCGTAGGACGTCGGGGAGTTGGTGAGGAAGTTGTAGCGACAGCCCTCACAGAACGGCGCCATCGCCTCACGCGGCGTACCGCACTGCGGGCAGGTCTCCGGCTGTCCGGACGGGCCGGGGCCGGGACCGGGGGCACCGGGTCCGCCCTGCGGGCCGGGCTGCGGCGGCGGGAAACCGTAACCGCCCTGGCCGCCCTGGGTGCCGGGGCCGGGTGCACCGGGGCCGGGCTGCTGGGGCTGCGGGGGCGGGAAGCCGTAGCCGCCCTGGGAGTCACCGGGGCCGGGGCCGCCGAAGTCGGGGCCACCGGGCGGCGGGCCGGGCTGACCCTGCGGCGGACCGGGCTGCATCGGGGGCGGACCGGGCTGTCCCGGCGGCGGACCGGGCTGGCCGGGCGGCGGGGTGTTCAGGAATCCTGCAGGCAGGGAGGGCGGCGGGGGGGCAGCCCCCGCCATCCGCTGGCCGCACACCTCGCACCAGTCTTCGGCCACCGACTGGTGGCCGCTCGGGCAGGTCGGCATGTCGGTTCTTCCCCCTCCGTACCGAATTTCCGGTAGTGCCGCTCGGTACTGTTCGTGGCTATTTCTTCACGCGAACGGTCTTCGTCGAGCGCGTTTCGAGAGTCATCTCGTCCGCGTCGGCGACCTTCGCCTTGAGTCGCACAGTACCGGTCGCCGTATCGACGACGTCCACCACCTTCGCAAGGAGTTTCGCAGTCTCCTCGTTCCCCGAGGCGGCGGCCAGCTGTACCGCGCGGCCCAGCTTCGCGGTGGCTCCACCGGTATCGCCCGACTTGCGCGCATCGAGGCCCTGTTGAATGGCTTGCGCCAGTTCCGCCTGGCCTGTGTAGTGCGCCACCTGCGGATGGATCGGTGTGGAAGCGGCCACATCATCCGTCCACAGAGCCCGTACGAGGGCCTGTGACAGGGGCCGCTGCGGGTCCGGCGCGGGGTCGCCGTCCGGTGCGGAAACGATCAACGAGATCCGGCCGGCCAGCATTTCCCGGCCGATTCCGGCGGCCGGCACCCGGAGGCAGAGGTGGTAGTCGCGGGACTCGTCGCCCCAGGAGCCGGTCGGATAGTCCGCCGACCGCGGGCCGGACTCCAGGCGCCGGCCGGTCAAGTCCTCCACGGTCGGTGCCACTTGCCTGACGAAGACGGTCTCGGCGCCCAGCGGCGTCCACAGCCGTAAGCCGACACCGCCGACCGCCTTGCCCATCGCCGCCGCCATCATCCGCGTGAAGTCGGCGGTCAGACCGGCCGGATCGGCCACGATGTCGGCGGTGCCCAGCAGCGCCGAGGCGATCCCGGTGACCTCCTTGACCTCCCAGTCCGTGCCGACCCCGCGGGCGTCACAGGTGAACGACCCGGCGCAGGCGTCCAGGGCGGCCCGCAGCTCCCCCGGCGACTCGTGCTCGTTGCGGCCGTCGGTGAGCAGGAGGGTGTGCCGGACGCCGGTCCCGGCGGAGGACAGCAGCCGGCCGGCCAGCCGCAGCCAGCCGCCGATCGCCGTCCCGCCGCCCGCGGTCAGCGTGCGCAGTGCCTCCTTCGCCTGCGCGCGGGTGGCCGCCCCGGCCACCGCCAGCCGGCCGTCGCCGGGGTAGACCTCGACGGCCCGGTGGGTACCGGCCACCACGGCGAAGCCGACCCCGTCGCGTACGGCGTCGAGGGCGGCGGCCGTCGCCTCCCGGGCGCCGCGCAGCTTCGCCGGCGGATGGTCCATCGACCCGGAGCAGTCCACCACGATCACCACGCCGCCGTCCGGACCGCCGGCCCGCGTGCCCGGCACCGGCCGGCCCCCGGTCGTGCCGCCACCGGTCGCGGTGACCGTGACGACGGCGTGCACCTCCCTGCCGCCCTCGGGGAGATAGGGGTTCTGGTACACCTCGGCGGAGAAACGCGGCACCCGGGACTTGGCGAAGTTGGCCATCCGTTCCGCTCCTTGAGACGCCGTAACCGGTCGGTCGGTACACGTGGTGCGTCGTACATGGCGCAGGGCGCGCGGCGCGGCGTACGGGGCGGGGGCGCGCCGTGCCGCGCACCCCCGCCCGTCCGCCTCGGCGGTGCGCCGGTCAGGCCGGGGCCGCCTGCCCCGACGGCGCGGGGAACGGCACCAGCGCCACGGTGACGTTGTCGTGCCCGCCGCCGTCGAGCGCATGGGTGACCAGCGTGCGGGCGCCGTTCAGCGGTCGGTCGGGGGCGTCGTACGGCAGCGCGGCGGCCATCTGCTCGGCGGACTCGGCGTAGTTCCACAGCCCGTCGGTGCACACCACCACGACACCCGGCCCGTCCGGCTTGAACGTCGCGGTGTGCGGCTCGACCTCGTAGGCGTCCGCGCCGAGCCAGCCCGTGATGGCGTGCGCCCGCTCGTCGGCGTTCGCCTCGGCCTCGGACATCAGGTTGTTGGCGACCATCTGGGCGGCCCAGGAGTCGTCCTCGGTGAGCCGGGCGGGCGGCGCCGTACGGTCGTTGGGAATCCAGTAGGCGCGGCTGTCGCCGACCCAGCCGACGGTCAGCAGGCCGCCGCCGACCACCGCACCGACGAAGGTGCAGGCCGGGGCGTTCTGCTGACGGTGCTCGTCATGGGCCAGGGCCGGGTCGGCGGCGAGTGCGTCGACCGCCGAGGAGGCCGCCAGGATGGCGTCGTGCATGGCCTGCGCGGGGTGCGTACCGCGCGGCAGGGACGTCCGCAGCGCCTCTCCGGCGGCCTCGGACGCCGCCGAGGACGCCTCGTCGGGACGGGTCGCCGAGGAGACACCGTCGCAGACCACGGCCACCACGGCGGGGGTGCCGTCGGGCAGCGCGGCGGCGCGCAGCGCGAAGAAGTCCTCGTTGCGGTGGTGCCGGTGGCCCCGGTCGCTGACCGCCGCGATGCCACCCAGCTCGCCCTCCATGTGGTCGCGGGGGCGGGGCCGGGCGTGACCGCAGTGCGCGCAGTAGCCGTCGGCGTCCACCGCCCCGGACCGGCAGGCGGTGCAGACCGGGGTGCCGCCGCCGGACGGGTCGGCGGCAACGGCCGTACCGGACGGGCCGTCCGCGGCGGCGGGCGAGGTCTCCGCCGCGGGCTGCGCGGCGGGCGCCCCGGCCCCGGCGGCCGCGTCGGCGACCGCCTCGTATCCGGCGACGCGCGGGTCGGCGGGCGGCGGGGTGTCGGTCAGCGGCGGGTGGCCCGGCACCGGCGGCGCCCCGGCGTCCCCGTACGGGAGACGGGCCTGCGGGTCCGGGGGCGGCGGCCCGGCGGGCACCCCCGCACGGCCGGCCGGTGCGGGAGCCGCCGGCGGCGCGGCGGGCATCGGAGGCGGGGGCGGCGGGGGCGGTACGGCGGCGGCCCCGGGCGCGGGCGGTGCGCCGTACGCCGACGGTGCGGCCGGCGCCAGGAGTTCGGCGCCGCACCGCCCGCAGAATTTGTCCCCCGCGTCGAGCGGTTCGTCACAGCCCGGACACCGGGACGGCCCAGTCACACCCATGTCACACCCACGTCCTGGGGCGGAAGCGGTTGGCCCGTTCCACCAGTTCGATCCTTTTCTCGCCACGCTGTGCCAGCCGCGCCAGCAGACGGTACGACAGCTCCAGGCCGAAGCGCAGGCCGCGCTCCTCCAGCGGGCTGCCGAGCAGCGTCGGCTGCCCGTGCGCGTCCGCCGTGCCGTCCGGCCCGGCACCGTGGCTACCGGAGAGTACCCAGTCCAGGGCGCTGCCCAGTACCTCGGTGGTGAGCTGTTCCCGGCGCTCGGTGTCCAGACCGAAGTCCGCGAGTGCCTCGACCTGTTCGGCGGCCGCCCGCAGGTCCGGCAGCAGCGGGTCGCGGGGCGGCCGCTCCCGCAGCCGGGCGCGGACCGCGGCGATCCGTGCCGCGATGTAGTGGATGGACGACTGCGGCACGGACTCCAGGGCGGCGACCGCGCCGGACCGGTCGCCGGTCGCCAGCCGCACCCGGGCCAGCCCGAACGCGGCGCCCACATAGCTGCGGTCGGTCGCCCACACCAGGCGGTAGTACTCCAGCGCGTTGTCCCACTGGCCCAGCAACTCGGCGCAGACGCCCAGGGCCAGCTTCGGTGCCGGTTCGCCGGGGAAGGCGTCGTAGACCGCGTCGAAGGCCAGTGCGGCGCCCTCCCGGTCGTCGGCCGTCAGCGACATCAGTCCGCGGTGCCACACCACCCGCCAGTCCGTGTTCCGCCCCGCGGCGGACCAGGGCCCTGCGGGCTCCGCCGGGAGCGATTCCAGCACCTCCCGTGCCGCCGCACCGTCCCCCGCCTCCAGACGGGCGCGCAGCTCCCGCAGCCGCAGCTCCAGGGAGTCGGACGGCGCGGCGCGCAGGGCACCCAGCAGCTCGGCGGTCCCGGCGGCCGGCAGCCCGGCCAGCAGCCCGGCGTTCGGGTCGCCCGGGTCCACCCGCGGCACCGGCAGCGCGAGGGCGGCGCCGGCGACGTCCAGGGGGCGCAGCCGCGGACCGCCGGACACCGGCGCCGCCGTCCGGTCCGGCGCCGCCCCGCGCGCCCCCAGCAGCGAACTGTCGCCGTCCGCCGCGGGCACCAACTCCGTGTCGGTCACCCGGGGTTCCGGCCCGAACAGGGTCGACAGCGCGGGCCGCGGCGCGCCCGTCTGGAGCGCCACCACCTCCCGCAGTACCCCGGTCAGCTGCTCGGCCATCTCCTCCGCGGAGGCGAACCGGCGCTCCCGGTCCGGGTCCGTGGCGCGCACCAGCAGCCGGTAGAAGGACTCGTAGGCGCGGAACACCTCGATGTTGTCCGGGTCGGGCAGCGAGTCCGCGAAGATGTTCGTGTAGCCCTGGAAGTCGAAGGTGAGGACGGCGAGGGTGCGCGCGACGGTGTAGAGGTCGGAGGAGACCGACGGGCCCAGCGCGGCGATCTCCGGCGCCTGGTAGCCGATCGTGCCGTAGATCGGGCTCACCCGGTCGTCCATCCTGCGCACCGCGCCCATGTCGATCAGCTTGAGCTGGTCGTGCTGCTGGATGGCGTTGTCGACCTTGAAGTCGCAGTAGAGGTAGCCGCGGCTGTGGAGATGGCCGAGCGCCTCCAGCGCCTCCAGGCCGTAGGCGCAGGCCTGTTCGACGGGCAGCGGATCGCGCCGGCCCAGCGGGGTGCGCCGGTCGTTGGCGAGGTCCTTGAGCGACCTGCCGCCGACGTACTCCATGACGATGTAGCCGTCGCGGCTGCCCGTCGTCCGGTCGAGGTGCTCCACGAAGTTGTAGATCCGCACGATGTTGGCGTGCTCGATCTCGGCGAGGAAGCGCCGCTCGGACACCGCCACCGCCAGCGCCTCCTCGTCGCCGGTGTCCAGCAGCCCCTTGAGCACCACCCACCGGTCGGCGACCGCATGGTCCGTCGCCAGATAGATCCAGCCCAGCCCGCCGTGCGCCAGACAGCCCACGACCTCGTACTGGTCGTGCACCATGTCACCGGGCCGCAGCTTCGGCACGAAGCTGTACGGATGGCCGCACTTGGCGCAGAACCCTTCCGTACGGCCCGGCTCCTCGCCGCGCGCCCGGCCCACCGGCGCCGCGCAGTCCGCCCGGCTGCAGAACCGCTTGCGCTCCGGGACCTCCGGGTGCGCCAGCACCGCCGTCCGCGGATCGGGCCGCGGCACCTCGGGCACTGTCACCAGCCCCGCGCCCAGCCGCCCGCGCGACGGCCCGGAGACGGCGCCGCTGCCCGAGCCGCGCACCGACACCGCCGAGACCCCACGGGTCCGGGCCCCGCCGGACCCCGCCCGCGACAGCCGCCCGGACACCGACCGCCGCGACGCCGACGGGCGGGCCGACGGCACACCGCCGCCGGACCCCGGTCCGGACGGCGCGCCGCCTCCCGGCTCCGGAGCGGGGGACGGCACCGTCAGCAGCGCCCCGGCCGCCTCCCGCGCTGCCGTGACCTCCGCCGACGCCCGGTCCGTCAGCCCCGTGGGAGGCGAGGACAGCAGCCCGCCCGGTGAGACCACCGGCGCCAGGCCGCACACGTCGCAGTACCGCTCACCGCCGCCGACGTCCTCGTAGCCGCCCGCGCAGTCCCGCCGCTGGCAGCGCTCGCCGGCCCGTTCCGTCACGATTCCCCCTGTCCCTCCGGCTGCTGCGGAACCAACGCCTCCGCCGTGGCCTGCTGGTAGCGCCACACCGCCTGCTCGGCCGCCCGCAGATCACACGGCGCGCTCCACAGCATCCGGCGCGCCAGGTCGTACCGCTCCGTCAGCAGCGGGTCCTCCGCCATGCCGTGGCGCGCGACCTTCGCCCGGTAGGCGTCCAGCCGCCCGCGCAGCTCGGCGCGCACCGCGAGCGGCGCGGTCACCGCGGTCAACGACTCGCGGGCCCGGTGGAGTTCCTCCTCCGCGCGCTCCTCCAGGCTGTCCAGCAGCGGGGAGAGCCGGTGCCACTGGGACCGCCTGCGGTAGCCGGCCGCCGCCGCCAACTGCTCGTGCAGCGCCGTCGACGGGCCGCTGACCGCCGGGACCTCCGACGCGGCGATCTTCGCCAGCACCTCGCCGCGGGCCTGCCGCGCCTCGGTCAGCGTGCGGTCCGCCCGCGACAGCACGTCCCGCAGCTGCATCAGCCGCCGCTCCGCGTCCTGCCGCACGTCCAGGACGGCCGCCACCTCCCGCCGGATGTCCTCCAGGGCGCGGGCCGCACGGTCGTAGCGCCCGGTGTCCGGCCGCCCCCCGCCCGGCGCCGAACTCCCCGTCGACGACGACACCCAGAACGCCAGCGGGTCGGCGATCACCCGCGCCCGCAGCAGCGACAGCTCCTCCGTGATCCGCTCCAGGTCGTCACCCGCCGGGTGCTCCCCGGGCCGCACCCCCACCGAATGCGCCAGCGAACGTGTCCGCTGCAACTCGGCCGACAGCAGGTCTATCCGGGCCGGCAGCGCCGACCAGACGGTGTCGGCGGCCACGATCACGTCCAGCGACCGCGCGTAGAGCCCGTTGATCCGTTCGACGAGTCCCTCCAGGCTGAACCGCTTGCCCGGTTCACCCGGTTCACCCGGTACGGCCGGGCCGGGCGGGCCGTCCTCCGGGGCGCCGTCCGCCGCTTCCGGCACCGTCACCCCCTCGCCGTGCAGCAGCTCGGTCAGCTCCGCAAGCTCCGCGACGGACGGCCAGCGGCCCCGTTCCCGCAGCTCACGCGCCGACTCCAGGGCGGCCGTGTACGCGTCGAACAGCGTCCACAGGACCGTGATCGAACGCTCCGCCTCGGCCCAGCGTTCCTTGGTGGTGCCGGACAGTTCGGCGCCCTCCAGCAGCCGGCGTCCCGCGTGGTCCTGCAGGGCGAGCAGTGACGTCTCGATCGCCTCGTACTCGGCACCGAGCCGTGCCAGGGCACGATCCGCCTCCTCCCGGTCCAGCACCGGGGCATCGGGCCTCCCCGGAGAGCCGGGGCAGGGTCCAGGGACCCCCATCGATCACCTCTCCAATACGCGTACGCTGCACGGCGATTGCTGCGACCCGGTAGCCGCTGCGGTCCGTTCCTCCCGTTTCCTCCTCCATAGTGACCTCATCCGGCCGCTCCATGGGGCGATCGGTCGCACACCGCTCCTTGGAGCGATCAGTCGCGGTACTCCGGCGACGGCGGCCCCGATATGCCCGGCAGATCCGCCTCCAGCCACTTGCGGTACGCCCGCATCCAGGGGCTGTCCGCGCCCCCGTCGCCCCGGTAGTCGTCCAGGACCTTGTTGACCCGCCGCACCAGATCCGTGTCGTCCCTGTTCATCGCCACGCCGTACGGCTCGTCCGTGAACGGCCGGCCCTTCAGCTCCACCGACGGGTCCTGCGCCGCCTGCGCCGCGGCCAGCGCGTTGTCCGTGACCACCGCGTCCGCCTCGCCCAGCTGGAGCCGCACCAGACAGTCGAGCTGGTTGGGCACCGTCAGCACCCGCGCACCGTGCCGCCGCGCCGCCAGCTCGCTCTCACCCGTCGAACCCGCCGCCGTGCACACCCGCCTGCCCCGCAGCGAGTCGTCGAACGCTGTGACCTTCGATGCCTTCGGGGCCAGCACCTGCTGCCCCGCCTGGAAGTACGCCGTGGAGAACGCCACCTGTTCCTTGCGCGCACAGTTGATCGTCATGGTCCGCACCACCATGTCGACCGTGCGCTGCTGCAGCGCCGGTATCCGCAGGCTGGTCGGCACCGCTTTGAAGACCACCTTGGGGTGCGGCCCCAGGATGTCCTCGGCGACCGCCCACACCAGGTCGATGTCGAAGCCCTCCAGTTCGCCGGTCGCCGGATTGCGGTAGCCCCACCGGTAGGTGTTCTGGTCGACGCCCACTATCAGCTGGCCCCGCTGCTTGATACGCGACACCGCAGCGCCGTCCTTCGACGACGGCCGCAGACTCTCCGCGGCGTTCCGCTCCGTGCAGCGCGCGGCGGCGGGCCCCGCCCCCGGCCCGAACGCCCGGTGCGTCACCGCCGGCGCGGCCGCGGCACCACGGCCGGGTCCGTCCGCCGCCGCGTCCCCGCCCAGCGCCGGCACCAGCACCGCCGCGGCCGCCGCCATCGCGCACATCCCCGCCCCGACCGGCGTCAGGACGGCCCGCAGATTCAGCAGCCCTCGCGCTCGCATCCCCAAGTCCCCCTCATCCGGTCTCCTCACCGGTACTCCGCCAGCCTGCGTCCGATCCCCAATACGGTGCCCAGCGCCGCCAGCCCCGCCAGCACCCCGGCCCCCACCGGCAGCCCGCGCAGCGCCGCCCGCCCGCCGTCCGCCGCCGACCGGAACTCCGCCTGCTCGTGCACCAGCGCCTGTTGCAGCCCGGCGGCCACCTCGTCGAAGGACTCCCCGGTGGAGCCTTTCGCGCCGATCACCCCGGCCAGCGCCCGGTCGTAGTCCCCCCTGTCGTCCGCCGCCCGCGCCTGTGCGTGCCGCGCCTGCCACTGCCGCACCCGCGCCAGCGCCGCCCGCACCGGGCGCCGCCCCGCCTCGTCGTCCGCGAGGGTCAGCGCCGCCCCCAGCCGGCTCCCTGCCGCCGCCGCACCGGAATCGCCCGCGCCCGCCAGGTCCTTCATCCCGGCGCGGAAACCGGCCTCGTAGTAGTCCTCCCGCCCGTCGGTCAGCACCGCGCCCCGTGCCACCAGCGTCAGATTCTCGTCCCCCCGCGCCCGCAGTGCGTCGATCCGGGCCTCGTTGAGCACCCGCAACGACCGCGCACCGTGCTCGTACGACCCGGTCAGCCCGCCCCGCGCCACCGCATGTCCCGCCACCAGCCACACCAGCACCACCACGGACGCGGTCGTCGCCGCCAACAGGCCCCGGTTGAAGACCCGGTTGGTCCGACGGTAGTGCCGCCGCTGGGCCCACCCCAGCGCACCCAGTGCCATCACCCCCGCCGCCAGCGCCCACCACGGCCACGCCTGCGCCGTGGCGTAGTCCGCGGCCAGCCGGTCCGTCTCCGCGTCGTACAACGCGCGGGCGGCGGGGAGGAGTTCCGTCCGCATCCGCTCGTGCGCGTAGCGCAGATACGCGCCGCCCAGCGGCAGCCCCTGCCGGTTGTTGGCCCGCGCCGTCTCCACCAGCCCCGTGTAGCGCGGCAGTCCGCCGTTGAGCTTGGCGATCTGCGCGCCCGCCCCGTCCGAACCCGCGCTGTTCGCCGACGCCTTGACCAGCAGCGCGGAGGCCGTCGCGATGTCGGCGGCATACCGGTCGCGGGTCTCCCGGCTCTCCTCGCCGCCGGCCAGGAAGCCCGCCGCCGCGGTCGTGTCGGCATCCGCCAGCGAACGGTAGATGCTCGCCGCGTCCGCGGTCAGCGGCTGGCTGTGTTCCACCACGTCGTCCGCGGCCGCCGCCCGGTCCGAGACCTGCCAGGCCGTGACCGCGCCGAACAGCACCACCAGCAGGGCCAGTACGGCACCGATCACCCGCAGCCGGCCCGGCTCGGTCGTCGCCGCGGCCCGCAGCTCGTCCACTCCCTCGGCCCAGGCCGTCCGGCGCCCCGCGGCGGGCGGGGACACGCTGCTGGTCGACACGGAACCTCCCCCTGGGGCGCTGACGGCGGGACCGGCCCCTGCCGCACAGCGCCGGGAGCGCTCACGAGAGGGACTGGTGCATGGGCAGCAGTATGTCCGCAGCCACTGACGGCCACACCGCGATTGCCCCGATCTTGTTCGGATCGCGATCCCCGCACGGGGCCACCGCCTCCCCGCGCCCCGCACTAGAGTGGGCGGAGAGTCATCAGACATCTGGTGTTCCCCGGACCCGGATGCCGCGCCGAAGGGGAGTGGTCCCGTGCAGTCCGTCCGCAAGGGCCGGGTGTCGCTCGTGGAGACCGCGACCGACGAGATCCGCGGCCAGATCGTGAACGGCACCTGGCCGGTGGGCAGCCGCATCCCGCCCGAGAGCGCGCTGTCCGAAACCCTCGGCGTCAGCCGCGCCTCGGTCCGTGAGGCCGTCCGCTCCCTGGTGCACTCCGGCCTCCTGGAGCCCCGGCAGGGCGACGGCACCTTCGTGATCTCCGACGACGACAGTGCGGTCGCCCTCCGCCGCCGCCTGGAACGCGCCGAACTCAGCCATGTCACCCAGGTCCGCCAGGGCCTCGACGTGGTCGCCGCCCGCCAGGCCGCGACCCACCGCACGGACGCCCAGCTCGCGGGCATCGAGGCCGCGCTGGCCCGCCGCAAGGCCGCCCTCGCCGCGCACGACGGCGAGGCGTTCACCGCCGCCGACGCCGAGTTCCACGTCCTGGTCGCGGAGGCGAGCGACAACCCCGTCCTCGCCGACATCTACCGCTCCCTGAGCGCGGCCCTGCGCGAGGAACTCCGCCGCGCCGCCTGCCTGGACACCGCCACCGCGGCCCCCGACGACCCGCACGCCCGCCTGACCGACGCCCTCCGCGCCCAGGACCCGCAGGCCGCCGTGGACGCGGCCGTCCTCCTCCTCGCCGGCCACGTACGGGACCTCGCCCTCCCGCTCGACGCCTGACGCCCGCGCGCGGACCACCTCCCCACGCCCCCCACTTCACCCCCACGCGCCGCTGTCCCGCCCACCCTCCTCCGACTACGCTGAGTGACGAAGGTTGATCCGCGTCCCAGCATCCGGCACGGGCCCGCCCGCGCCGCCGCATCGGAGGAGCCGCCATGCGCCGCCTGAAGAACCTCTTCGCTACCCTCACCGCCACCCCTGCCGCCGACACCGGCCCCACCTCGGACAACTCCCCTACGGCCAGCGGATTCCTGACCATCGGCAGCACGACCTATATCGACCCGCACGGCAGCTATCCCCTCGCCCCCCGCCTGGACGGCTCCGCGACCTTGATCATCAACGAGACGGACCGCTACATCACGGTGGTGACGGAAAGCGACCATCGCGATCCGCCCGTCCGCCTGTTCAGGGCCCGCCGCGACACCGTTCCGGGGCGCGTCGGTGAACGGGACCGGCGCTGCGGACCGGGCGATGCCGATGCCCGTACTTCGAGCGACGGCCACGCACCGGCTCACCCCCGACCATCGGCTCACCACCGACCACCGGCCCACCACCGACCACCGGGCCGCCCTCCCGCCCGGGACCTCGTCCTCGCGCCGGGGGAGCGCGTGGAGACCTGGCGGGGGGACAGCGTGCGGGTGGGGTGAGGGCCTCCGATCCTTCTGCGGGCCCTACTTCCAAGCGCTCCTCGCCCGCTCGTAAGCCCCCGGTCCCGCTCCTGCGCAGTCCAAGGCGGAGAGGGCGGCGCCCAATACCGGTGGGGCGGTGAGGACGCGTGGGACCGCCTGGGGTGCGCGTTCGGCGAGGAGTTGGGTGAGGTGGTCGTGGAGGAGTGTGTGGTGGGCGGAGAGGATGCCGCCGCCGAGGATGACGGGGGTGGGTTCGTCGAGGAGGGCGAGGCGTTCCAGGGCGACGTGGGCCAAGAGGGCGATCTCCTCCGCCTGGCGGGTCACGAGGGCCCGGGCGATGCGGTCGCCGGAGGCCGCGACGGCGAAGAGAACCGGGGGGAG
The DNA here is from genome assembly GCF_043199295.1 of Streptomyces sp. NPDC048612. Classification (NCBI taxonomy): domain Bacteria; kingdom Bacillati; phylum Actinomycetota; class Actinomycetes; order Kitasatosporales; family Streptomycetaceae; genus Streptomyces; species Streptomyces sp. NPDC048612. Next base: position 70,138 of record NZ_JBICVV010000015.1, read on the forward strand.
TTCATGGCGGCGGTGGCCGGGGATGTCGTGCAGGTGGAGGGCCTCGACCAGGTCCCGCATGGTGGTCAGGCCGAAGTGGGCGGGCAGCGCGCGGGCCAGCTCGGTGGGTGCGCCGCGACCGTCCTCGGCGCGGGCCGCATACCAGAGCGCCTCGTCCGCGAGGTGCGAACCGCCGCCCCAGTCACCGGAGATCCGGCCGAGGGACGGGAAGCGCGCGGTGGCCCCGTCGCGTCCGAGGCCGACGCAGTTGATACCGGCCCCGCACACCACGGCGACCCCCACCGGCTCCCCGTCGTCCGGCAGCCCGGCCCGCAGTACGGCGAAGGTGTCGTTGCGGACGTGCACCGTACGCGCCCAACCCCGGCCCGCGAGTTCGGCGGTCAGCCGCTCCTCCTCGACGGGGAAGTCGGCATTGGCGAGGAAGGCGGCGAGGTGGTCGACGGGGCCGTGGGCGGGGCCGTGGGCGAGGCTGTCGGTGGGGCCGGCCGGCCCGGCCTGCGCCAGGACCGAGGCCACCAGCGGGGCCAGGGCGTCGACCGCCGGCCCGGAACCCACCGCCGGCGGGCGGAAGCCGCCGCCCCGCGCCGTCGCGAGCACGCTGCCGTCCGAGGACACCAGCGCCACATCGGTCTTGCTGTTGCCCGCGTCGATGGCGAGCGCCCTGCCGGTGCGGGCGGCTGCCGCGCCGGTCAGGCCCACGTCAGATGCTCCCGGTTGTGCGCGATCAGCTTGTCGGTGAGCCGGTCCGCCTGGTCGAACTGGCCGATGAGGGGGTGGGCGAGGAGGGCGGAGAAGACGGCGCCGCGGCCTACGGTCCGGCTGGTGTCACGGGAGTGGGTGCCCAGGAGCGCGGCCTCCAGGGCGAGTTGTTCGTAGGCGGTGACGTGGGCGACCAGCCCGGCGTACCGGGGTTCCAGGGGGCGTACGGGGAGGGGTGCGGCGCCCTTCGCGTCCACGGTCGCGGGGACCTCGATCACCGCGTCGTCGGGGAGGAAGGGGAGGGTGCCGTGGTTGAGGGTGTTGACGACCTGGGTGTCGCCGGTGTCGCTCAGGAGAGACGAGGTCAGCGCCACCGCGGCCTCCGAGTAGTAGGCGCCGCCGCGCCGGGACAGCAGCTCCGGCTTCTCGTCCAGCGCCGGATCGCCGTACAGGGTGAGCAGCTGCCGTTCGAGGGCGGCGACCTCCGCGGCGCGGGACGGCTTGTCGCGCAACTCCCGTACGACGGCGTCGTGTCGGTAGTAGTAGCGCAGGTAGTAGGAGGGGATGGCGCCGAGGTGGTCGAGGAGGGTGCGGGGCATCCGCAGGGTGCCGGCGAGGGTGTCACCGTGGGCCGCCAGCAGCTCGGGGAGGACGTCCTCGCCCGCGACGCGTACGGACCGTTCCCAGGTGAGGTGGTTGAGGCCGATGTGCTCCAGCTCGACCTGCGCGGGCGCCACGCCCAGCAGGGCGGCGAACGTGCGCTGGAAGCCGATGGCGACGTTGCACAGTCCGACGGCCCGGTGGCCGTGGGTGAGCAGGGCCCGGGTGACGATGCCGACGGGGTTGGTGAAGTCCACGATCCACGCCGCGGGGTTGCGGCGGCGGACCCGTTCGGCGATGTCGAGGACGACGGGGACGGTGCGCAGCGCCTTGGCGAGGCCGCCCGCGCCGGTCGTCTCCTGGCCGACGCAGCCGCACTCCAGCGGCCAGGTCTCGTCCTGATGGCGGGCAGCCTGGCCGCCGATGCGCAGTTGCAGCAGGACGGCGTCGGCGCCGTCGACCCCCGCGTCCAGGTCGCCGGTCCAGGTGATCCGGTCCGGGTGCCCCTGCCGGGCGAAGATGCGCCGGGCCAGTCCGCCCACCAGCTCCAGCCGCTCCGTGTCGGGGTCGATGAGGACGAGCTCCTCCAGCGGCAGCAGCTCCCGCAACCGCGCGAAGCCGTCGATGAGTTCGGGGGTGTAGGTCGAGCCGCCGCCGACCACGGCGAGCTTGATGCGGGGGCGCGGGGTGGGTTCCTGGGAAGACGGCATACGGGTCAGCCCTTCACTCCGGTGAGCGCGGCGCCTTCGACGAAGGCCTTCGGAACGAGCGAGGTGGCACCGGCCGGCCGGCGCCACGGTAAGCCGGATTCTGTCCGTACGGGCGGCAGGGCGGACTCCAACTGCGGGCCCCTGCACGGACTCCCTGCGCGGGGTCGTCCCTACCCAGGGCCCCAACCCCGGACTCCCCGCACGGGCTCCCGTCGCGGACGTCCCTGCGGGGCCTGCCTTCCAGGCCGGCTCGGGCAGTTGAGACCTGCCACTCCCAACCCTCCCTCAACGCTGCCCCGGCACCCGACCACACGACCTGCAGCATGCCCCGTGAAACCGGTGACGGCCACCGGGCGTCCCCAGCGACCAGCGACCAGCGACCAGCGACCAGCGACCAGCGACCAGCGACCAGCGACCACCGACCAAGGGCCACCGAGCATTCCCGTCCGGGCACGCGCCCCACAGCACCCCACAGCACCCCCACGAAAGGCCCTGTCCCCGCCCCCGGACAACACAAAGGGGAGGGGCGCACCGACCGGTCGTCGGTGCGCCCCTCCCCTCCGATGCGGGGCCGTCAGGCCGTCGCCTGGGCCTACTTGCCGAGTTTGGACGGCGAGGCGATCGGGCTCGTCGCCAGGGACTGGGGGGACAGCGGGTTGTTGAGGGCCGAGGGGGCGGCCATGCCGGCCGTGGGGTCGGTGGACTCCGCTTCCTCCTCCTCGGGCAGCGGGCGGGGCGCCAGATGGACACCGGCCGCGTCCAGGGCGCGCTTGATGCGCCAGCGCAGTTCGCGCTCCACGCCGAGGGACTTGCCGGGCATGGTCTTGGCCGAGACGCTGATGGTGACCGTGTCGAGGTGCACCTCGCTCAGGCCGAGGACCTCCACCGGCTCCCACAGCTGCTCGTTCCAGGGCTCGGCCTTGGACATGTCCTCACCGACGGCGGTGATGGTGTCGCGGGCCCGCTCCAGGTCCTGGTCGGCGGCGATCACCACGTCGACGGCGGCCGTGGACCAGCCCTGGCTGAGGTTGCCGATCCGCTTGACCTCGCCGTTGCGGATGTACCAGATCGCGCCGTTGGGGCCGCGCAGCTTGGTGACCCGCAGCCCGACCTCGATGACCGTACCGGTGGCGACCCCGGCGTCGATCTCGTCGCCGACGCCGTACTGGTCCTCCAGGATCATGAAGACGCCGGACAGGAAGTCGGTGACCAGGTTGCGGGCGCCGAAACCGATCGCGACACCGGCCACACCGGCGCTCGCCAGCAGCGGCGCCAGGTTGATCTTCAGCACGGAGAGCACCGTCAGCGCGGCCGTGCCCATGATCACGAAGGAGGCGACGCTGCGCAGCACCGAGCCGATGGCCTCGGAGCGCTGCCGGCGTCTCTCGGCGTTGACGAGCAGACCGCCCAGCGCGGTGCCCTGGGCGGCCGCCGCGGTGCGGTTCATCCGCTCGATGAGCTTGGTGAGGGTGCGGCGGATCACATGCCGCAGCACCACCGCGATCACCAGGATCAGCAAGATCTGCAGGCCGGACGTGAGCCACGTCCCCCAGTTCTCCTGCACCCAGCCGGCGGCGCTGGTGGCCTTCTCGGTGGCGTCGTCGAGCGACGTCGGGCCGGAGGAGCCGGGTGTGGCGGCGCTCAGGTGCGCGGCAGCGACCGGCGAAGCGGACCAGAACACAGTCGAACCTTCCGTGTGGGACAGCAGACCCGGACCTCGGTGGGACCCCCAGGAACCGGGCAGACCAACCACACTAACGGGGCAACGGAAACGGCCCGCGCTCTTGTTCGAACAGGCAGGTTTTGCGCGGGCCGGAAAGAGCGGGATCGAGACAGCGGCGCCGGGGTGTGGTGGAAAACACCTCCGGGCCGTTACTCGGTCATGGTGGCGCTCCGACCAGGCAGCGGGGGACACTGTGGGGAGATCGTCCCGGCGCGAGCCACGCGCCGCCGGCGTACAAGGAGGCACCCGTGCCGCACGTCCTGGTCCTCAACGCGTCGTACGAGCCGCTCGGCGTCGTACCGCTCCGCCGCGCGCTCATCCTCGTCCTCAATGAGAAGGCTGTCAGCCTCGAGGAGTCCGGCGCCCTGATGCACAGCGCGACCCATGTCATCCCTGCTCCGAGCGTGGTCCGCTTGAAGCGGTTCGTGCGGGTGCCCTTTCGGGGGCCCGTCCCACTGACCCGCCGGGCGCTGTTCGCCCGTGACGGCGGGCGCTGTATGTACTGCGGTGGCGTCGCAACCAGCGTCGACCACGTCATCCCGCGCAGCCGCGGAGGTCAGCACACCTGGGAGAACGTCGTCGCCGCCTGCCGGCGCTGCAATCACGTCAAGGCCGACCGCCATGTCGCCGAGATCGGCTGGCGGCTCCGGCACCAGCCCGCCCCGCCGTCAGGACTGGCGTGGCGGATCATCGGTACGGGCCATCGTGACCCGCGTTGGCTGCCCTACTTGCAGCCGTACGGCGCGGATGACGCCCTGGCCCGGATCGACGCCGTATCGGCGTAGGTCCGGGTTCTTCCGTCCGGGGACCGTGGGGGTCCGCGCCGTGTGCGCGGCTCCGACGGCCCCCGGACGGCTTTCCGTGACTGCTGCCTCGCCCGCCCCGGCCAGGGACGGCTTTCAGCGCTCGTCCCTGTCCCTGCCCTTGCCCTTGCCCTTGCCCTCGTCCTCGTCCTCGTCCCTGCCCCTGCCGTTGTCCCCGCCCTGGTCCTTGCCCCTGCCGGGGTCCTTGTCGCCCAGCTCCTGCACCGCGTACGCCTCCACCGACCAGAGCGAGTAGCCGAAGCGGGTGGCCCGCTTGTCGCCCTGGATACGGACGAAGCGGGCGTCCTTGGCGTCCATCCGGACCGACTCCCGGCCGCCCTTGCCGTCCCGGACCGTGGCGGCCGTGCGCCAGGTCCGGCCGTCCGGCGAGACCTGCACGCGGTAGCTCGCCGCGTAGGCGTCCTGCCAGTTCAGGACGAGCCGGCCGAGGCGGGTCGGATGGGCCAGGGCGAACTGGAGCCAGGCACCGTCCTCGGCGGTCGACGACCAGCGGCTGCGCGGATCGCCGTCGGTCGCCGCCGACGCCGGGAAGTCCGGGGTCTCGTCCCCGGAGGAGGTGGCGACGGTGCCGCGCGCCAGGTCCCTGCCGCCGGTGCGCGGATAGATCCGCACGGTCAGCGTCTGCTCCGCGCCGCCGAACTCCACCGGGATGCGGTACGTCCCGGAGGGGGCGTTCCCGGGGATGTCGACCGCGATCCGGACGGTGGCGGTGCCGCCGCGCGGCGCGGTCACCTCCTGCGGGGCGTGCACGGTGAAGCCCTTGGGGGCCTTGACCCGGAGCTTCTCGCGGACGTCGGCGGGACGCCGGGAGTAGATCAGGGCGTCCACCGTCGCGCGGTCGCCGGGCTGGGCGTCGGTCTCCTTGCGGGACAGTTCGAGCCCGGCCGGTTCGGTGTCCTCGAACCAGGGGGTCAGCGCCTTCACGGCCGGGGCCTTGGCGCCCTTCGCCCAGGTCAGCCGTACCGCGTCGGCGCGCAGCCGCGGGGTGTGCGCCTCCGTCCAGCCGGTGGTGGACAGCCGGCCGAGACGGCGCCAGCCCTCACCGGGGACATGCGCCTCCAGGGACACCGCGCCCGCGGCGGGGTCCGGCTCCGTCTGGGCGGTGAGCGCGGCCAGCCGCCGGGCCCGCTCGAACGGCACGGTCAGGGACGTCGGCCCGGCGTCGTCGTCATGCCGGGGCGTCGCGCGGCGGGCCCCGGTCCAGGCGTCGGCCTCGGTCATCGCCCGCTCCAGGAACGGCGCCAGCACCCCCTTGCCGACCGTCGCCGGGCTGTGCCCGATCTCCTTGCGCATCCGCTGCGCCGTGCGCTGCGCGGACCAGGCGGTGTCGCCCTCGTCGTGGGCCTGCGCCATCAGCGTGTCCACGGCGTGTACCCCGGCGGTGCCGTAGCGGGCCAGCTGCTCGGCCCAGGGGCGGACCTCGGCGGCCAGCTCCGCGTTCAGGGCGTCGGGCGCGCCGCTCATGGTCCGGAACGCCTTCCGCAGCGCCCGCGCCGCCCGGTCGAGGTCCGCGTCCCTGCCCGGCCGCCCGTGGTTGGTCGCCTTCTCGCGGGCCGCCCAGAAACGCTTGATCAGCACCTGCAGGTACCGCGACTCGGTGCGGTCCAGCACCGAGGAGGAGTCGTTGCCGGCCAGCGCCCGCAGCGCGGCACGGGCCCGGGGGTCGTCGCCCGCCAGGTCGTTCACGGCCGCCTCCCAGGACTCCTCGGGGCGGTAGTCGCGGGGGTTCCACGCGTAGTCGGCGGCCGTGAAGAGCGGGATACGGGAGGCGAGCGGCTGCGCCATGGCGTTGGCGAGCAGCGCCGAGGAGCCGGTGGCGACGGCCGGCTCCCGGCCGCGGTAGGGGCCGAGGAAGATCCGGTCCTGGGCGTAGTCGTTGACCGGGTAGTTGTCCATGGTCACCAGCGGGTGGCCGAAGGCCTGGCGGGCGGTGGACAGCTCCCCGCCGGTGATGGTCCGCGGGACCACCCCGACGCCGGTCCAGGCGACCTCGACGCGGTCGCCGAGCGCGTCGGCGAGCGCGCTGCGGTACGCCGTCGCGCCGTCCTGGTAGTACTCGGTCGGCATCAGCGCCAGCGGCGCGGCCTCCGGGTGCCGCTCCGCGAGGTGCGCGGCGAGGGCGTTGGCGATCCGGGCCTGCGCCTTTGCCGCGGCCAGCGGGCCGGAGCCGAAGGTGTCCTCGTCGGCGCCGCAGTGCCACTCGCTGTAGCTGACGTCCTGGAACTGGAGCTGGAAGGTGCGCACCCCCAGCGCCCACATCGCGTCGACCTTGCGCCGCAGCGCCCGCAGGTCGTCCTCGGACGAGTAGCACAGGTCCTGGCCGGGGGAGAGCGCCCAGCCCAGGGTGACGTGGTTGGCGCGGGCCCGCTCGGCCAGCGCCCGGAAGCCGGCGCGCTCCCCGGCCGGGTACGGCTCGCGCCACCGGGCCTGGCGGTACGGGTCGTCGCCGGGCGCGTACAGGTAGCGGTTCTGCTTGGTGCGCCCCATGAAGTCGAGCTGGGCGAGCCGCTGCTCCTGGCTCCACGGCTGCCCGAAGAACCCCTCGGTGGTGCCGCGCACGGCCGTACCGGGCCAGTCCCGTACCGCCACCGCGGCCAGCTGCCGCCCAGTGACCAGCTGCCGCAGCGTCTGCGCGGCGTGGAAGAGGCCGTCCGGGCCGACGCCGTCCAGCGCGACGGTGTCCCGGCCCGCGACCCGGCCGACGGCCAGCCGGTAGCCGCCGGAGGGCAGGTCCCCGCGGGCCGGTGCCCGCAGCGCCCGCAGCGCGGCCGCGGCCTGCTCGCCGCCGGCCTTGAGCACCAGGCCGTCCGCGGGCAGCCGGTCCCCGGGCGCCAGGGTCCGGACGGTGCGCACCCCGGCGTCGCGCAGCAGCCCGCGCAGCGCGTCCAGTGCGTACGGATCGGTGTCCGGCGGCGCCACCAGCGCCGCCTCGGCGGTGAGGGGCACGGCCGCGCCCAGCTCCTGCATCGACTGCGGGCGTGGCCAGACGGCGGGCGCGCGCTCCGCCCCGGCCGGCCGGTCCGGCCGGTCGGGCGTGCCGATGGCGGGCTCCGCCGGCGCCGCCTGGGCGCCGGGCGCCCCGCCCAGCAGTCCTCCGATCACGGCGGCGGCCACGGCGGTGGTTCCCGCCACGCGCGCGCGGGCACCCGCTCCGCCGCCCTTGCTGCCCCTACCGTTCTTCCCGACGTTTCCGACGCCCCACACGCCCCGGCCTCGCACGGCTGCTCCTCGTCCCCGTCCATCACTCACCGGTCCGCACCGGCGCCCCGTTTTCCCCGCCGATGCCCGTTAGGACAGACCTTCGGCCGTGAGCCCACCATTGTGGCGGTCGGGGTGTCAACAGGGCCATGGCGGGGTCCCCGTCGGCGGCGTCCGGGCGGCGGGCGCCGGGCGTCGCGGGGCGGGGGTGTGCGGGGCCGCCGGTCCGCAGGAATTCCGCCGCGGGGCCCGGATTCTCGGCGTTCTGTGCGCCCGCCGGTGTCCGCCGCCGTGAAATCGCCTGCGTAGGGCATAATGTGACCTGGGTCACGTTTCGTGAGCAGATACGTCTGCGATCGTGTCGAGTGGGTAGGGCCCACGTGTCCCACTACCGATGAACGGGAGGCCCTCGTGGCCGCGTCCGCTCAACTGCTCCTCGATGCTCTGTCCTCCAAACCGGGAGGTGTGACCGTGGAGCCCGATCTCTTCGACGGGGTGTCCGACCCCGATTCCGGCCTGGACGGCTCCGGCTCCTACAGCTTCGTCGAGCCGCCCCTGACCAGCGAGCCCCCGCTCGCCGACGCCGCACCCCTGACCAGTGAGGTCCCGATCGCCGCCGAGCTGCCGCTGACCAGCGAGCCGACGGCCGCGGGCATGGGCACGGAGTCCATGGAGGTCTGAGGACCGATGGGCCGCGCGCGGCTCGCCCGGCTGCACGGCGTCGCCACGTCGTACACGCCCGCGCCGGGCAGGAGCGTCCAGATCACCGACGACACCGCCGTCGCCGTGCTCGCCGCACTCGGTGTCGACGCCTCGACCCCGCACGCCGTCCGCACCGCCCTGGCCGCGTACGAGGACGACGCGGCCCGCACCCTGCTTCCCCGCACCGTCGTCGCCCGGCCCGGCCGGCCACCCGACCTCACGGGTCTCCCCGAGGGCACCGCTCTCCGGGTCGAGACCGAAGGCGGGGGGACGGCGGAGCCGGTGGCGCCCGGTCGTCCGGCGGCGCTCGCCCGGCTGCCCCTCGGCATCCATGTGCTGCACGCCACCGCCCCCGGCGGCCGGACCGCCCGCGCCCCGCTGATCGTCGCGCCCGACCGGGTGCCCGTACCGGCCGGCCGCAGCCACGGCTTCCTGGTGCAGCTCTACTCGCTGCTCTCCCGGCGGTCCTGGGGCATGGGCGACCTCGGGGACCTCGCCGATCTCGCCGCCTGGTCCGGGCGCGCCCTGGGCACCGGCTTCCTCCAGCTCAACCCGCTGCACGCGGCCGTCCCCGGTCCGCCCACCGACCCCTCGCCCTACCGCCCCTCCTCGCGCCGCTTCCCCGACCCGGTCCATCTGCGGATCGAACACATCCCGGAGTACACCCACCTCACCGGCACCGCCCGCTTACGTGCCGACGAGCTGGCCGCCCGCGCGGGGGTGCTCCGCTCCGAGGTGCTCGAACGGGGCGCGCTGATCGACCGGGACGCGGTCTGGGAGCTGAAGCGCGCGGCGCTGGAGCTGGTGTGCGCGGTCCCGCTCAGCCCCGGCCGCCGGGCCGCGTACTGCGACTTCCTCGCCGAGCAGGGCCAGGCGCTGGAGGACCACGCCACCTGGTACGCGTTCGCCGAGCGGCACGGTCCGGACTGGCGCGGCTGGCCCGCCGCGCTGCGCGACCCCCGGTCCCCGGACACCGCCCGGCTGCGGCACCGGCTGCTGGACCGGATCGACTTCCACTGCCGGCTGGCCTGGCTCACCGACGAGCAGCTGGCCGCCGCACAACGGGCCGCGCGGGACGCCGGGATGGCCGTCGGGCTGGTGCACGACCTCGCCGTCGGTGTCCATCCCTCCGGCGCCGACACCTGGGCCCAGCAGGGCGCCTTCGCCGCCGGGATGTCCATCGGGGCGCCGCCGGACGCCTTCAACGCCCGTGGCCAGGACTGGGGCCTGCCGCCCTGGCGCCCCGACGTGCTGGCCGCCGCGGGCTACGCCCCCTACCGCGCGCTGCTGCGCGGGCTGCTGCGGCACGCCGGTGCGCTGCGGATCGACCATGTGATGGGCCTGTTCCGGCTGTGGTGGGTCCCGGAGGGCCGGCCGCCGACCGAGGGCGCCTATGTCCGCTACGACGGTGAGGCGATGCTCTCCGTGCTGGCCCTGGAGGCGCGGCGGGCCGGTGCCGCGGTGATCGGCGAGGACCTGGGCACCGTCGAACCCGGTGTCCGCGGCGCGCTCGCCGAACGCGGGGTGCTGGGGACGTCGGTGCTGTGGTTCGAACGGGACTACCGGGACCGCGGGGACGACCGGGCCGGAGGAAGCGCCGGGGAGCGGGAGGCGGGGGACGGGGCGCCGCGGGCGGACGCGGTGCAGGCGGGCGACGGTCCCGGTGCGGCCGTGGCACCGGAGGCGGTGGCCGACGGCGCCGCCGCGGGCCCGGCGGGGGAGCGCGGGGCGGCGCGGGAGACGGCCGCACCCGCACCGGGCGGCGCGCCCCGCATCCTGGCGCCCGACGAGTGGCGCGGCGCCTGCCTCGCCACCGTCACCACCCACGATCTGCCGCCCACCGCGGCCCGGCTGACCGGCGCGGACGTCGCCCTGCGCGAACGGCTCGGGCTGCTCGCCGGGCCGCCGGAGCGGGAGCGGTCCCGCGCCGCCCAGGAGCTCACCGAGTGGATGCGGGAGTTGGTCCGGCGCGGACTGCTGCCCGAGGGGCGCAGTGACGAGGAGGCGGCGGTCAAGGCCGTCCACCGCTTCCTGCTGCGCACCCCGGCGCGGATGGTCGGCGTCTGGCTGCCCGACGCGGTGGGCGACCGGCGCCCGCAGAACCTCCCCGGGACCTGGGACGAGTACCCGAACTGGCGGCTGCCGGTCGCCGGCCCCGACGGCCGCCCGTACACCCTGGAGGAGCTGGCCGCCTCCCCCCGGCTGCACGCCCTGATGCGGGAGCTCTCGGACGGGCCGGGGTGAGGGCCGGCGCCGGTTGTGCCACCCCGGGCGCGCGGGGCGCCGGGGCGTCCGATACGTTGACTTCGTGAGCAACAAGGTCAATAAGAATGTCCTGCGCGCCGGAACCATCACCGCCGGCACCGCGCTGATGCTGCTGATGTCGTCCCCCGCGTTTGCGCTCACCCGCGACGATGGTGACGACCCGGGTCCGGGTCTGAGCGTGATCGCGACGCTCGGCCTCTTCGTCGCTTTGCCCATCGTGCTCTTCCTGGTCATCGCCGGGCTGGTCATGGTGGGCGACAAGTCCCACAAGCAGGCCGGCACCAAGGCCTGACACCGGGCACCACACGACGCCGCAAGGGCGCCCCTCGGTTACAAGAACCGAGGGGCGCCCTTTGTCGTACCCGCATATTGGCGCAGGTGGAAAAGGGGTTGCGAGGCGGCTATCGCGCGATTTTCGGCCGGTTTGCAAGGTGGCCGCACTTAACCGGCCCGTACCTACGATGACGTAACCTACGCAGCCGTAGGTCAAACCTACGGACCCGTAGGTCATCGTCCCCAGGAGTTCCCCCCGTGACCATCGCCCCCGCCCGCCATAACGGAGAGCTCGGCCATGCCGCCTGGAGCGACGCCCAGTTGCTCTACGCGCTCGAAGAGGTCGTCGAAAAGGAACTCAACCGCCATCTGAAGATCGCCAAGGACTGGATGCCCCACGAGTACGTACCGTGGAGCGACGGGCGCAACTTCCCCGGGCCGCTGGACGGCGAGGCCTGGGACCCCGAGCAGTCCAAGGTCAGCGACATCGGCCGGATCGCCCTGGTGGTCAACCTCCTCACCGAGGACAACCTCCCCAGCTACCACCACGAGATCGCCACCCTCTTCGGCCGCGACGGCGCCTGGGGCACCTGGGTGCACCGCTGGACCGCCGAGGAGGGCCGGCACGGCATCGTGATGCGCGACTACCTGCTCACCAGCCGGGCCGTGGACCCGGACGAGCTGGAGCGCTTCCGCATGGCCCACATGTCGGAGGGCTTCGAGTCCGACAACGCGCACAGCATGCTGCACTCGGTGGCGTACGTCGCCTTCCAGGAGCTGGCCACCCGCATCTCGCACCGCAACACCGGCCACCACTCCGGTGACCCGGTCTGCGACCGGATGCTGGCCCGGATCGCCACCGACGAGAACCTCCACATGGTCTTCTACCGCAACCTCCTCGGAGCGGCCTTCGAGATGGCGCCGGACCAGACCATGTGCGCGGTGCGCGACGTCGTCACCGGCTTCCGGATGCCCGGCCACGGGATGCCCGGCTTCGAGCGGTCCGCCGCCCGGATGGCCATCGGCGGGATCTACAACCTGCGCATCCACCACGACGACGTGCTGCAGCCGGTGCTGCGCTATCTGAAGGTGCTGGAGATCGGCGGGCTGGGCCCGGCCGGGCTGGCGGCGCAGGAGGAGCTGGGGCTGTTCATGAACGGCCTGGACGGCCAGGCGCGGAAGTTCGACGAGCGCCAGGCGGCCATCCTCGCCCGCCGCGAGGCCAACCGCCGGGCCTGACCCGGGCGGCTCCCCGCTGCCGTGGTCCGCGGTGACCGCGGCAGCGGGTGCGTACGCTGCCCGCATGGCCGACTGGGACCTCAAGAAGCTGCGCATCCTGCGCACCCTCCACGAGCTGGGCACGGTCACCGCGACCGCCGAGGCGCTGCACATGACGCCCTCCGCGGTCTCCCAGCAGCTGACCGGGCTGGCCAGGGCGCTCGGGGTGACGCTGCTGGAGGCCCACGGCCGGCGGGTACGGCTGACCGGCGCCGCCCAACTGGTGCTGCGGCACGCGGAGGCGGTCTTCGCCCAGCTGGAGCGCGCCGACGCGGAGCTGCTCGGCTACCTCCAGGGCGAGGCGGGCCAGGTGCGGGTCGGGGCGTTCTCCACCGCCATCCCCGCGCTGGTGGTCCCCGCCGTCCAGGAGCTGCGCCGCACCCACCCCGGGCTGTCGGTCGCCGTACGGGAGGCGGAGGCGGAGGCCGCCTACGAGCTGCTGGCGGAGGGCAGCGTCGATCTGGCGCTGTCGCTGGCCGCCCACGCCCCCACCCCGCGCGACCCCAAGTTCAGCCGGGTCGCGCTGCTCGCCGACCCGCTGGACGTGGCGCTGCCGGCCGGCCATCCGCTGGCCGCCGCTCCGGGGCTGCGGCTGGCCGACCTGGCGGACGAGCCCTGGATCTTCGGCAGCAGCGGGCCCTGGTCGCAGATCACCACCACCGCCTGCGAGAACGCCGGGTTCGTGCCCGAGCAGGCGCACGCAGCCGCCGACTGGAGCGCGATCTGGGCGATGGTCGCGGCGGGGATGGGGGTGGCCCTGGTGCCCCGGATGGCGCGGGCGGGCGGCCTCGGTGCCGGGCGCGAGCGCGCCGGCGACGGCGTCACGCTGCGGGTCCTGCACGCGGACCAGCCGCGCCGTCATGTGATCGCCGCCGCCCGCCGCGGCTCCGAAGGGGCGCCGGGTCTGGCCCGGGTGCTGGCGGCGCTCCGGCAGGCGGCCGCCGCACAGCCGCCGGACGAGGAAACCGTTCAGTCCAGCTGAACGTATTCCTCAAAAACTTTCGATGGACCTATGGGGTGGTCCGCTGCGACGGTGAAGTGGTCCACTCCTCCACCCGTCGAAGGGCAACGATGACCGCCAACCCGGCCGCCGACTCCACCGATCCGCACGCCAACGACGCCGACCCGTACGGCGGCGGAGACCCCTACGCCGACTACCGCGGCGGGGACTTCCCCTTCACCGCGCTCGTCGACCTCGCCGACCGCCGTCTCGGCGCCGGTGTCCTCGCCGCGAACGACGAGTTCTTCGCCGAGCGCGAGAACCTGCTGAAGCCCGGCCCGGCGGTCTTCGACCCCGAGCACTTCGGCCACAAGGGCAAGATCATGGACGGCTGGGAGACCCGGCGCCGCCGCGGCACCGACGGCGACCACCCCTTCCCGGCGGAGGACGCCCACGACTGGGCGCTGATCCGGCTCGCCACCCCCGGCGTGATCCGCGGCATCGTCGTCGACACCGCCCACTTCCGCGGCAACTACCCCCAGCAGATCTCCGTCGAGGGCACCTCGCTGCCCGGCAGCCCCGGCCCCGAGGAGCTGCTCGCCGGCGGGGTGAAGTGGGAGGAGCTGGTCCCGCGCACCCCGGTACGCGGCCACGCAGCCAACGGCTTCGAGGTCACCGCCGAACGCCGCTTCACCCACCTGCGCCTCAAGCAGCATCCCGACGGGGGCATAGCCCGCCTCCGGGTGCACGGCGAGGTCGTGCCGGACCCGGCGTGGCTCGATGTGCTCGGCACCCTCGACCTGGCCTCGGTGATGCACGGCGGCACCGTCGAGGACGCCTCCGACCGCTTCTACTCCTCGCCCACCCAGATCATCCGGCCCGATCTCTCCCGCCAGATGGACGACGGCTGGGAGAACCGCCGCCGCCGGGTCAGGGGCACGAACGACTGGGTGCGCTTCCGCCTCGCCGCGCAGGGCGAGATCCGGGCGGTGGAGATCGACACCGCCTGCCTCAAGGGCAACTCGGCGGGCTGGGCCGCGCTGTCGGGGTGCGACGGCGACCCGGCCGACGAGGCCTCCTGGTTCGAGATCCTGCCGAAGACCAGACTCCAGCCCGACACCCCGCACCGCTTCGTGCTGCCGGCGGCCGTCACCGCCACCCACGTGCGGCTGGACGTCTTCCCCGACGGCGGCCTCGCGCGGATGCGGCTGCACGGCGGCCTCACCGAGGCCGGCCGCACCGCACTCGGCCGCCGCTTCGACGCGCTCGACGGCTGACCGCACCCCGCTTCCGGCGGGCGCCGGGCGTCACCACCGGCCGCGGGGGGGGGGGGGCCGCCCCCCCCCCCGCCGGGCCGCGCGGGCCCCCCGCCGCCCCCCCGGCCCCCCCGCCGGGGGGGGGGGGGGCCCCCGGGGCCGGCCCCGCCCCCCCCCCCCCGGCCCCCCCCCCCCCGCCGCCCCCGGGCCCCCCCCCCCCCGCCCCGGGGGGGCGGGGGCCCCCCCCCCGGCCGGGGGGGGGGGCCCCCCCCCCCCCCCCCCCGCGGTCCGGCGGCATCCGATGCCGCCGGACCGTACGCCGGTCAGGAGGCCGCGTCGGCCCGCTGGGCCTTCAGCGCCCGCTCGATGCCCGCCCGGGACTCGGTCATCAGCCGGCGCAGCGCCGGGGTCGGCTCGGCCGAGCCCAGCCAGGCGTCCGTGGTGTCCAGGGTCTCCTGCGAGACCTGGAGCGCGGGGTAGTGGCCCACCACGATCTGCTGCGCCATCTCATGGCTGCGCGAGCCCCAGATGTCCTTCACCGCGGCGAAGTACTTCGCGGTGTACGGCGCCAGCAGCTCGCGCTGGTCCGGCTGGACGAAGCCGCCGATGACGGCCTCCTGCAGGGAGTTGGGGAGCTTGTCCGACTCCACCACCGAGGCCCAGGCCTCGGCCTTCGCCTCGGCCGTGGGACGCGCCGCGCGCGCCGTCGCGGCGTGCCGCTCGCCCGCGGAGGTCTTGTCCCGCTCCAGCTCCGCCGCGATGGCCTTCTCGTCGGCCCGGCCGGTGGCCGCCAGCCGCTGCAGCAGGCCCCAGCGCAGCTCGGTGTCCACGGCCAGCCCGGAGATCTCCTCCGTGCCGTCCAACAGGCCCTGCAGCAGGTCCAGTTGGTCGTCCGTGCGGGCCGAGGCGCCGAACGCGCGGGCCCACGCCAGCTGGTGGTCGCTGCCCGGCTCGGCCGCCCGCAGCTGCTCCAGCGCCGCCGCGGTCCAGGTCGCCAGACCGGTCTCGCGCCACTCCGGCGCCGCGTACAGGTCCAGCGCCAGCTTCACCTGGCGGTGCAGCGACTGGACCACGCCGATGTCCGACTCCTTGCCGATGCCCGACAGCACCAGCGACAGGTAGTCGCGGGCGGGGAGTTCGGCGTCCCGCGTCATGTCCCAGGCCGACGCCCAGGACAGGGCGCGCGGCAGCGACTCGGTGAAGTCGCCGAGGTGCTCGGTGACGGTCTTCAGCGACTCCTCGTCCAGCCGGACCTTGGCGTACGACAGGTCGTCGTCGTTGAGCAGCAGCACGGCCGGCCGCTGCCTGCCCACCAGCTGCGGTACCGGGGTCAGCGCGCCGTCCACGTCCAGCTCGATCCGCTCGGTGCGCACCAGCTTGCCGTCCTGCAGCTCGTAGGCGCCGATCGCGATCCGGTGCGGCCGGAGCACCGGCTCGCCCTTGGCGCCGGCCGGCAGCGCCGGGGCCTCCTGCTTCACCGCGAAGGAGGTGATGACGCCCGCGCCGTCGACCTCGATCTCCGGCCGCAGGATGTTGATCCCGGCGGTCTCCAGCCACTTCTTCGACCAGGTCTTCAGGTCCCGCCCCGAGGTCTCCTCCAGCGCGCCCAGCAGGTCCGACAGCCGGGTGTTCTTGTAGGCGTGCGCCTTGAAGTAGGCCTGCACGCCCTGGAAGAACTCGTCCATGCCGACGTAGGCGACCAGCTGCTTGAGGACGCTGGCGCCCTTGGCGTAGGTGATGCCGTCGAAGTTGACCAGGACGTCGTCGAGGTCGTTGATCTCGGCCATGATCGGGTGGGTGGACGGCAGCTGGTCCTGCCGGTAGGCCCAGGTCTTCATGGAGTTGGCGAACGTGGTCCACGAGTGCGGCCACTTCGAGCCCGGGGCGTACGCCTGGCAGGCGATCGAGGTGTAGGTGGCGAACGACTCGTTCAGCCACAGGTCGTTCCACCACTCCATGGTGACCAGGTCGCCGAACCACATGTGGGCCAGCTCGTGCAGGATCGTCTCCGCCCGCACCTCGTACGCCGCGTCCGTCACCTTGGACCGGAAGACGTACTGGTCGCGGATGGTCACCGCGCCCGCGTTCTCCATCGCACCGGCGTTGAACTCCGGCACGAAGAGCTGGTCGTACTTGGCGAACGGGTAGGCGTAGTCGAACTTCTCCTGGAACCAGTCGAAGCCCTGCCGGGTGACCGCGAAGATCTCGTCGGCGTCCAGGTGCTCGGCCAGCGACGGCCGGCAGTAGATGCCCAGCGGCACCGTCCGCCCGTCCTTCTCGTACGTGCTGTGCACGCTGTGGTACGGGCCCACGATCAGCGCGGTGATGTACGTCGAGATCCGCGGCGTCGGCTCGAAGCGCCAGATGTTCCCGGCCGGCTCCGGCGTGGGCGAGTTGGAGATCACCGTCCAGCCCTCCGGGGCCTTCACGGTGAACTGGAACGTCGCCTTCAGATCCGGCTGCTCGAAGGAGGCGAACACCCGCCGGGCGTCCGGCACCTCGAACTGGGTGTACAGATAGGCCTGCTGGTCGACCGGGTCGACGAAGCGGTGCAGCCCCTCACCGGTGTTGGTGTAGGCGCAGTCCGCCACGACCCTGAGTTCATTGCGGCCGGCCCGCAGCCCCGCCAGCGCGATCCGCGAGTCCTGGAACACCGCACCCGGGTCCAGCGCCTCGCCGTTGAGCACGACCTCGTGCACGGCCGGCGCGACCAGATCGATGAAGGAGTCCGCGCCCGCCTCGGCGACCTCGAACCGCACCGTCGTCACGGACCGGTATGTGCCTCCTGCGCTCCCGTCCTCGGCACCGGCGCCGCCTTCCTGCGCACCGGAGAGGTCGAGGTCGATCTCATACGCGTCCACGGTCAGCAGGCGCGCCCGCTCCTGCGCCTCGCCGCGGGTCAGATTTGTGCCAGGCACCCGGCCATCTCCTTCGCATGGGTTATCACATCGGACTCTTCGGCCATCCTTCCACGTGGTCCGGCCCCCGCGGAGTGGTGATCGGCGGAGTGCGCGGCCGCCGTACCGCACCGGCTCCCGGCACGGTGCGGTACGCGCCGATCACGGCGTCCGATTCCCGCCAGCGCACGCGGCCCCGGCGGACGAGGCTGGGCCCATGACGACCTACACCGCACGTCCCCTCCCGGCATCCGCCCACGAGGAACTCCGCGGCACCGACGACGCGGGCCGGCCCGCCGCACCGTTCACCGCCCGCGCGGACGGGGCGTCGCAGGCCGCCGTCGGCAGTCCGCTGCGCTGCTGTCTGCGCGACGTCCGCGCCGGTGAGCGGGTCGCCCTGGTCTCGTACGCACCGCTGCGCCGCTGGGCGGACGCGACCGGGGCACGGCCCGGGGCCTACGACGAGCAGGGCCCGGTGTTCGTGCACGCCGAGCCGTGCGGCGGGCCGGACGCCGCAGCCGGCCGGTATCCGGCCGTGCGCACGGGCGCGCTGCGGGTGCTGCGCCGCTACAACGCCCGGGGCGAGATCACCGGCGGCCGGCTCCTGGAGGTCCCGGAAGATGCCGAGGCCGCGTTCGATGCCGCCCTCGGGGAGGCGTTCGCGGACCCGGAGACGGCGCTGGTGCACGTCCGGGCGGTGGAGTACGGCTGCTTCCAGTTCGAGGTGCGGCGGCCCTGACAGCGAAAGCGGCGGGTGCCCGTACGGAGACTCCGTACGGGCACCCGCCGTCGTGCCGGGGTGCGGTCAGCCGCGCAGCTCGGCGGCGACCAGCTCCGCGATCTGGACGGCGTTGAGCGCCGCGCCCTTGCGGAGGTTGTCGTTGGAGACGAACAGCGCCAGGCCGTTCTCGGCGGTCTCGTCCTCGCGGATGCGGCCCACGAAGGACGCGTCCTGGCCGGCGGCCTGGAGCGGGGTGGGCACGTCGGAGAGGGTGACGCCGGGGGCGCCGGCCAGCAGCTCCTGGGCGCGTGCGGGGCTGATCGGACGCGCGAAGCGGGCGTTGACCTGCAGCGAGTGGCCGGTGAAGACCGGGACGCGGACGCAGGTGCCGGACACCTTCAGGTCCGGGATCTCCAGGATCTTGCGGCTCTCGTTGCGGAGCTTCTGCTCCTCGTCGGTCTCGTTCAGCCCGTCGTCGACGATCGAGCCGGCCATCGCCAGCACGTTGAAGGCGATCGGGGCGACGTAGTTGTCCGGCTCCGGGAACTCCACGGAGGCGCCGGAGTGCGTCAGCTTGGTGGCGTCCTGCTCGATGACCTTGCGGACCTGGCTGTCCAGCTCCTCCACACCGGCCAGACCGCTGCCGGAGACCGCCTGGTAGGTGGCGACGACCAGCGAGACCAGGCCGGCCTCGTCGTGCAGCGGGCGCAGCACCGGCATCGCGGCCATGGTGGTGCAGTTCGGGTTGGCGATGATGCCCTTGGGCCGGTCGGTGATGGCCTGCGGGTTGACCTCGGAGACGACCAGCGGGACCTGGGGGTCACGGCGCCAGGCGGAGGAATTGTCGATCACGACCGGACCGGCGGCGGCGACCTTCTCGGCCAGCGCCTTGGACGTGGCGCCACCCGCGGAGAAGATCACGATGTCCAGCCCCGAGTAGTCGGCGGTCGCCGCGTCCTCGACGGTGATCTCGGTGTCCTGCCACGGGAGGGTGCGCCCCGCGGACCGGGCCGAAGCGAACAGCCGCAGCTGCTCGACCGGGAAGTTCCGCTCGGCGAGAATGCCCCGCACCACGCCGCCGACCTGTCCGGTGGCTCCGACGATTCCGATCCTCATGGGACTCCTTCTTTCTGGCCTGGCTCGGGTGTCTGCTCGGAACACCTGCTCAGTACGGGCTCCATCATGTGTGTGATACCCGTCGCCTTGTCCAATCCGTTCCCTTCCGTGGAGCGTGCCGGGCGCCGGGCGGACGGCCCCCCCGGGCGGCCTCCGGCCGGGTGTGCCGCTCCTCACGTCACCTGCCCGGCCCGGCCGCCGGAACGTCCGGTTCCAGAGTACGGACCCATCTTTTCGCGATACATCCGTTTGTGCACGAGATAGCCGGTCTGTCCGGCGGGATGTCGCCCCGCTCCCGGGCCGCCGGCCGCCCCGCTTCCCGGGCCGCCGCCCGCCGTCCCTGCTGCCCCGCCGGATGAACTCCCGGTGACCGGCGTCCGCCGCGGACATCAGGGCGCGGTGACCGTCCGGCGACGGGGAGATCCCTGTCCGGTGATGGGTTCTCCGCGTTGCGGTGGCGTTCACGCGGCGGTCACCCCCGGTGCCAACCATCCAGGGTGACAGGGCAGTTGTGCTGCCCGGCCGCCTTTGCGTTCACCCGGGGAGCCCGCGTATGTCCCGTATACGGTCCGCCGCCGCCACTCTCGACCGCCGTACGTTCCTCGCCGCCACCGGAGCCGTCGGCGCCGCCACGGGACTCGGGCTGGCCTTCGGCCCGGACCGGACGGCACAGGCCGCCACCGTCAGCCCCGGCCCGGCCCCCGCGGCGCCGGAGCCGGTCGAGGCACCCGCCGTCCCCCGCGTCCCCTACACCCGGGGCACCACCCTCGCCGGGGTGTCGGCGCCGCGCGGCGGCGGAGGCTTCCGCCGGCTCGGCGACGGCCCCGCCTGGGACCGGGTGGTACGCGCCGAGCTGGCCGCCGCGCACGGCGGGCGGGACCGGCGGCGCACCGCGCTGGCCTCGTTCGTGCACTTCACCGACCTGCACCTGGTCGATGTGCAGAGCCCGCTGCGCTACGAGTACCTGCGCAGCGAGACCGCCAGCGCCTGGCGGCCGCAGGAGGCGCTGTCCGTGGCCGGGGTCGTCTCGCTGATCGAGCGGGTCAACGCACTGCCCGGCGGGCCCGCCACCGGCGCCCCGCTGTCCTTCGTGATGACCACCGGCGACAACACCGACAACAACTCCAAGCTGGAGCTGGAGTGGTTCCTGACCGCGATGAGCGGCGGGAAGATCACCCCCAACTCCGGCGACCGGCGCCGCTACGAGGGCGTCCAGGACAGCGGGCACAAGCTCTTCTGGCAGCCGGACAGCCCGCTGCGCGACGCTGACAAGAAGCGGGGCTTCCCGGAGCTGGACGGCTTCCTGGACGCGGCGATCCGCACCGTCCACAGCCCCGGCCTGCGGATGCCCTGGTACTCGACGGTCGGCAACCACGACTCGCTGCCCGGCGGCTGCTACGCGCCCGGCGACCCCTTCTGGACCGAGATCGCCACCGGGGAGCGCAAGCTGGAGACGCTGCCCGCCGCCGAGGCCGCGAAGGTGTGGAAGGCGGTCAAGGACGGCCTCGACCCCAAGGGGGAGGACTTCAAGCGGCTGCTGAAGGGGCACGCCAAGCAGACCCGGCGGGTCACCCCCGACGAGCGGCGCGCCCCGTTCACCCGGGCCGAATACCTGCGCGCCCACCTGGACCCCGCGCATACCGGCCCCGGCCCGCACGGCCACGGCTACACCGCCGCGCACCTCGACGGGAACCGCCTCTACTACACCTTCCGGATCTCCGACGACGTCCTCGGCATCAGCCTGGACACCACCGACCCCGGCGGCCACTACACCGGCTCGGTCGGCGACGCACAGCTCCGGTGGCTGGAGCGGACCCTGAAGGAGAACGAGAAGGGCGAGAAGGCGCATGTGCTGGTCTTCAGCCACCACACCGGCAAGACGATGAACAACACCCGACCCGACCCCGCCCGGCCGCACGAGAAGCGGCACGGCGGCCCGGAGCTGATCGAGGTGCTGGCCGCGCACCCCGCCGTCGTCGGCTGGATCAACGGCCACAGCCACAAGAACGAGGTCATCCCGCACGGCGGCTTCTGGGAGATCTCCACCGCCTCGCACATCGACTTCCCGCAGCTGGCCCGGGTCATCGAGCTGGTGGACAACCACGACGGCACGCTGTCGCTGTTCACCACCCTGGTCGAGTCGGCCGCCCCGCACCGCACGGACTTCACCGACCTCTCGCAGACCGGTCTGGCCGCCCTCTACCGCGAGCTGTCCTTCAACGCCCCCGAGGCCCGCACCGACCTCGCGGGCACCGCCGGGGACCGCAACGTCGAGCTGCTGCTCAAGCGCCGCTGACGGCCGCGGGGCGTCCGCTACCGCGGCAGCACCACCACATACGCGCCCGGCTCCCGGTCCCCGGCCGCCATCAGGGCCGTGCGCACCACGGCGGCCTGCTGCTCCGGGGACTGGCGCAGGGTGCGCGGCAGCACGCGGACCACGGTGATGCCCAGCCGCTCCAGATGCTCGCGCTTGTGGAAGAACGGGGACTGCAGCGGGTCCTCCTCGGCGCGCGGGGCCCGGGTGTCGATCTCCAGGGCCACCGAGTGCTCCGGCCAGAAGGCGTCCACCCCGCCCAGCTGCGGCCCGCCCGGCAGCCGCAGATCGACGTTCCACAGCGGGTCCGGCAGCCCGTGCTCGCGCACCATGGCGTACAGCTGCTGCTCGGCGAGCGCCCGCCCCTCGGCGAGCAGGGTGTCCACCGCGTCGACCACGTGCGGCCGGGTCAGCAGCCGGGCCCGGCTCAGCTCCCGCACCACCGCGCTCGCCTCGCAGTGACCGCCGCGCACCGCCTCGGTCAGCAGCCGGCGCACCGTCGCGGCGTCGGTGAGCGCGCCGATCGCGTCCGCCAGCGCCCGCGGCACCGGCGCGGCCGGCACCCCCGTGACGTCCTGCGCCACGGGCAGCTCCACCGCCCGCAGAATCCGCGCGAAGCCGGTGGAGCGCAGCCGCCGGGTGCGGGAGACCAGCACCTCGATACGGTCCAGGGCGGGCAGCGGCGGCGCCTCGGCGAAGCCGTGCAGGGCGAGCGCCGCCAGCCCGGTGATCATCGCCTCCGGGGCGTCCCCCGACGGACTGCTCTGCCGGGGGACGGTCGGCCCCCGGTGACTGGCGTACAGCAGCACCGCGTGCAGCCGCTCCTCGCTGGTGGCCGGACCCGGGTGCAGCAGGTAGATGCCCGGGAGCACCTGCTGCCAGCTGCCGCCGGGGCGGCAGCGTTCGGTGGTCTCCGCCGCGGGGACGCCGTGCTCGCGCAGCTGACGGGTGGTCATCACCCGGCGGCGGGAGGCGGTCAGGTGCTGGAGGGGGAGGGGGGAGAGCGGGGTGTCGTGGTTCATGCCGGGTCGATTCCCGCCCCCGCTCCGCCCCCTAACCGCTGTTACACGCCCGTAGCGCAAACCGGACAACCCTGTACTAAAGTACGGGCGTTCGACTGCCGAAAGGGGCTGGTCGTCACGGGGGTTACGGCCGCGTTTCGGCCGCCTCGTCACAAGCCTGTGCCCGCAGTGCACGGGCCAGGTCGTCCCGCTCCTCCAGCACCATCCGGCGCAGCGCCGGCGCCGCCTCCGCGTGCCCGGCCAGCCAGTGGTCCGCGGCGTCCAGGGTGGCCTGCTCCACCTGCCAGGAGGGGAACAGCCCGCGCACCACGTCCATGGCGATCTCGATGGACCGCTCCCGCCACACCCGCTCGATCTCCGCGAAGTAGCGCGCGGCGTACGGGGCCAGCAGCTCCCGCTGCTGCGGCTGCGCGAACCCGGCGAGCGTCGCCTCCACCAGGGCGTTGGACAGCGCGTCGGACTCCACGACCGCCGCCCACGCCTGCGCCTTGACCCCGGCCGAGGGGCGGGCGGCCAGACAGCGCACCTGGTGGCGCTTGCCGGAGGCGGTGTCGTCACGGGCCAGTTCGGCGGCGAGCACCGCCTCGTCCGCGGCGCCGCGGGCGGCCAGCGGCTCCAGCAGCGTCCAGCGCAGCTCCTGGTCCACGTCCAGACCGTCGATCTTCGCCGTGCCGTCCAGCAGGCCCTGGAGCAGCTGGAGATCGGCGGGGGTGGCGGCCAGGGCGGCGAAGTGCCGGGCCCAGGTGAGCTGATGGCCGCTGCCGGGTTCGGCGAGCCGCAGCTCGCGCAGCGCGCCCTCGGCGAGCTCCCGGGCCGCGGACTCCCGGCGGTCCGGCGCAGAGTAGTACTCCAGCGCCGTCAGCGCCTGCCCGTGCAGCGACTGCAGCACCCCGATGTCGGTCTCCCGGCCCGCGAACCGCCGTACCAGGCCGAGGTAGTCACGGGCCGGCATCAGCCCGTCCCGGGTCAGCCCCCACAGCGCGGCCCAGCACAGCGCCCGCGCCATCGGGTCGGCCAGCTCGCCGAGCCGGTCCCGCAGGGTGGCCAGCGAGCCCTCGTCGAAACGGACCTTGCAGTACGTCAGGTCGTCGTCGTTGACCAGGATCAGCTCGGGCCGCTCGGCACCGGCCAGCTCCGGCACGGCCGTCCGCGGCCCGGAGACGTCCACCTCGGCACGGGCGTAGCGCACCAGCGCCGGGTCCGCGCCCTCGCGCCGGTAGAGCCCCACCGCGACCCGGTGCGGGCGCAGCTCGGGCCGCTCGGCGTCCGCCTCCTGGAGGATGCTCAGCTCGGTGATCCGGTCCCGGGCGTCGTAGGTGGCCTGCGGGGTCAGGGAGTTGACGCCCGCGGTCTCCAGCCAGGCACGCGACCAGCTCGCCAGGTCCCGCCCGGACGTCTCCTCCAGTACGGCCAGCAGGTCGGCCAGCCGGGTGTTGCCGTAGGCGTGCCGCTTGAAGTAGCGCCGGGCGCCCTCCAGGAACGCGTCCTGCCCGACGTACGCCACCAGCTGCTTGAGGACCGCGGCGCCCTTGGCGTAGGTGATGCCGTCGAAGTTGAGCTTGGCGTCCTCCAGGTCACGGATGTCGGCGGTGACCGGGTGGGTGGAGGGCAGCTGGTCGGCGCGGTAGGCCCAGGACTTGCGGCGGTTGGCGAAGGTGATCCAGCCGTCCCGGAAGCGCGTCGCCTCCACCAGCGCGAAGGCGCCCATGAAGTCCGCGTAGGACTCCTTGAGCCACAGGTCGTCCCACCACTGCATGGTGACCAGGTCGCCGAACCACATGTGCGCCATCTCGTGCAGGATGACGTTGGCCCGGCGCTCGTAGGACGCCTCGGTCACCTTCCCGCGGAAGATGAACTCCTCGCGGAAGGTGACACAGCCGGGGTTCTCCATCGCCCCGAGGTTGTACTCCGGGACGAAGGCGGTGTCGTACTTCCCGAAGGGGTACGGGAAGTCGAAGTGGTCGTGGAAGAAGTCCAGGCCCTGCTTGGTGACGGTGAGGACGTCGTCCGCGTCGAAGTGCTTCGCCAGGCCCTTGCGGCACAGCGCGCCCAGCGGGATCTCCAGCTCCGTGCCGTCCTCGAAGGTCCGGCGGTAGGTGTCGGAGACGTAGTGGTACGGGCCGGCGACGACGGCCGTGATGTACGTCGAGATCGGCTTCGTGGTCGCGAAACGGTGCCGGCCGCCCTCGGCCCCGCCCTCCTGCGCGCCGTTGCCGACCACCAGCCAGCCCTCGGGGGCGGTCACCTCGAAGGTGAACGGGGCCTTCAGGTCGGGCTGTTCGAAGTTCGCGAAGACCCGGCGGGCGTCGGCCGGCTCGTACTGCGTGTAGAGGTAGACCTCGCCGTCCTCGGGGTCCACGAAGCGGTGCAGGCCCTCACCGGTCCGGCTGTAGGCGCACTGCGCGTCGACGACGAGGGTGTTCTCCGCGGCCAGCCCGTCCAGCGTGATCCGGGTGCCGTCGAACACCGCCCCGGCGTCCAGCTCCCGGCCGTTGAGGGTGACCGAGGTGACCGCGGGGGCCAGCAGGTCCACGAAGGTCGAGGCGCCGGGCTCGGCGCAGCGGAAGCGGAGGGTGGTCAGGGAGCGGAACGTCCCGGCCGACGCGTCACGGGCGACCGCTGAGCGGACGTCCAGCGCCACGTCGTAGGCGTCGACGCTCAGCAGCCGGCCCCGCTCACGTGCTTCGTCCCGGGAAAGATTCTCACCTGGCACGCCGTGACTCCCTCGTCCTCGTCTCGAATATCGAACACGGGGAATCATGGCACGCCCGCCGCTGGTTGAACCTTCCAGGAACAGCACCGTGACCGACGTGCACAGCCGTGAAGAGGAGACCCCGTGTCCGAGAGCGCGAAGACCCCCGCAGACTTCTGGTTCGACCCGCTGTGCCCCTGGGCGTGGATGACCTCCCGCTGGATGCTGGAGGTGGAGAAGGTCCGCCCGGTCGAGGTGCGCTGGCATGTGATGAGCCTGGCGGTGCTGAACGAGGACAAGCTCGACGAGCTGCCCGAGGAGTACCGCGAGCTGCTGAAGACCGCCTGGGGCCCGGTGCGGGTGTGCATCGCCGCCGAGCAGCAGCACGGCAGCGAGGTGCTCGGCCCCCTCTACACCGCGCTCGGCACGCGCTTCCACAACCGCGGACTGGAGCGCACCCGCGAGACGATCCTGGACGCCCTCGCGGAGGCCGGCCTGCCCGCCGGGCTGGCCGACGCCGCGGACTCCGACGCCTACGACGCGGAGCTGCGCGCCTCGCACAAGGAGGGCATCGAACTGGTCGGCCAGGAGGTCGGCACCCCGGTCATCGCGGTCCCCGGTTCCGACGGCGAGCAGATCGCCTTCTTCGGCCCGGTCGTCACCCCGGCCCCCAAGGGCGAGCAGGCCGCCAAGCTGTGGGACGGGACACTGATGGTCGCCTCCATCCCCGGCTTCTACGAGATCAAGCGGACCCGGACCCAGGGCCCGGTCTTCGACTGACGGGCCTCCGGCCGGCACACATGGGAGCGCCCCCGCACGTATCCGACGTGCGGGGGCGCTCCGTCATTCCGCCCGCCAGGTGAAGGGTGAGAAGACGATCACGAGGCGGGACGTCTGTAACAGCGTTACGGCGCCAGCAGCAGGTTGTTCGCGCGCTGCTTGGCGGAGGCGTAGCGCTTGGCGACGTCCTGCCAGTTCACGACCTGCCACATGGCCTCGATGAAGTCCACCTTCTGGTTCTTGTACTGCAGGTAGAAGGCGTGCTCCCAGGCGTCGAAGACCAGGATCGGGACCGAGCCCTGGCCGACGTTGCCCTGGTGGTCGTAGATCTGCTCGACGATCAGCCGGCCGGTGACCGGCTCGTAGGCGAGCACGCCCCAGCCGGAGCCCTGCGTGGTGGCGGAGGCCTTGGTCAGCTGGGCCTTGAACTTCGCGAACGACCCGAAGGACTCGGCGATCGCGTCGGCCAGCTCGCCCACACCGTCCTTCTCCAGCGGCTCGCCGCCGCCCTCACCGGTCATGTTGTGCCAGTAGATGCTGTGCAGGATGTGGCCGGAGAGGTGGAACGCGAGGTTCTTCTCCAGGCCGTTGATGCTGCCCCACTGGTCCTTGTCGCGCGCCTCGGCGAGCTGCTCCAGGGTGTCGTTCGCGCCCTTGACATAGGCCGCGTGGTGCTTGTCGTGGTGCAGCTCGATGATCTCGGGGCTGATGACCGGTGCCAGTGCCGCGTAGTCGTAGGGGAGTTCCGGAAGTGTGTAGGTCGCCATGCCGATCCCGCCTCCAAGCTGCTAACCAGCAGTAGTTGCAATCAATGTGCAGAAGCACGCTATCAGCAGGAGTGATCACCGGCCGGTTGCGGGGACCGGGCTGGTCCCAAAGACGGAGGCGGGGCGGGACCTCGGAATGAGGTCCCGCCCCGCCGTCGGGGGAGTGGGGGAGCGCTACTCCTGGGACAGGCCCGCGCCCCGGCCCAGCGACCGCTGCCGGATCAGCCCGATCACCGCCAGCACCACCCCGAAGCCGCCGGTGAACAGCAGCTGGATGCGCTGGTTCTCATCCCGCAGCATCAGCAGCAGCACGGCGACGATGCCCGCCAGCGCCACCCAGGTCAGGACCGGGAAGGCCCACATCTTCACCACGAGCTTCTCGGGCGCCTCGCGCTCCAGCATCCGGCGCATCCGCAGCTGGGCGGTGGCGATGAAGCCCCACACCACCAGGACGGCCGCGCCGACCATGTTTAGCAGCCACTGGAAGAGCGTGTCGGGCCACAGGAAGCTCAGCACCACCGCGAGGAAGCCGAAGGTGGCGCACAGCAGGACGGCGCGGCGCGGCACGCCCCCGCTGACCTTGCCGAGGAAGGCCGGGCCCTGGCCGCGGGAGATGAGCGAGTACGCCATCCGGGAGGAGCCGTAGAGGTTGGCGTTCACCGCGGAGAGCAGCGCGACCAGGATGACGACGTTCATGACCTGGCCGGCCGCCGGGATCTTGAGGTAGTCCAGCACCGCCACGTACGGGCCGCTCTTGGCGATGGCGGGGGCGCTCCAGGGGATGACCGTGACGATGACGGCCATCGAGCCGACGTAGAAGAGGGCGATCCGCCACATCGCGGTGCGCACCGCGCTGGCGACCCCGCGCACCGGGTCCTTGGACTCGGCGGCCGCGATGGTCACCGTCTCCAGCCCGCCGTAGGCGAACACCGAGGCCAGCAGGCCGACCATCAGGCCGTCGACGCCCTTGGGCAGGAAGCCGCCGTCGCCGGTGAGGTGGGTGGTGCCCGGCGCGGAGGTGCCCGGCAGCAGGCCGAAGATCGCCAGCACGCCCAGGACCAGGAAGATGCCGATCGCCGCGACCTTCAGGGCGGCGAACCAGAACTCGAACTCACCGAAGTTGCTGACCGCGGCCAGGTTCGTCCCGGTGAAGATCACCATGAACAGCAGCACCCACATCCAGGGCTCGGTGCCCGGGAACCACTGGTGCATCACGTCCGCGGCGCCCAGCGCCTCGGCGGCCACCGCCACACACAGCAGCGCGGTGAACATCCAGCCGACCGTGAACCCGGCCCAGGAGCCTATGGAGCGCTCGGCGTGCACGGAGAAGGAGCCGGAGGCCGGACTGGCCGCGGCCATCTCGCCGAGCATCCGCATGATCAGCATGACCAGGGCGCCGGAGACGGCGTAGGCCAGCACGATGGAGGGGCCGGCCGCGGCGATGCCCTCGCGCGAGCCGACGAACAGGCCCGCGCCGATCACCCCGCCCAGGGCGATCATCGAGAGATGGCGCTGCTTGAGGCCGTTGGACAGCGTGGAGCCGCTGTCGGGGCCCGCGCCCTGAACCGCGTCGCTCTGCTCGCGCGCGGTGGCGGCGGACGAGGGTGTCCGATTCATGTCGTACCTGTCCCAGTAGGTGAGAGCGGAGCAAGGCGTTACTGCGTTCTCCCGGGGCCGCGACCGGTGCGACGGTGCTGCCGGGCCCCCTGGACCCCCGCCGGGGCAGCAGGTCGCGAAGGGCCTGCCGACGGCACAACTCCGGGGTCCTCGGCAAAGCGGGGCCCAGTTTGAGCGCCGGTGTCCGCTCAGGGCAACACTTGTGCAGCGAATGTTCGGTATTCAGACGTGATCGTCACCGTGTGTACCTGAATCGTCGTCGATTACGACGCGGTGTGATCTCCGTCGCAGCGGGTCAGCGCCCCGCGCGGCGCGCCCTCAGCTCGCGTACGCCCGCGACGAGCAGCACCACACAGGTCGCCCCGGCCGACCACAGCAGCTGCGGACGGGCCGCGTCGTCGGTCAGCATCAGCACCAGGACGCCGCCCATGGCCGCCAGCGCCACCCAGGTCAGATACGGGAAGGCCCACATCCGCAGGGTCAGCTTCTCCGGCGCCTCGCGTTCGATACGCGGACGGAGCCGCAGCTGGGACACGGCGATCAGTCCCCAGACGAACAGCAGCACCGCGCCGACCGCGTTGAGCATGTAGAGGAAGACCGAATCCGGCCATTTCAGGTTCAGCAGCACGGAGACGAACCCGAAGGCCACCGAGGCGAGCACCGCGCGGCGCGGCACCCCTCCGCCCGACACCTTCAGCAGCGCCCGCGGCGCCTCGCCCCGCTCGGCGAGCGAGAACACCATCCGCGACGAGCCGTAGAGATTGGCGTTCAGCGCGGAGAGCAGCGCCACGAACACCACGATGTTCATGATCTGCCCGGCGCCCGGCACCCCGATGCCGTCCAGCACCGCGACATACGGGCTCTTGCCCGGCTCCATCGACGACCAGGGCAGCAGCGTCACGATCATCAGCATCGAGCCGACGTAGAAGAACAGGATGCGCCAGACCGCGCTGCGCACCGCCCGGCCCACCGCACGCGCCGGATCGTCCGACTCGGCCGCGGCGATGGTGACGACCTCCAGGCCGCCGAACGCGAACACCACCGCGAGGACCCCGGAGACCACCCCGGCCCAGCCGTGCGGCAGCAGACCGCCGTGCCCGGTGAGGTTCGTCAGCCCGACCGGCTCGGTGTCCGGCAGCACGCCGAGGACCGCCAGCAGGCTCAGCGCGAGGAACAGCACGATCGCGGTGACCTTCAGCGCCGCGAACCAGAACTCGAACTCGCCGAAGTTCTTCACCGCGGCCAGGTTGGCGACGGTGAAGACGGTCATGAAGAGCAGTACCCAGCCCCACTGCGGCACCGCCGGCACCCAGCCGTTGGCGATCTGCGCCGCACCGGTGGCCTCCACGGCGAGCACCACGACCAGCAGGAACCAGTACAGCCAGCCCACACTGAACCCGGCCCAGCGGCCGAGCGCCCGCTCCGCGTGCACCGAGAACGCGCCGGACGCCGGCATCGCCGCCGACATCTCGCCGAGCATCCGCATGACCAGCATCGCCAGCGTGCCCGCGATCAGATACGACAGCACGATCCCCGGGCCGGCCACCGCGATCCCCGCGCCGGAGCCCACGAACAGGCCCGCGCCGATCACCCCGCCCAGGCCCAGCATCGTCAGATGGCGCTGCTTGAGCCCCGCGGACAGCGGCTCTTTCGCCTCGGTGTCCGCGCTGGGGGCGGGCGCACCGGCTGGGGTGGTGGTGTCGTGCATGGGCTCGTACTCTCGCCAGGGCCGAGGCGGCGGGGGCCGTCGGCGGTATTGGGGGAACTCCACAGGTGACCGCGGGGCGGACACAGTGTCGCCGCACCCCGCGCGCTACCACAAAACCGGCGCCATGACGCGGCCCCGGCCGTGATGAGCATCACGTGACCTGCGAAGACGCCGATCACGCCGCCGGGTCCTGGCAGCGTGGCAGTTGTTCGGAAGTCTCCAAGCGGGCCGTTATGGCTTTGTCGCCGCCACACGATGATCGCCGGGCGCTCGCTGGACTAACGTCGTCGCGTCCGGTCATGTCCCTCTCACACCGCGGAGTCCCGATGAGCACTGCCGCTCTCTCCCGTCCTGGTTCGGTCCTCGCCGATCTGCTGCCGGCCGCCACCGCCTCGCGCGCCCGCGTCCGTGACGCCGCGCTGGTGCTCGGCGGCGCCGCGCTCACCGGTGTCGCGGCGCAGATCGCCGTCCCGGTCCCCGGCTCCCCGGTTCCGGTCACCGGCCAGACCTTCGCCGCCCTGCTGGTCGGCGCCTCGCTCGGCGCGAGCCGCGGTCTGCTGTCGCTGGCGCTGTACGCCCTGGCGGGGCTCGCGGGCATGCCGTGGTTCGCCGGCGGTGCCTCGGGCGCCGGCGGTGCCACCTTCGGCTACATCGTGGGCATGCTGCTGGCCGCCACCGCCGTGGGCGCGCTGGCCCGCCGCGGCGGCGACCGCGGAGTGCTGCGCACCGCCGCCACCATGGCCGCCGGCACCGCCCTGATCTACGCGGTCGGCGTCCCCTACCTGGCGCTGAGCACCGGCATGTCCCTCGGCGAGGCCGTCGCCGTCGGCATGGTCCCGTTCCTCATCGGCGACGCCCTCAAGGCCGCGCTGGCCATGGGCGCGCTGCCCACCGCCTGGAAGCTCGCCGGACGCCGCGGCTGAGAAGGCTGCGAAGAGGGCGGGGCCCGCACCGGTCCGGTGCGGGCCCCGCCCTCTTCTCTTCTGCTGTTACGGCGTTACCCGCGCTCGGCCTCGGCCGCCACCGCGTCCCGCTCCCGCGGACGCCGGCGGTCCAGGATCAGTCCGACCGCCAGCACGACCACGGCCGCGACCACCGACAGCACCATCTGCTCACGCCCGTCCGGGTCGTAGAACATGTAGCCGATGACGAAGACGATCAGCCCGATCGTCGCGTACGTCAGCCACGGGTACAGCCACATCCGCACCGTCAGCCGCTCCGGTGCCTCCCGCTCGATGATCCGGCGCATCCGCAGCTGCGAGAAGCAGATGACCAGCCAGACGAACAGCGCCACCGCGCCGGACGAGTTCAGCAGGAACTGGAAGATGGTGTCCTTCGAGGTGTAGCTGAAGATCGTCGCGACGAAGCCGAAGGCGACCGACGCCCAGATCGCGACCGCCGGGACCCCGCCCTTGTTGACGGTGGCGAACGACTTCGGCGCATCCCCGCGCTGGCCGAGGGAGAACGCCATCCGGGAGGCGGTGTAGAGCCCGGAGTTCAGACAGGACAGCACCGCGGTCAGCACCACGACGTCCATCACGGTGCCCGCGTACGGGATCTCCAGCGACTTCAGCACCGCCACGTACGGGCTCTTGGCCACCGCCGGGTCGTCCCACGGCAGCAGCGTCACGATCACCGTGATCGAGCCGATGTAGAAGAGCGCGATCCGCCAGATGACGCTGTTGACGGCCTTGCGGACGGCCTGCACCGGGTTGGGCGACTCGCTCGCCGCCAGCGTGACGATCTCGCTGCCCATGAAGGAGAAGACCACCAGCAGCATGCCGGAGAGGATCGCCCCGGGACCGTGCGGCAGGAACCCGCCGTCCCCGGTCAGATGCGACATCCCGACCGGGTCACCGCCCGGCGGCAGCCCGAATATCGCCAGCGCGCCGACCACGATGAAGATGACGATCGCGACGACCTTGATCCCCGCGAACCAGAACTCGAACTCGCCGAACGAGCCCACCGAGATCAGGTTCGTACCGGTCAGCACGATCATCACCAGCAGCGCCCAGGCCCACTGCGGGACGGCCGGGACCCAGCCGGTGAGGATCGCGGCGGCCGCGGTCGCCTCGACGGCCAGCACGACCGACCAGAAGAACCAGTACAGCCAGCCGATCGTGAACCCGGCCCAGCGGCCCAGCGCCCGGTCCGCGTAGGCGGAGAACGACCCCGAGGTGGGGGAGGCCGCGGCCATCTCACCCAGCATCCGCATCACGAGCACGACCAGCAGGCCGGTCAGCGCGTACGAGAGCAGGATGCCCGGACCCGCGGCCGCGATCCCGGCGCCGGAGCCGACGAACAGGCCGGCGCCGATCACCCCGCCGATGGCGATCATCGACAGATGGCGGTTCTTGAGTCCTGCTTGCAGCCCGTCCTGCGACTGCCCCCCGGTCACACCGCCGCCGGGGTCACCGGCAGTGGGGACCACTTTGGTGGTAGGCGGGTGCGCGCCCATGTGCACCGTCCTTCGTGGTTCTCGGATGAATCCCCCGCATTAGATCTTCGTTAACCGTGGATTGGAAGGTCTGCAGCCGGATTGTTGTGTGAAACCCTGGACGGTTACGCGATGCGCTTGCGTACAGAAGGCGGGGGGTAGCTTTCCGTACAGGAGTCCGGGGCAGACCCAGCCGCGCCTACCCGGCGGCAGCCGTGTCACACTCATCGCATGCGCGTGTACCTCGGCTCCGACCATGCCGGCTTCGACCTGAAGAACCACCTCGTCGAATGGCTCAAGGCCCATGGCCACGAGCCCGTCGACTGCGGACCCCACCTCTACGACGCCCAGGACGACTACCCGCCGTTCTGCCTGCGCGCCGCGGAGAAGACCGCCGCCGACCCGGACAGCCTCGGCATCGTGATCGGCGGCTCCGGCAACGGCGAGCAGATCGCCGCGAACAAGGTCAAGGGCGTCCGGGCCGCGCTGGCCTGGAGCGAGGAGACCGCCAAGCTCGGCCGCGAGCACAACAACGCCAACGTGATCTCCGTGGGCGGCCGGATGCACACCGAGGAAGAGGCGACGAAGTTCATCGAGATCTTCCTCGCCACCCCGTACTCGGGCGAGGAGCGCCACACCCGCCGCATCGAGATGCTCTCGGCCTACGAGACCACCGGCGAGCTGCCCGCCATCCCGGCCCACCACCCGCAGGGCTGACCCCCGTTCATCCCGTCGCCCGCCCTCCCCGGCCGCCGGGGAGGGCGGGCGCGCCCACTGGAGGACCTCCGTGCCCGAGGGGCATACGATCCACCGCCTCGCCCTGGACCACCGCACCCGCTTCGAGGGCGAACCGGTCCGGGTGAGCAGTCCGCAGGGCAGGTTCGCGGACGGCGCGGCCCTCATCGACGGCCAGGTCATGACTGGCGCCGAGGCCCACGGCAAGCACCTCTTCCTGGGCTTCGGCCTGGACCGCTGGGTCCATGTCCACCTCGGCCTGTTCGGCAAGCTCGGCTTCGGCGCGGCCCCCGCGCCGCCGCCCACCGACACGGTGCGCCTCCGTCTCACCGGCGCCGCCGCGTACGCCGACCTCCGCGGCCCCACCACCTGCGCGCTGATCACCGAGGACGGGAAGCGCGCGATACACGACCGGCTGGGCCCCGACCCGCTGCGCCCCGGGGACGACGGCACCCGCGCCTGGCAGCGGATCTCCCGCAGCCGGACGACCATCGCGGCGCTGCTGCTCGACCAGAAGATCGTCGCCGGCGTCGGCAACGTCTACCGCGCCGAGGTCCTCTTCCGCCATGGGATCGACCCCTACCGCGCGGGCCGCGACCTCACCCGCACCGAATGGGACGCCCTCTGGGCCGACCTGGTGTTCCTGATGGCCGAGGGCGTCCGGGACAACCGGATCGACACCGTCCGCCCGGAGCACCTGCCCGAGGCCATGGGCCGCGCGCCCCGGGTCGACGACCACGGCGGCGAGGTGTACGTCTACCGCCGCGCCCACCAGCACTGCCACCTCTGCGGCAGCGAGATCCGCACCGCCGGCCTCGCCGCCCGCAACCTCTTCTGGTGCCCGGGCTGCCAGCCCGGCAGCGGCGGCGCCTGACGGTTCAGGGGCCGCCGCACCCCGCCCGTCCCCGCACCGGACCCGGGGGCGGGCCGTACGTCAGAACCCGTGCGGCAGCCAGGGCGCCACCTCCGACCCGAACGCCACCGAGGCCGCCGCCAGCGCCCCGGGCCGCAGCTCCCGCACCCGGCCCGCCGCCGCCAGCGCCGTCAGAGTGAACCCGCCCAGATACGCCGACCCCAGCTCCCGTACGGACAGGGCCAGCCCGGCCGGGTCCGTGGTCGGCGCACAGACCGCGCCCGTGCCGTCGCCGGTCAGCCGCCAGCGCCCCTCGTTCCACGGGCAGAACGGGTCGGTGACCTCCAGCACCACATCCACCGGCGCCCGGTACGTCCGCGCCGCCAGCGCCGCGCCCACCTCCACCGGCCGCACGAACAGCGCATCGCGCAGCACGGGGCGGCAGCGCCGCATGTCCACGGCCAGATGCAGCAGGGGATCGTCCACCGGCCGGGTGCGCACCGACACCGACGAGGTCAGATCGATCCCGAACAGATAGCGCCACAGCGCCGCATACACCACCGGGTCCAGCGCCTCGATGTGCCGCACCCGCACCACGCCCGCCGGCCCGGCGTCGTCCCAGACCGGCCGGACCGCATAGCGCGCATAGCCGCGCACCTCGCCGTCCACCTCGGCCAGCACACACTGCAGCTCCCCGGCCCCGTCCCGGCCGGCCGGCAGGTCCAGCACCGCGAGCCGCTCCCAGCCGGGCGCCCGCGCCAGCATCCCGGGCCGGCCCGGCACCAGCCGGGCGTAGACCCGCTCGCACTCCGGCAGCGCGGCCGCCGGGTCCGCCAGCCGCAGCCGTACCCCGTCCACCCCGGGCAGCTCGGGGGCGGGCAGCCGCACGGTGTCCACGGTCAGCTGCAGCTCCTGGGTCGCCGGACCGTAGCCGAACCGTCCGTAGATCGCCGGCTCCGAGGCGGTCAGCACCGACAGCGGCTCCCCGCGCTCCCGGGCGTCCGTCAGGTGATGCCGCATCATCGTCCGCAGCAGTCCGCGGCGGCGGTGCGTCGGCCGCACACTGACCATCGTGAGCCCGGCCGCCGGCACCCCGGCGGCGCCCGGCACGGTGAGCCCGAACGAGAGCGCCCCGGCCGTGGCGACACAGTCCGCACCGTCCCAGACGCCCATCGAGCGGTCGATCTCGGTCGCCTCCCGCCGGAGGGCCCGGTGCTCAGGACCGGTGGGCAGCTCCCCGAACGCCCGGTCCACGGTGTCCGACCAGGCGTCCCATTCGGCGTCCCGCACCCTGCGTAATTCTGTTGCCATACCCCATCCCTAACAGCACCTTCTATAGCGGCGCGACCGCATTTCCCACGGGGTTTTCCGGGAATTTTCCGGGCTGACGTGCGGCGAATCGACGCACCGCCGAACGGGTGGATAAGGTCCGAGAGCGATGACCAGCGGCCAGGGAACGGAGACCCTGACGGCCCGGATGCACAAAGGACTGCACCGGGCCCGCATCGGCGTGCGCAAGGCCGGTGTCGACTACTTCCGCGGCGAGGGCTCCGACACGTTCGCCCTGGCCGCCCTGCTCCTGGCCATACCCGCCATCGCCGCGGGCACACTCTGGTGGCCGGAATGGATCGCCCCGACGGCGCTGGTCCTTCCGGTCATCGCCGGCGGACTGCTGTTGCGGCCGGCCAACCTCCTCGTCCTGTACGGCGCTTCGGCGACCGCGCTGGTGGTGGAGTCCGCGCTGTTCGGCCCGTACGACGAAGGGCCGGAGCGGATCACCCCGGGCACGGTCCTGGTCGTCGCCGCGGTCGGGCTCTTCGGGCTGCTGATCGCGCAGTTCCGCAGCCGGGTCGGGGTGCCCTGGCGGCGCGGCGGCACCATGCTCTTCGACCTGCGCGAACGCATCCGGGTACAGAGCGAGCTGCCCAGGCTGCCGCAGGGCTGGCACCACGAGATGGCGCTGCGCCCGGCCGGCGGACAGTCCTTCTCCGGCGACTTCGTGGTGGCCTCCCGCACCCACGGCGGCACCATCCTCGAAGTGGTGCTGACCGACGTCTCCGGCAAGGGCATGGACGCGGCCTCCCGCGCGCTGCTGCTGTCCGGCGCCTTCGGCGGCCTCCTCGGCTCACTGCCGCCGCACGGCTTCCTGCCCGCCGCCAACGGCTATCTGCTGCGCCAGGACTGGGACGAGGGGTTCGCGACCTCCATCCACCTCGTCCTCGACCTGGAGTCCGGCGACTACGAACTCCTCTCCGCCGGCCACCTCCCGGCGCTCCAGCTCAGCGCCGGCACCGGCCGCTGGGAGGAGAAGGCGGGGGACGGGCCGCTGCTCGGCGTCTACGACGGCGCGCAGTTCCACCCGGTCAAGGGCACCCTGCGCACCGGCGACGTCCTGATGCTGTTCACCGACGGCCTGGTCGAGGCCGCCGACCGCGATATCGCCGAGGGCATCGACCGGCTGACCGGTGAGGCCGACCGCTATGTCACCAACGGCTTCGCCGGCGCCGCCTGGCATCTGATCGAGGCGGTCGCCAAGGACGTCAACGACGACCGGGCGCTGCTGCTGATCTGCCGGGACGCCTGACCGGTACGGGCCCGGCCGGGCCGGGCGCTCAGGCGCTGACGCGCGCCCGTGCCGTGTCCGCCGGGTCCTTGCGGAACGCCCAGGCCATCGTCGGCTCCATGGCGAAGCGGAACACCTTGCGGACCGGCGGGGTGCACAGGGCCGTCACGATCCCGCCCGCGATCAGCGTGACCGCGATCTCGCCGAGCGGGGTGTGCAGCCAGGCGTAGTCGTCGAACCAGCCCCAGAAACGCGAGCCCTTGGCCAGGAAGCCGTGCAGCAGGTAGCCGTAGAGGGTCCCCGCGCCCAGCGCCGTGAACCACGTCTGCCGCGTCGGCACCCAGGCGAAGAAGCAGGCCACCAGCACCAGCGAGCAGCCGAAGAGCGCCGGGGTCATCACCGCGCCGATCCACCAGGTGGTGCCCAACTCCTGGGCGCTGTCGCGGTGGTAGAACCACGCCGAGGACATCCGGGGCGCCGCCCAGTAGGCCATCACCAGCGCCGCGGCGAAGATCGGCAGCGAGGCGATCCGGACCGCCCGCCGCTGCACCAGCTGGAAGTGCTCCGGCTTCAGCATCAGCCCCAGGACGAAGAACGGCAGGAACTGCAGCACCCGCTGGAGGTCCAGGTCGTCACCGATGTCCGGGGACACGGAGGCGAGGACGGCGATGGCCACCGCGAGCGGGATCGGCCAGCGCACGATCTTCCACAGCGGGGTCGTCAGCCGCCAGATGAACAGGGCCACCAGGAACCAGGTGAGGAACCACGGGTCGAGCAGGCTGATGGGGTGCCCGGGGTCGTCGTCCGCCCAGCGCTTGAAGAACGCGTAGGCCGTCTCGAAGAGGACATAGGGGACCGCGACCCCGGTGACCAGTCGCTGCAACCGGTCCTTGCGCATGTCGAAGCTGCGCGAGAAGTAACCGGAAATGATGATGAAGGCCGGCATGTGGAAGGTGTAGACGGTCATGTAGAACGCCTCGGCCGTCCGGCTGCCGTCGGTCAGCGGTTCCCAGACGTGACCCATCGCCACCAGCACGATGGCCAGGTACTTCGCGTTGTCGAAGAAGGGGTTGCGGCTGCCGGACCTCGGCGCGGCCGCCGCCGTGCCCTCCGGCGCGCCGGACGGCGGAGCCGTGGGCCCGGTCCGGTCCGCGCCCGCCGCCTCCTGGGCAGGGGGCAGGGCGCTTCGGGGGGTCGAGGCAGCGGGAAACATTTGAGGCACGATAGCGGCGGTCGGCGGGCCCGTAAAACCGTGTGCCGGGCCTTCGTTATTTCACTGGGTGCCGCTCGGGAGAGCGCCCCGATAAAATCCGCAATCGTCGGGCCAGGACACCTCTCGCGCCGCCTGATTCGTCCCCCTTCATCCCCCCAAATCGGGCGGTATCCCCCGCAAACGACTCTGGGGGAATGTCCCATTCCTTAGTCTTATGTCCGAATGCTAATAAGCCTTCGGGGCGCCCCGCAGGGCAGTGACGGATGCCACGAATTTCAAATTCCCACGAGCCTTATTAATGATCAGAACGCCGCGGTGAATGATCGGCGAGAATTGCCGATGCGGCGTCAGGCGGGGAAATTCCCGGGCCGTCGGCCGGCCTGGCGCGACCGGCCGCCCGCCCTCCGTGCGACCCCTGCACGACCCCCTCGCGTCACCCCTTCGTGGCCTCCCGGCCACCAGAGGCGGGAATCGGGCAAAGCGTTGGCCGATGATTCGTCACCGGCCTGCAGTGGGCATGGAGTTGGTGGCACGATGGGTGCCGGGGGGTGTGCGCGGCATGCTCCCGGGCCGGTGAGGCGTTCCGACCAAGGGTGTGATCAGTTGTGGCTCTTTCGCTGTCAGTTGTGCTGCTGTTGGGGATCATCCTGATCGTGCTGATCAGAGGGAAGTCGCTGAAGGGCGGCCCGGCGCTCGTCGCCATACTGTTCGGCTTCTTCCTCGCCTCCACGGGCGTGGCGCCGTCCATCAACAAATTCCTCAACTCGCTGGCGGACACCATCAACCACATCACCTTCTAGGTGGTCCGCCGGCCCTCGTGCCGCCCGAGGTAACGCCCTACGAGGCCTCGCCCCCGGTCCGCGACACCGCCTCGCGCACGGCGTCCTCGCTGCGTCCCACCAGCGCCGATCCGTCGTCCGCCGTGATGATCGGCCGCTGGATCAGCCGGGGGTGTGCCGCCAGCGCCGCGATCCACCGCTCCCGCGCGGCGTCGGTGCGCTCCCAGTCCTTCAGGCCCAGCTCTCCTGCCTCGGCCTCCTGGGTCCGGGTGATGTCCCAGGGCTCCAGGCCCAGCCGCGTCAGCACGTTCCGCAGGTCCCCGGCCGTCGGCGGGTCGTCGAGGTACCGGCGCACCGTGTAGCGGGCGCCCT
The DNA here is from genome assembly GCF_043199295.1 of Streptomyces sp. NPDC048612. Lineage (NCBI taxonomy): Bacteria > Bacillati > Actinomycetota > Actinomycetes > Kitasatosporales > Streptomycetaceae > Streptomyces > Streptomyces sp. NPDC048612. The sequence goes on from NZ_JBICVV010000015.1 coordinate 109,192, forward strand.
CCTCGTCGAGGATCTCCACGGCGGAACGGCACTTGGAACACGCGGGATTGAGCCAGATCTCCATGCCGGCCACCTTATTGACCCCCGGCCGCGCGGCGAAGAGGCGGGCCCGCGGCGCCCCGCCCAGGACAGCGGAAAGCCCCGGACCGCCGGTCCGGGGCTTCCTCGTGAGAGCGGGCGACGGGAATCGAACCCGCGTAGCCAGTTTGGAAGACTGGGGCTCTACCATTGAGCTACGCCCGCAAGCGCCACAGGTCGCACGGACCTCGGCACGCAGTGCATCCTAGCGGGTCGCGGCGGTGCGCCGCACATCCCCTTACGAGAACGGCGCGCGGCGCCACTTGCGCCCCCATGTCCCGCCACCGGGCGCCCCGGATAACTGGCAGCCGGAGCGTCGGCGGCCATGTACCCTACGTGTCGCACCGACGGGGTGTGGCGCAGCTTGGTAGCGCGTCCGCTTTGGGAGCGGAAGGTCGTCGGTTCGAATCCGGCCACCCCGACCAGCAGAGGGCCGGCCCGGCGACAGCGGCCGGGTCCGGCCCCGGCCCACCGAGGCGCTGCCGCTTGAGCGGCCCCCGATCAAGATCGCGTTGTGGGCGTCATCCTCCTTGCGGTTACTATGCAAGCTGCGTGCCCGTGTGTCTGTGTACCGGGCGTGATCGGCCGGTAGCCGGAATGCCGGATACGGGCGGATCTCAAGCAGAACCCCAGAAGTCAGCCCCAAGGAGACCGAACCGTGAAGAGCGCCGTGGAGACCCTGAACCCGACTCGGGTTCGGCTCACTGTCGAGGTGCCCTTCGAGGAGCTCAAGCCCAGCCTCGACGCGGCGTACAAGAAGATCAACCAGCAGGTCACGGTGAAGGGCTTCCGTAAGGGCAAGATCCCTGCCCGGGTCATCGACCAGCGGTTCGGCCGTGGCGCCGTGCTGGAGGAGGCCGTCAACGACGCGCTCCCGAAGTTCTACACCGAGGCGGTCAACGAGGGTGAGCTCAACGTCCTCGGCCAGCCCGAGGTCGACATCACCGAGCTGAAGGACGGCGAGCTGCTGGCCTTCACCGCCGAGGTCGACATCCGTCCCGCCCTCGAGATCCCGGACTACTCCGGCATCGAGGTCGAGGTCGACGCCGTCGAGGTGTCGGACGAGGACATCGACAAGTCCGTCGAGCAGCTGCGCGACCGTTTCGCCACGACCGCCCCGGTCGAGCGCGCCGCCCAGGACGGCGACGTCCTGACGCTGAACCTCGAGGCCAAGGTCGACGGCGAGGTCCTGGAGGACGGTGTCGCCGAGGGCGTCACCTACACCGTCGGCTCCGGTGAGCTGCTCGACGGCATCGACGAGGCCGTCAAGGGCGTCGAGGCCGGCAACTCCGCCACCTTCACCTCCGAGCTCAAGGGCGGTTCCGCCGAGGGCAAGGAGGCCGAGGTCAAGGTCGAGGTCACCGAGGTCAAGTCCCGCGAACTGCCCGAGCTGGACGACGACTTCGCGCAGCTGGCGAGCGAGTTCGACACCTTCGAGGAGCTGCGCGCCGACAGCCGCAAGCGCCTTGAGCAGATGAAGAAGTACGACCAGGCCACCCAGGCGCAGGAGAAGGTCCTGGACGAGCTGCTCAAGCTCGTCGAGGTGCCGATCCCCGAGAAGCTGCTCGCGGACGAGGTCGAGACCCGCAAGCACAACCTGGTCAACCACCAGCTCGGTCAGATGGGCCTCGACCTCGCGAAGTACCTGGAGATCCAGGGCAAGAGCGAGGAGGAGTTCGACGCCGAGACCAAGGAGCAGGCCGAGAAGGGCATCAAGACCCAGTTCATCCTGGACGAGCTGGTCAACAAGGAGAAGCTGAACGTCAGCCAGGAGGAGCTCACCGAGCACCTCATGCGCCGCGCGCAGTCCTCCGGCATGTCCCCCGACCAGTTCGCCCAGGCCGTCGTCGAGGGCGGCCAGGTGCCGATGCTCGTCGGTGAGGTCGCCCGCGGCAAGGCCCTCGCGGTCGTCGTCGAGGCCGCCACGGTCAAGGACAGCAACGGCGAGGTCATCGACCTCGACGACGAGGACGAGACCGCCGAGACCGCCGAGGCCGAGGGCACCGAGGCCGCGGCCGCCGACGAGAAGCCCGAGGTCTGAGCCACGGCCGCCTCGCGCCTTCCCGGAGAGCGCTGATGACGGGCCCGGACACGCACGCCCGCGTGTCCGGGCCCGTCTTCGTACCACCCGGTGAGCCTGCGCTCACAGCGAACAGTTATCGATGCGGGATGGCGTTGTCCGACCTGCGCGTTAGGGTCCGTAGATACGAGGGCAGGGGAGTCCCTGAAACCGCGCCGGGGCGACACACGGCGCCGATCCCCGCGCCCCAGAAGACGACGCTGAGACGGCCCCAGGCCGTCCGACAACGAGCAGGTGGACACGTGACGATCCCGATGCCTTCCGCCGCCGCTGAGCCGACCTTCGGTGGCCTCGGCGACCAGGTCTACAACCGGCTGCTCGGCGAGCGGATCATCTTCCTCGGCCAGCCGGTCGACGACGACATCGCCAACAAGATCACGGCGCAGCTGCTGCTCCTCGCCGCTGACCCGGACAAGGACATCTACCTCTACATCAACTCCCCGGGCGGCTCGATCTCGGCCGGCCTCGCGATCTACGACACCATGCAGTACATCAAGAACGACGTGGTGACGATCGCGATGGGCCTCGCCGCCTCCATGGGGCAGTTCCTGCTGAGTGCCGGCACCCCGGGCAAGCGCTTCGCGCTGCCGAACGCCGAGATCCTCATCCACCAGCCCTCCGCGGGTCTGGCCGGCTCCGCGTCCGACATCAAGATCCACGCCGAGCGGCTGCTGCACACCAAGAAGCGGATGGCGGAGCTGACGGCCTTCCACACCGGCCAGACCGTCGAGCGGATCACCCAGGACTCCGACCGCGACCGCTGGTTCTCCGCCGATGAGGCCAAGGAGTACGGCCTGATCGACGACGTCATGACCTCTGCCGCCGGCGTTCCGGGCGGGGGCGGCACGGGCGCCTGAGCCCCGTACCACTCGCCCTACAGCCCCCAGCCCACTTGATCGCCACCAGGACGGTGAACACCACGATGAACAACTTCCCCGGCAGCGGCCTCTACCAGCGCCCGGAGTCCGAGTACTCCGGCCCGGTCGCCGAGTCCCGCTACATCGTCCCGCGCTTCGTCGAGCGCACCTCGCAGGGCGTGCGCGAGTACGACCCGTACGCGAAGCTGTTCGAGGAGCGCGTGATCTTCCTCGGCGTGCAGATCGACGACGCCTCGGCCAACGACGTGATGGCGCAGCTGCTGTGCCTGGAGTCGATGGACCCGGACCGGGACATCTCGATCTACATCAACTCCCCGGGCGGTTCCTTCACGGCGCTCACCGCCATCTACGACACGATGCAGTTCGTGAAGCCCGACATCCAGACGGTCTGCATGGGCCAGGCGGCCTCCGCCGCGGCCGTGCTGCTCGCCGCCGGCACCCCCGGCAAGCGGATGGCGCTGCCGAACGCCCGGGTCCTGATCCACCAGCCGTACAGCGAGACCGGCCGCGGCCAGGTCTCCGACCTGGAGATCGCCGCCAACGAGATCCTGCGGATGCGTTCGCAGCTGGAGGAGCTGCTGGCCAAGCACTCCACCACCCCGATCGAGAAGATCCGGGACGACATCGAGCGTGACAAGATCCTGACCGCCGAGGAGTCCCTGGCGTACGGTCTGGTCGACCAGATCGTCTCGACGCGGAAGTCGTCCGTCTCGATCGGTTAGCGATCTTCGCTGAATGAGCCGGAGCGCTGCCCCCTTGGACCGGGCCGGGACCGAGTGAACCGAGTCCGTCCAAGGGGGGCCCGAACGGGGGGCCCGGCAAGGTACCGTCGATAGGCAAGCACCCGGGTCCGTGGAGCAATACGGATCCCAGGCGAAGGGGAAGCACCTCGTGGCACGCATCGGTGACGGCGGCGACCTGCTCAAGTGCTCGTTCTGTGGGAAGAGCCAGAAGCAGGTGAAGAAGCTCATCGCGGGACCTGGTGTGTACATCTGCGACGAGTGCATCGACCTCTGCAACGAAATCATCGAGGAGGAGCTCGCCGAGACCTCCGAGGTGCGGTGGGAGGAACTCCCCAAGCCGCGGGAGATCTACGAGTTCCTGAACGGCTATGTCGTCGGCCAGGAGCCCGCCAAGAAGGCCCTGTCGGTCGCCGTCTACAACCACTACAAGCGGGTGCAGGCGGGCGAGAACGGCCCCGGCCGCGGCGAAGAGGGCATCGAGCTCGCCAAGTCCAACATCCTGCTGCTGGGCCCCACCGGCTCCGGCAAGACGCTGCTGGCGCAGACCCTGGCCCGGATGCTCAACGTCCCCTTCGCGTTCGCCGACGCGACGGCGCTGACGGAGGCCGGCTACGTCGGTGAGGACGTCGAGAACATCCTCCTCAAGCTGATCCAGGCCGCGGACTTCGACATCAAGAAGGCCGAGACCGGCATCATCTACATCGACGAGATCGACAAGGTCGCCCGCAAGAGCGAGAACCCGTCGATCACCCGTGATGTCTCCGGCGAGGGCGTCCAGCAGGCGCTGCTGAAGATCCTGGAGGGCACCACCGCCTCCGTGCCGCCGCAGGGCGGCCGGAAGCACCCGCACCAGGAGTTCATCCAGATCGACACCACGAACGTCCTCTTCATCGTCGGCGGTGCCTTCGCCGGCCTGGAGAAGATCATCGAGGCCCGGTCCGGCGCCAAGGGCATCGGCTTCGGTGCCACCATCCGTTCCAAGCGGGAGATCGAGTCCAAGGACCAGCTCCAGGACGTCATGCCGGAGGACATGGTGAAGTTCGGGATGATCCCGGAGTTCATCGGCCGGCTCCCCGTCCTCACCTCGGTCCACAACCTCGACCGTGAGGCCCTGCTGCAGATCCTGGTCGAGCCGCGCAACGCGCTCGTCAAGCAGTACAAGCGCCTCTTCGAACTCGACGGTGTCGAGCTGGACTTCGACCGCCCGGCCCTGGAGGCCATCGCCGACCAGGCCATCCTGCGCGGTACCGGCGCCCGTGGTCTGCGCGCCATCATGGAGGAGGTCCTCCAGGCGGTGATGTACGAGATCCCGTCCCGCAAGGACGTGGCCCGTGTCGTCATCACCGAGGACGTCGTTCACTCGAACGTGAACCCGACTCTCGTCCCGCGCAACCGCGGCGAGTCGGGGGAGCCGCAGGAGAAGAGCGCCTGAGCCGCGGCACGCAGCCGCCCACCGAAACCGAACCGCCCGGCAGCGGGAACGCTGCCGGGCGGTGGTGTGTTCCGCGACGGGTCAGGACTGCGCGCGGTTGCAGGCTTCCTCGGCGTGCGACGCCTTGACGCCGAGACGCTGCAGAGGCTGCATGCACGGAAGGGGCGGGGTCGCGCCCCCGAGGCTGGTCGCCCAGTCCTCGCAGACGGTGAGCACCTTCTTTCCCACGATGTAGCCCTTGCTGCTCAGATAGGCCGTGCAGTCCGCGGTACTGGCCTGGGCCGGAGCGGTGGCGACGAGCGGAAGCATGGCTCCCGCCAGCAGCACCCCGGTCGCCGCCGCTGTGCGGCGCATGGACTTGCGCATGGCAGTTCCCCCTGAAGTGAAAAAGATCTTGGTCGGTCGTCGGTCAAGGTTCCAGTGGAGCAAGCGGAAGGCGCTCGACGAGCGTTCCTCGTCGAGCGCCTCGGTGCCTCGTGGGGCCGGGCCCGCCGGCGTTACTTCTCCTTGCGGACCTCGGTGCGGATCTTGGCGGTCTTCTCGGACAGCTCCTCGGCGCCGGGCGTCGACGCGGTGGCGGGCCCGGAGGCGGAGGGGGCGGCCATCATCTGGACGGCGCCGATGGCGCTGCTGTCGCCCCAGATGCAGGTGGATGCGGTGATCGGCACGGAGACACCGCCCTGGGTGACCGTGATCTTCTGCGTCCGGCACTTCATCACCGCGCCGTCGAAGTCCTCGGGGGAGTACGAGGTCGTCGGCGTGACATCCTCGATCTTGGCGTTCCGGGTCGCCGCGGACTTCTTCTGGTTCTCGTCCATCTTGGCGAACATCTGGCCCACCGTGCCCTCGGGGTCGGCCACCTCGCCGTACACGCCGATGACCTGCGCCGTCAGGCCGCCGTCGGCCTTGTAGGCACCCTGGACACCCTTGCTGTTGGTGATGCCCATCGCCTTGGCCTCTTTGTCGTTCGTGAGGTCCTCGGTACCCGAGCCGCCGCCGGTGCTCGCCTTCTGGAACTGCCCGCTCAGCAGGCTGTCCGGCAGCGAGATCGTGTAGGGCTTCACATCCCCGCCCGAGCCGAACACGAAGTACGCGCCCACGCCGATCGCCGCGACGACCGCGACCGCGCCGACGATCAGGCCGACCTTCTTGCCGTTGCCGCCGCTCTCCTCCGGGCCCTGCGGGATCGTGCCGTAGGGCGTCTGCTGGCCGCCGTACGGAGCCTGCTGGCCGTAGGGCTGGCCGGCCTGCTGGGGGTAGCCGTAGCCCTGCTGAGGGGGCGCCTGGCCGGCCTGCTGCGGGTAGCCGTAGCCCTGCTGCGGAGGCACCGGACCGCCCTGCTGCGGGTAGCCGTAACCGGGCTGCGGGGCCGGTGGCTGCTGCGGCTGGCCGTACGGGCCCGGCTGCTGGGGCTGCTGGCCGTACGGGCCGGGAGGCGGCTGGTTGAAGCTCATGGAGCGGTTCCCCTCGTGACAACTGAATTCAGTTGAGTTCTGCGTGTGAAGTTCTGCGTGCTGCTTGTGCGCTGCCGACATCCTGTACGACGCCGCTGACATCCGTTGCTCCGGGGGCGAAACCGATTCGAAGCTGCTACATGCGCGCCCGTACACTGTCCGTCGTGACCGAGAACACTCAGCAGAGCAACCACAGCGCCCCCGAACTGCCGACTCAGTACACGCCGGCCGACGTAGAGGGGCCGCTGTACGAGCGCTGGGTAGAGCGGGGCTACTTCGAGGCGGACGAGAAGAGCGAGAAGCCGCCGTACACCATCGTCATCCCGCCCCCGAACGTCACCGGCTCCCTGCACCTGGGGCACGCCTTCGAGCACACCCTCATCGACGCGCTCACCCGCCGTAAGCGCATGCAGGGCTACGAGACCCTCTGGCAGCCGGGCATGGACCACGCCGGTATCGCCACCCAGAACGTCGTCGAGCGCGAGCTGGCCAAGGAAGGCGCCTCCCGGCAGGACCTGGGCCGTGAGGAGTTCGTCGAGCGGGTCTGGCAGTGGAAGGGCGAGTCCGGCGGACAGATCTCGGGCCAGATGCGACGACTGGGCGACGGGGTCGCCTGGTCGCGCGAGCGGTTCACGATGGACGAGGGCCTGTCCAAGGCCGTCCAGACGATCTTCAAGCGGCTCCACGACGACGAGCTGATCTACCGCGCCGAGCGCATCATCAACTGGTGCCCGCGCTGCCTGACCGCCATCTCGGACATCGAGGTGGAGTACCAGGACGACGACGGCGAGCTGGTCTCCATCCGGTATGGGGAGGGCGACGCCTCCATTGTCGTGGCGACGACCCGGGCCGAGACGATGCTCGGTGACACCGCGGTCGCCGTCCACCCGGAGGACGAGCGCTACGCCCACCTCGTCGGCACCGAGATCGAACTCCCGCTGACCGGCCGCCGTATCCCGGTCGTCGCCGACGAGCACGTCGACCCGGAGTTCGGCACCGGCGCGGTCAAGGTCACCCCGGCCCACGACCCGAACGACTTCGAGATCGGCCGCCGGCACGAGCTGCCCAACCTCGCCGTGCTCGACGAGCGCGGTGTCATCACGGCGCACGGCCCCTTCCAGGGCCTGGACCGCTTCGAGGCCCGTTCCGCGATCGTCGGCGCACTGCGCGCCGAGGGCCGGATCGTCGCCGAGAAGCGCCCGTACACCCACTCCGTCGGGCACTGCTCGCGCTGCAAGACCACCATCGAGCCGCGGCTGTCCATGCAGTGGTGGGTCAAGGTCGGCCCGCTGGCGAAGGCCGCGGGCGACGCGGTCCGCGACGGCAAGGTCAAGATCCACCCCAAGGAGATGGAGTCCCGCTACTTCGGCTGGGTCGACAACCTCCACGACTGGTGCATCTCGCGGCAGTTGTGGTGGGGCCACCGCATCCCGGTCTGGTACGGCCCGGACGGCGAGGTCGTCTGCGTCGGACCGGACGAGGAGCCGCCGAGCGGCGAGGGTTGGCACCAGGACACCGACGTCCTGGACACCTGGTTCTCCTCCGGCCTGTGGCCGTTCTCCACGCTCGGCTGGCCCGAGCAGACCCCGAGCGTCGAGAAGTTCTATCCGAACTCCGTCCTGGTCACCGGCTACGACATCCTCTTCTTCTGGGTCGCCCGGATGATGATGTTCGGGCTGTACGCGATGGACGGCACCCCGCCGTTCCACACCATCGCGCTGCACGGCATGGTCCGCGACCAGCTCGGCAAGAAGATGTCCAAGTCCTTCGGGAACGCGGTCAACCCGCTGGACTGGATGGACGAGTACGGTTCGGACGCCGTCCGGTTCACGCTCGCCCGCGGCGCCAACCCCGGTGTCGACGTCCCGATCGGCGAGGCCTGGGTCCAGGGCTCCCGCAACTTCGCCAACAAGATCTGGAACGCCACCCGCTTCGCGCTGATGAACGGTGCGACGGTGGAGGGCGAACTCCCGCCCGCCGAGCAGCTGTCGGCGACCGACCGGTGGATTCTGTCCCGGCTGAACTCCGTCGTCGCCGAGGTCGACGCGTACTACGACGACTACCAGTTCGCGAAGCTGTCGGACACCCTGTTCCACTTCGCCTGGGACGAGGTCTTCGACTGGTACGTCGAGCTGTCCAAGACCACCTTCATGGCGGGCGGCCCGGCCGCCGACGCCTCGCGCCGGGTGCTGGGCGAGGTCCTGGACGTCACCCTGCGGCTGCTGCACCCGGTCGTCCCGTTCGTCACCGAGACCCTGTGGACGGCGCTGACCGGCGGCGAGTCGGTCGTGATCGCCGACTGGCCGAAGGCTGTGGTCATTCCTGGGGCCGAGGCCCCGGGCGGCTTCCGGGACGCGGCGGCGGAGCGGGAGATCGAGACCGTTCAGCAGGTCGTGACCGAGGTCCGCCGGTTCCGCTCGGACCAGGGGCTCCAGCCGGGCCAGAAGGTCCCCGCCCAGCTGGACCTGTCCGGCACGGAGCTGGCCGCGCACGAGGCCGCGATGCGCTCGCTGCTGCGGCTCCAGCCGGCCGGTGACGGCTTCAGCGCCACCGCCTCGCTGCCGGTCGCGGGCGCCACGGTCGCCCTGGACCTGTCCGGCACCATCGATGTCGAGGCGGAGCGCAAGCGCCTGACGAAGGACCTGGGCGCGGCCGAGAAGGAGAAGGCGCAGGCCACCGGCAAGCTCGGCAACGAGGCGTTCCTGGCCAAGGCGCCGGAGAAGGTCGTGGACAAGATCCGCGGCCGGCTGGAGACCGCGGAGGCGGACATCGTCCGGATCACCGCGCAGCTCGCGGCGCTGCCGAAGGCGTAACGGCGGCGGACTCCGCAGGCCCCTCGTCCGTACGGGCGGGGGCCTGAGCCGTTCCCGGGCGGGGTCGGCCGGGTCCGGGTCACGGCCCGGCCGGACGCTCGGCGAGGGGCTCCGCCCCATGGTCCGGCCGTTCTCATCGGGCTCTCATCTGGCCGAGGCACGGTGGGGCGGAAGCCGTCGTTCCGGCGGCGCCGCACGTCCCGTCCCGGAGGAGCCGCGCCCGATGAACAAACCCCTGCGACGGGCCGCGGTCTTCTGTCTGGCCCTGATCGTCGCGCTGATGGGCTGGGCTACCTGGCTCCAGGGCGCCAAGGCGAGCGACTACAAGGACGACCCGCACAATCCGCGGGTCGCCATCGGCAAGTACTCCGCGCCCCTGGGCAATATCCTCGTCGGCGGGGAGCCGGTCACCGGCTCCGCCGCCACCTCCGACACCCTGAAGTACAAGCGGACCTCCAAGGACGGCCCGCTGTACGCGCCGGTCACCGGCTTCAGCTCGCAGATCTTCGGCAGCAACCAGCTGGAGAACCTGTACGGCGATGTGCTGGACGGCTCCGACAGCCGGCTGCAGAGCCCCGCCGACGCCCTGTCCCGCAGCCGGCCCAAGGCCGGCGACGTGGCCACCACCATCGACGCCCGGGTGCAGAAGGCGGGCTACCGGGCGCTGGGCGGCAAGAAGGGCGCCGCCGTCGCCATGGACCCGGACACCGGGCGGATTCTGGGCATGGTCAGCACCCCGTCGTACGACCCGGGGTCGTTCGCCGGGTCCGGCTCCGGCGACCAGGAGGCGTGGCGGAAGATGTCCGGCGACGCCGACCACCCGGAGGTCAACCGGGCGCTGCGGCAGCCGCTGCCGCCCGGCTCCACCTTCAAGCTGGTGGTCGCCGCTGCCGCGCTGGAGGACGGGCTGTACTCCTCGGTGGACGAGCCCACCAAGAGCCCCGACCCGTACACCCTCCCCGGCACCCGCACCGAGCTGACCAACGAGAACAAGGCCGCACCCTGCAAGAACGCGGACATCCGCACCGCGCTCCAGTACTCCTGCAACACCGTCTTCGCGAAGATGGCCGTCGACCTGGGCAAGGACAAGGTCAAGGCGCAGGCCGAGAAGTTCGGCTTCAACGACGGCGAGGTGGACACCCCGGTACGGGCCGGCAAGAGCGTCTACCCCACGGACATGGACGAGGCGCAGACCGCGCTGTCCGGAATCGGGCAGTTCGACGACCAGGCGACCCCGCTGCAGATGGCGATGGTCACCTCGGCCATCGCGAACGGCGGCGAGCTGAAGACCCCGCAGCTGGTCGACAAGCTGACCGACGGCGGCGGCAACACCGTCCAGGACTACGGCCCGAAGAGCTATCGCGACGGCCGGACCATGTCGGGGCGCACGGCCGCGCAGCTGCGGTCGGCGATGCAGACGGTGGTGGACAAGGGCACCGGTTCCGCCGCGAAGATCGGCGGACTGACCGTGGGCGGCAAGACCGGCACCGCCCAGCACGGCGTCGACAACAGCGGTACGCCCTACGCCTGGTTCGTCTCGTACGCCGAGGACGGCAAGGGGCACCGGGTGGCGGTGGCCGTCATGGTCGAGGACGGGCACGCCGCCCGCAACGAGGTCTCCGGCAACGGGCTGGCGGCCCCGACCGCGCGGGCGATGATGAAGGCGGCGCTGCCGTAGGCGCCGGCCGGGCCCCGGCGCGGGGGCGCACGCCGGGGCGCGGACCCGGCGTGCCGCCGCCCGGCCACGGCTCCGGACCGGCAGGGGGCAACGCAGCGCACCGCTGTCACAGGTGCCTCGTAGACTGGTCGGCGTGAGCGAGCGCCCCCAGAACGACGACCCCGACCCGACCGACGCCTTCGACGACATGGTCGAGGCCGAGACCGACCGTGACCCGGATCTTGCCGTGATCGAGGCCGGCAGCCGGACCCTGCGCGCCCAGGCCGGGCCGCCGCAGGGGGACGGGATTCCCACCCGGCCGGCCGACCCCGAGGTCGACCGCGCGCTGCGCGCCGTCGAGGAGGAGCTGGCGGGCCGCTGGGGTGAGACCAAGCTCGACCCGTCGGTGCAGCGCATCGCGGCGCTGCTGGACATCCTCGGCTCGCCGCAGCGTGCCTACCCCTCGATCCACATCACCGGTACCAACGGCAAGACCAGCACCGCCCGCATGATCGAGGCCCTGCTGACCGCCTTCGACCTGCGCACCGGCCGCTACACCAGCCCGCACGTCCAGTCCATCACCGAGCGGATCAGCCTGGACGGCGGCCCGATCTCCGCCGAGCGCTTCATCGAGACGTACCGGGACATCGCTCCGTACGTGGAGATGGTCGACAGCCGGGAGGAGTACCGCCTGTCGTTCTTCGAGGTGCTGACGGCGATGGCGTACGCCGCCTTCGCGGACAGCCCCGTGGACGTCGCGGTCGTCGAGGTCGGCATGGGCGGGACCTGGGACGCGACGAACGTCATCGACGGCGATGTCGCCGTGGTCACCCCGATCTCGCTGGACCACACCGACCGGCTGGGGGAGACGCCCGAGCAGATCGCCGGGGAGAAGTCCGGGATCATCAAGAAGGACGCCACGGTCGTGCTGGCCCAGCAGCCGGTGGACGCGGCGTCGGTGATGCTCAAGCGCGCGGTCGAGGTGGACGCCACGGTCGCCCGTGAGGGCATGGAGTTCGGGGTGCTCTCCCGTGAGGTCGCGGTCGGCGGGCAGATGCTGACGCTGCGCGGACTGGGCGGCGAGTACCCCGAGATCTTCCTCCCGCTGTACGGCGCCCACCAGGCGCACAACGCCGCGGTGGCGCTCGCCGCGGTCGAGGCGTTCTTCGGCGTCGGTTCGGAGCACGCCCGCACCCTCGACATCGACACTCTCCGCTCCGCGTTCGCCGCCGTCAGCTCGCCCGGCCGGATGGAGGTCGTGCGCCGCAGCCCGACGGTCGTGCTGGACGCGGCGCACAACCCCGCGGGGGCGCGGGCCGCGGCCGAGGCGGTCACCGAGGCGTTCGGCTTCAGCCGGCTGGTCGGCGTGGTCGGCGCCAGCGGCGACAAGGACGTACGGGGCCTCCTGGAGGCCTTCGAGCCGGTCTTCGCCGAGGTCGTGGTGACGCGCAATTCCAGCCATCGTGCGATGGACCCGGACGAGCTGGCGGCCGTCGCCGTCGAGGTCTTCGGCGCCGACCGGGTCCAGGTCGAGCCGCGGCTCGACGACGCCCTGGAGGCGGCGATCACCCTCGCCGAGGAGGAGGGCGAGTACTCCGGCGCCGGTGTGCTGGTGACCGGCTCGGTGATCACCGTCGGCGAGGCCCGACTGCTGATGGGAAGGGGCTGACCGTGCGCACGCTGTGTGCCAGCACTCTGATAGGCGAATTCTTCGTGATCGGCTTCGCCGGTCTGGTCGCGATGCAGATGACCGAGCTTCCGGCGGTCACGGTCTGGACGGTCAGCGGGATCGGGATGCTGCTGAGCCTGCTGCTGTGCGGGATGCTGGGCCGTCCGGGTGGCGTCGCGCTCGGCTGGGCGCTGCAGGGCGCCCTGATCGCCGGCGGCTTCGTGGTGCCGACGATGTTCTTCCTGGGCGCGGTCTTCGCCGCCCTGTGGTGGGCGTCGGTCCACTTCGGCCGCAAGATCGATGAGGCGAAGGCCCGTTGGGCGGCGCAGTCCGAGGCGTCCGGCGAGCCCGCCGGCGAGCCGGCCTGACACCCGCTCCGCGGGGCGTTCCGCGGGCCGGGGGCTGCGCCGTACGGCGGGGTGTCCCCCATGTAGCCTCAGTGCACCCGCTGACCATTGTTCATATCCAGGGAGTCCCTTCGTGAGCCAGCGCACCCTCGTCCTCCTCAAGCCCGACGCCGTCAAGCGGGGTCTGATCGGCGAGATCATCGGCCGTATCGAGAAGAAGGCCGGCTGGACGATCAGCGCGCTGGAACTGCGCGGCCTGGACCGCGAACTCCTGGAGCAGCACTACGGGGAGCACGTCGGCAAGCCGTTCTACGAGCCGCTGGTCCAGTTCATGTCCTCCGGTCCGGTCGTCTCGATGGTCGTCGAGGGCGAGCGGGTGATCGAGGGCGTCCGGATGCTGGCCGGTCCGACTGACCCGATTGCCGCGCCGAGTGGGTCCATTCGTGGGGACTTCGGAACGATCACCCGGGAGAATCTGATCCATGCATCGGATTCCGAAGAGTCCGCAGAGCGCGAGATCAAGATTTTCTTCCCGGGCATTTCCTGACACATCATCAGCTGTGCACCCCCCGTGACCTGGGGCGACCGAAGAAATCATCGGTCGCCCTTTGGTGTATACGACACGATCGGGGGAACGCATCACCGCGACACGACGTCACCATTGAGGGGGGCGGGTGCGTGTACGGCTGACAATGGCGGAACAGCCTCCCGACGTGTTCGAGTGGGCCTACTACGAACTACGATGGAGGCTTCCGCGCCTCACAGCGCATCACCTCCTGCCGACCTCCAGTAAGCATTCGCTCCAGTTGGGAAGGCCAGACGTATCCTCATGGGGAACAACATGTCGTTCATCGGCCGTGACATGGCTGTCGACCTCGGGACCGCCAACACGCTGGTGTACGTCAGGGGCCGCGGAATCGTCCTCAACGAGCCGTCGGTCGTGGCCATCAACACCAACACCGGCGGGATTCTCGCGGTGGGTGCTGAGGCGAAGAAGATGATCGGGCGCACGCCCGGCAACATCGTCGCCGTACGGCCCCTGAAAGACGGCGTGATCGCCGATTTCGAGATCACCGAGCGGATGCTCCGCTACTTCATCCTCAAGATCCACAAGCGGCGCTACCTGGCCCGTCCGCGGGTCGTGGTGTGCGTCCCCTCCGGTATCACCGGAGTGGAGCGCCGCGCGGTGATCGAGGCCTCGACCCAGGCCGGCGCGCGCCAGGTCCACATCATCGAGGAGCCGATGGCTGCGGCGATCGGCTCCGGTCTGCCGGTCCACGAGGCCACCGGCAACATGGTCGTGGACATCGGCGGCGGCACCACCGAGGTCGCGGTCATCTCGCTCGGCGGCATCGTCACCGCGCAGTCCATCCGGGTGGCCGGCGACGAGCTGGACAACGCGATCATCCAGCACATCAAGAAGGAGTACAGCCTTCTGCTGGGCGAGCGCACCGCCGAGAGCATCAAGATCACCATCGGCTCGGCGTACGACCTCGAACAGGACGAGCACACCGAGATCCGCGGCCGCGACCTGGTCTCCGGCCTCCCGAAGACCGTGGTCATCTCGGCCGCCGAGGTGCGCAAGGCCATCGAGGAGCCGGTCAACTCCATCGTCGACGCGGTCAAGACGACCCTCGACAAGTGCCCGCCGGAGCTGTCCGGTGACGTCATGGACCGCGGCATCGTGCTCACCGGTGGCGGCGCCCTGCTGCGCGGCCTCGACGAGCGGCTGCGCCGCGAGACCGGTATGCCCATCCACATCGCCGAGGACCCGCTCGACTCCGTCGCGCTCGGCTCCGGCAAGTGCGTCGAGGAGTTCGAGGCGCTCCAGCAGGTCCTCGACTCCCAGCCGCGCAGGTAGCACGGCCGGGGGAACCGGCCCGTACCGCCGCCGCCAGGCGGTGGACGGGACAGCCGGCGACCCCGGCGGCAGCGGCCGGTCCGTCCGCCGGACCGGCCGAGGGACAGCACAAGGTCCCGACAGACACGGTGACTGACGCTCCACCGTCCGGCACCGTCACAGGCACAACGCTCAACTCCCGAACGAGACCGGCGGGGCCCGCAGCCGGCCGGTCCTACGAGGAAGGACACGGCCGCCGCACGTGAGGGACACACGAGAGAGCCGGCTGCTGCTGGTGCTGCTGGTCGCGATCGCGTTCGCGCTGATCACGGTCGATATCCGCGGCGGCGAACAGTCCCCGCTCGATGGCGCCCGGCAAGCCGCCGCCTCCGCCTTCGGCCCGGTCGAGAGCGGCGTCGCCCGCGTCGTCGACCCGGTCGGCCACGCGGTCGGTGCCGTACGGGACTCCGGCCGCCGGCACACCCGGATCAGCAAGCTGGAGCACGAGAACGAGGCGCTGAAGGCCAAGCTCGGCTCCTCCGACCGGAACCGCAGCCGCGCCGCCGAGCTCGACAAGATCCTCAAGACCGCGGGCACCGGCCAGTACGCCATCAAGGGCGCCCAGGTCATCGCCATCGGCTCGGCCCAGGGCTTCTCCTGGACCGTCACCATCGACGCCGGCAGCCGTGACGGCATCCGCCGCGACATGACCGTGCTCAACGGCGACGGTCTGGTCGGCCGGATCACCACCGTCGGCGCCGACACCTCCACCGTCCTGCTGGCCGCCGACCCGGACTTCACCGTCGGCACCCGCATGGAGAAGACCAACGAGATCGGCTTCGCCAACGGGCAGGGCGTCCGCTCGATGCGGGTGCAGCTCCTCAACGGCCGGGCCAACATCAAGAAGGGCGACCGTCTGGTCACCTTCGGCTCCAGCAAGGACAAGCCGTTCGTGCCCGGCGTGCCCGTCGGCAGGGTCGTCCGGGTCGAGCCGTTCAACGGCGATCTGACCCGCACCCTCCAGGTCCGGCCCTTCGTCGGCTTCTCCCAGCTCGACATCGTCGGCGTCGTCGTGCAGCCGCCCCGGGAGGACCCGCGCGACACGGTGCTGCCGCCCCAGCCGGCCAAGCCCAAGCCGACGCCGACGGTCACCGTCACGGCCACCCCCTCCGCGAGCGCCTCCCCCAGGAGCTGACCGATGCGCATCAACCGGATTCTGCTCTCCGCCCCGCTGGTGGTCGTCGCCCTCGTCATCCAGGTCACCATCCTCGCCAGACTCCAACTGCCCGGCGCGGTACCGGATCTGCTGCTGCTCGTGGTGGTCGGTCTGGCGCTGGTCTACGGCCATGTCGGCGGCGCGCTCATCGGCTTCTTCGCCGGGCTGCTGGCCGACCTCGCCCCGCCGTCCGACCACGCCGTCGGCCGCTATGCGCTGGTGCTCTGCGTCATCGGCTACGCGGCGGGCCTGACCCGGCCGGAGTCCGGGCGGCACCGCTCGGCGACGCTGCCGCTGATCGTCGTCATCGGCGCCGCGATCGGCTCGACGCTGATGTACGCGGGCGTCGGCGCGCTGGTCGGCGACACCGCGGCCCGGCACGTCGGCATCGTCGGACTGCTGCTCAGCGCCACCCTCTACGACCTGCTGCTGGCCCCGTTCGTGGTCCCGCTGGTGATGGCCGCGGCGCGCAGAACCGAGGGCGATCCGCTGACCGGCGACGGCACCAGCGGCGCCGGCGGTTCCGGCGGCACCTCCGGCTACGGCTGGCTCACCACCGGCACCGGCCTCAAGGCCAGCCGCGGCGCCATGAAGTCCGTGCGCTCGGGGGCCCGCATCGGCAGCCAGCGCGGCGGTCTGCTCGGCAAGTCGGCCCGCGACAAGGTGGGCCGTATCAAGGGGGTCAAGCGGCTGTGACGCTCTCCCGCCCCACGACCACGACCCCTCATGGAGGCGCGGCGCGCCATGAGTAATCTCCCGGAATCCCGGACCTCCCGGGTGAGCGTCCGGCTCATCGCGATCCAGATCCTGGTCTTCTCGCTGCTGCTCACCCTCGGCGGACGGCTCTGGTATCTGCAGATCCGCAACGGCACGGAGTACGCCACCGAGGCGAGGAACAACCACGTCCAGCAGGTCATCGAGCCCGCCACCCGCGGCTCGATCCTCGACGCGCGCGGCGTGCCGCTGGCCGACAACCAGACCCGTCTGGTGGTGTCGGCCAGCCGTACCGAGCTGCTGAAGATGAAGGACGACGGCAAGGCCGTGCTCGGCCGGCTGGCCAAGGTGCTCGGCCTGTCCGAGAAGGAGATCCGCAACAAGGTCCGGCTCTGCGACGCCAAGACGCCGCAGCCCTGCTGGAACGGCTCGCCCTACCAGCCGATCCCGATCACCGACGAGGCCACCACCCAGCAGGCCCTCCAGATCCGCGAGCGCTCCGAGGACTTCCCCGGCATCAGCGCCGAGCCCACCGCCGTGCGCCGCTACGCCGCCCCGGGCAAGGCCAACACCGCCCAGGTCCTCGGCTACCTCTCACCGGTCACCGACGCGGAGATCAAGAAGGCCGAGCACAGCCGTTCACCGCTGCTGCGCTCCGACCAGATCGGCCGGTCCGGTCTGGAGCGGACGTACGACGACGCGCTGCGCGGCAAGGCCGCCGTCACCCGCTACGAGGTCGACAACCTCGGCCGGGTCATCGGCCAGGCGAAGAGCGAGAAGGGCCGGGCCGGCGCCAGCGTCGTCACCAGCATCGACGCCCGGGTGCAGGCCCTGGCGGAGAAGCAGCTGGACCAGGCCATGAAGGACGCCCGCAAGGAGCACGACAAGAACACCGGCACCAACTACAAGGCCGACTCCGGTGCCGTCGTCGTCATGGAGGCGAAGACCGGCCGGGTGGTGGCGATGGCCTCCAACCCGTCCTACGACCCCAACGCCTGGGTCGGCGGGATCTCCGGCAAGGACTACGGCCGCCTCACCGGCAAGGACTCCAACTACCCGCTGCTGAACCGCGCCATCCAGGGCCAGGCGGCCCCCGGCTCGATCTTCAAGGTCATCTCGACCGCGGCCGCGGTCAACGCGGGCTACGACTTCAACGGCCACTACCCCTGCACCAGCTCGTACAGCATCGGCGGCCAGGTCTTCAAGAACTTCGAGTCGCAGAGCCACGGCGCGATCAGCCTCGGCCGCGCGCTGGAGGTCTCCTGCGACACCGTCTTCTACCGGCTCTCGCACGACGAGTGGCGCAAGGACGGCGGGGACAAGCCGAAGAAGGACGCCAAGAACTGGTTCTACAAGACCGCCCACCAGTTCGGCCTCGGCAAGGAGACCGGAATCGACCTCCCGAACGAGGTCCGCGGCCGGGTCCCCGACCGCAAGTGGAAGAACGACTTCTGGAAGGCCAACAAGGCCGGCTGGTGCGAACAGGCCAAGGCCTGGCCCAAGAAGAAGGACTTCGGCACCAAGCTCGCCCGGGAGGGCTGCCTGGAGGGCATGAAGCTGCACGCCTACGACTCGATCAACTACGCCATCGGCCAGGGCGACACCCTCGTCACCCCGATCCAGATGGCGGCCATCTACGGCGCGATCAGCAACGGCGGCACGCTCTACGACCCCACCGTCGGCAAGGCCGTCGTCAGCCCCGACGGCAAGCACATCCAGCGGGTCAAGCCCACCTCGCACGGCAAGCTGCCGGTCTCGCAGAAGACCCTCGGGCAGATGGACAGCGCCCTCGCCGGTGTCGCCACCCGCGGCACCGCCGCCTGGCGGTTCGGCGGCTGGCCGCAGGACAAGATCCCGATGCACGCCAAGACCGGTACGGCCGAGGTCTACGGCAAGCAGACCACCTCGT
Organism: Streptomyces sp. NPDC048612; assembly: GCF_043199295.1. Taxonomy (NCBI): domain Bacteria; kingdom Bacillati; phylum Actinomycetota; class Actinomycetes; order Kitasatosporales; family Streptomycetaceae; genus Streptomyces; species Streptomyces sp. NPDC048612. The sequence continues at coordinate 128,022 of NZ_JBICVV010000015.1, forward strand.
GGTTCGCGACGTACACCAAGGACTACACGATCGTCATGACCATCGCCCAGGGTGGTACCGGCTCCGGCGCCTCCGGGCCCGCCGTGCGCAACATCTACAACGCCCTGTACGGAGTCGACGAGAAGGGCGGCATCGACCCCAAGGCCGCGCTGCTCCCCAAGCCGGAGGCCAAGCTGCCCAAGATCGAAAGTGATGGCGCCATCCAGTCCCAGCCCATCAAGCCCTATGTCCCGCCGTCGCCGTCGCCGTCCGCATCGGAGAGCCCACGATGACGACCAGCCACACCTCCCGGGCGTTCTCGATCCGGCGCTACACCCCCGAGCTCGGCACCTGGGGCAAGCTGACGGCGCGTGACTCGGTGCTGCGCAAGCTGGACTGGATACTGCTGCTGTCCTGCCTGCTGCTGTCGCTGATCGGCTCGCTGCTGGTGTTCTCCGCCACCCGCAACCGCACCGAACTCAACAAGGGCGACGAGTACTACTTCTTCCTGCACCATCTGCTCAACCTCGGGATCGGCCTCGCGCTGGCCGGCGGCACCATCTGGCTCGGCCACCGGACGCTGCGCGGCGCCGTCCCCGTGATGTACGCCCTCTCGGTCGTGCTGGCGCTGCTGGTGCTGACCCCGCTGGGCGCCACCATCAACGGCTCCCGTTCCTGGCTGGCGATCCCCGGCGGCTTCTCCCTCCAGCCCGCCGAGTTCGCCAAGATCACCATCACGCTGGGCATGGCGATGCTGTTGGCGTCCCGGGTCGACGCGGGGGACCGCCCGCACCCCGACCACCGCACCGTCGTCCAGGCCCTCGGCCTCGCCGCCGTCCCCGTGGCCGTCATCATGCTGATGCCCGACCTCGGCTCGGTGATGGTGCTCGGCGCCGTCATCCTCGGTGTGCTGCTCGCCTCCGGCTCCTCCAACCGCTGGATTCTCGGCCTGGTCGGCACCGGAGTCGTCGGCTGTGTCGCGGTCTGGCAGCTCGGACTGCTCGACGACTACCAGATCGCCCGCTTCGCCGCCTTCGCCAACCCGAGCCTCGACCCGGCCGGCGTCGGCTACAACACCAACCAGGCCCGGATCGCGATCGGCGGCGGCGGACTGACCGGCTCGGGCCTCTTCCACGGCAGCCAGACCACCGGCCAGTTCGTCCCCGAACAGCAGACGGACTTCATCTTCACCGTCGCCGGTGAGGAACTCGGCTTCCTGGGCGCGGGCCTGATCATCGTGCTGCTCGGCATCGTGCTGTGGCGCGCCTGCCGGATCGCCCGCGAGTCCACCGAGCTGTACGGCACGGTCGTGGCCGCCGGCATCATCGCGTGGTTCGCCTTCCAGGCCTTCGAGAACATCGGCATGACCCTCGGGATCATGCCCGTCACCGGCCTCCCGCTGCCGTTCGTCTCCTACGGCGGCACGTCCATGTTCGCGGTCTGGATCGCGATCGGGCTGCTCCAGTCGATCCGGGTGCAGCGCCCGCTGTCCGCCTCCCGCTGACGCCGTCTCACCGTCCCAGGCGCAGCTCGAACCAGAGGGAGGCGGACCGCGGCACGCCGCCGAACGGCGTCGTGCCCCAGTCGTCGGCGAGCCGCCCGGTCAGCAGCAGCCCGTGATCTTCCTCCGGCTCCCCGGGCGCCGCGGCCGGCCGGGGAATCCGCACCGGCGCCTCGTCGTGCACGCTGATCCGCAGCCCGTGCCCGGTGGTCAGCAACCGCAGCAGGATGTCGGCGGACCGCGGCGTCCGCAGATGGGAGCTGGTCACCGCCTCCGAGGTGAGCAGCACCGCGGTGTCGATGAGCGGGGCGAGGGGGGTGCGGCGCAGCACCGCGCGGACGAAGTCGCGGGCCGCCTTCGGGGCGGTGGGGCTGCTCGGTGTGGTCAGCAGATGCGAACGGGCGCCTGCCGGGACGCGGATGGGTGTCCGGGTGACGGGTGCGGTCTGGGGGTGCACGGGTGTCTCCCTCCCCGAAGGGGTCGAGTGCGCCCGATACCACTCAGCGTGGCGGGCTCATCACGCACAGTAAGTCACGCCGTGCGGCGCGTGCCACCCGCTCCGGCGGATTCCGGCCCCTCGGCAGCTGCCCGCTCCGGGCGGGTGGTCGCGGCCGGGAGACGTGACTAGATTCGATGCATGGCGGACACCGTGCGGGAGATCGAGCGGAAGTACGAGGCCGACGACGGCACCCGGCTGCCCGACCTGACCGGTGTCGACCGGGTCGCCGCCGTGGAGGAGGCGGGCACCGAGGAACTCGACGCCGTCTACTACGACACCGCCGGCCGGCACCTCGCCGCCGACGGCCTCACCCTCCGCCGGCGTACCGGCGGCAAGGACGCCGGATGGCACCTGAAACTGCCGGTCGCCCCGGGGGTGCGCGACGAACTGCGGGCCCCGCTCTCCGAGGCGCCCCCCGCCGAACTCACCGCCCTCGTCCGCTCCCGCACGCTGGACCGGGAACTGCTCCCGCTCGTACGGCTGCGGACCCGGCGCACGGTCCGGGTGCTGCGGGACGCCGCGGGCGCGCCGCTCGCGGAGGTGGCCGAGGACGTGGTGCGCGCGTGGCGGCTCGACGGCGCCGAGGCGGGGAAGACCGGCCCGGGGCCCGCCAAGGCCCGCTGGCGCGAGATCGAGGTGGAGCTGCTCGGGCGGGGCGGCACCGGGCTGCTGGACGAGATCGGCCGGGCCCTGGCCGCGGCGGGGGTGCGCCCCGCCTCCGCGGCGTCGAAGCTGGCCCGTGCCCTGGCCGAGACGGGGCAGGGCGCGGCCAAGGCCAAGGCCAACGGCAAGGGCGCGGGCGGCAAGGGCCGGAAGAAGGCGGAGGAGCCGGAGGAGGCGGAGGAGCCGGAGGAGCCGCAGAAGGCCCGGACCGCCGGGGACGTCGTTCTGCGCTACGCCCGCGACCAGGTCCGGGCGATCATCGAGCTGGACCCCGCGGTACGGCGCGACCTGCCCGACGCGGTGCACCAGATGCGGGTCGCCACCCGCCGGCTGCGCAGCCTCTTCCGCTCGTACACCAGGGTCCTCGACCGCACCGCCACCCGCCCCCTCGGCGTCGAACTCAAGTGGCTGGCCGCGGAGTTGGGGGTGGAGCGGGACCGCGAGGTGCTGACCGGACGGCTCCGGGCCGCGCTGGACGAGACGCCCGCCGCGCTCCGGCTCGGCCCGGTGGACGCCCGGCTGCGCATCTGGTCCGAACGCCGCCGGGCCGGCGCGCGGGACGGCCTGCTCGCCGCCCTGGACGGGCCGCGCTATCTGTCCCTGCTGGAGGCCCTGCACGCCTTCCTGGCGGACCCGCCGCTGCGCAGGGCCGCCGGCCGTCCGGCGCCCGAGGCGGTGGCCGCCGCCGTACTCAGGGACCACCGGCGGCTGGCCCGCCGGATGGAGACCGCGCTGACCGCACCGGCCGGGCGGGAACGGGACGAGGCGCTGCACGGCGCCCGCAAGGCGGCCAAGCGCACCCGCTACGCCGCGGAGGCGGCCCGCCCGGCGCTCGGCGGCCCGGCGAAGAAGTTCACCAAGCGGACCAAGCGGGTGCAGCAGCTGCTCGGCGACCACCAGGACAGCGTGGTGGCGCGCGGCGCCCTGCGCGAGCTGGCGGCCCAGGCGCAGCAGGCCGGAGAGGGCGGCTTCACCTTCGGCCTGCTGTACGGGCGCGAGGAGGCGCTGGCGGCGGACCGGGAGCGGGCGCTGCCGCACGTGTGGCGGAAGGCCTCGCGCCGCAGGCACCGGGCCGCGCTCCGGCCGTGACCTGCCGGGGGCCGGCCGCCTGACCGGTGCACGGCAGCGCGCCGCCGGCGCCGGGCACTTCCCGCGGCCGCGGGGCCGTCCGGTGGCCGTGCGAGAGGGGTGGCTGGAAGCAGTTACGCTTGAGAGTCGCCCCCTGCCAGCTCACGAAGGTACGAGATGTCTGCCGAGTCGGTCTTTCCGCAGCTCGAGGCCCTGCTCCCGCATGTGCAGAAGCCCATTCAGTACGTCGGCGGTGAGCTGAACTCCACCGTCAAGGACTGGGACTCCTGCGATGTCCGCTGGTCGCTCATGTACCCGGACGCGTACGAGGTCGGTCTGCCCAACCAGGGCGTCATGATCCTCTACGAGGTCCTCAACGAGCGCGAGGGCGTACTGGCCGAGCGCACGTACAGCGTGTGGCCGGACCTCGAAGCGCTGATGCGGGAGCACGGCGTCCCCCAGTTCACGGTCGACGCGCACCGCCCCGTCGGCGCCTTCGACGTGCTCGGCGTCTCCTTCTCGACCGAGCTGGGCTACACCAACCTCCTCACGGCCCTGGACCTCGCCGGTATCCCGATGGAGTCCAAGGACCGCACCGAGGACCACCCGATCATCCTCGCGGGCGGCCATGCGGCCTTCAATCCCGAGCCGATCGCGGACTTCCTGGACTGCGCGGTGGTGGGCGACGGCGAGCAGGCGGTGCTGGAGATCACCGAGATCATCCGCGCCTGGAAGGCCGAGGACCGGCCCGGCGGCCGCGACGAGCTGCTGTTCCGCCTCGCGAAGACCGGCAGCGTGTACGTCCCCAAGTTCTACGACGTCGAGTACCTGGCCGACGGGCGGATCTCCCGTGTCGTGCCGAACCGCTCCGGCGTCCCGTGGCGGGTGTCCAAGCACACCGTCATGGACCTCGACGAGTGGCCCTACCCCAAGCAGCCGCTCGTCCCCCTGGCCGAGACCGTCCACGAGCGGATGTCGGTCGAGATCTTCCGTGGCTGCACCCGCGGCTGCCGTTTCTGCCAGGCCGGCATGATCACGCGCCCCGTACGGGAGCGAAGCATCACCGGCATCGGCGACATGGTGGACAAGGGCCTGAAGGCCACGGGATTCGAGGAGGTCGGCCTGTTGTCGCTGTCCTCCGCGGACCACACCGAGATCGGCGACATCGCCAAGGGGCTCGCCGACCGGTACGAGGAAGACAAGATCGGCCTGTCGCTCCCTTCGACCCGGGTCGACGCGTTCAACGTCGACCTCGCCAACGAGCTGACGCGCAACGGCCGTCGCTCGGGTCTGACCTTCGCGCCCGAGGGCGGCTCGGAGCGGATGCGCAAGGTCATCAACAAGATGGTCTCCGAAGAGGACCTGATCAGGACCGTCTCCACGGCCTACGGCAACGGCTGGCGGCAGGTGAAGCTGTACTTCATGTGCGGTCTGCCGACCGAGACCGACGAGGACGTGCTCCAGATCGGCGACATGGCCGTCAAGGTCATCGCCGAGGGCCGCAAGGCCTCCGGTCAGAACGACATCCGCTGCACGGTCTCCATCGGCGGCTTCGTCCCCAAGCCGCACACCCCCTTCCAGTGGGCGCCGCAGCTGTCCGCGGAGGAGACGGACGCCCGTCTCGAAAAGCTCCGGGACAAGATCCGCGGCGACAAGAAGTACGGCCGCTCCATCGGCTTCCGCTACCACGACGGCAAGCCCGGCATCGTCGAGGGCCTGCTCTCGCGCGGCGACCGCCGCGTCGGCTCCGTCATCCGCGCCGTCTACGAGGGCGGCGGCCGCTTCGACGGCTGGCGCGAGCACTTCTCCTACGACCGCTGGATGAAGGCCGCCGAGGAGACGCTGCCCGGCTTCGGCGTGGACGTCGCCTGGTACACCACCCGTGAGCGGGAGTACGAGGAGGTCCTGCCCTGGGACCACCTGGACTCCGGCCTCGACAAGGACTGGCTCTGGGAGGACTGGCAGGACGCCCTCGACGAGACCGAGGTCGAGGACTGCCGCTGGACCCCGTGCTTCGACTGCGGCGTCTGCCCGCAGATGGACACCGAGATCCAGATCGGCCCGACGGGCAAGAAGCTGCTGCCGCTGATGGTGAAGTGACCTCGGCCGGAGCGACGGCCGTTCCCCGCTGACGCGGGGGTGACCCGCTGCTCCCGCTGAGCATCGTCAAGTAGCGCTCTCCGTACGCCACTTCGGCCCGGCCCTCCGCATACCGCGGGTGGCCGGGCCGTGGCGTGCTCACGCACAATGAGGCGATGCCCGCACAGCTCATCGCCCCCACCGTCACCGTCCACGCCTCCTTCCTCGCCGCGATGGACGAGTTCCTCGCCGAGGGCGCGGACTCCGTCCCGCACTCGAACATGGCCCACGAGCTGCGGACCTGGCGCGGCCGCTGGGCGAGGGCGGACGGCTTCGCGGAGTACGTCGGCACGGTCGGCGGGGTCATGGACCACGAACGCGCCGACGGTGTGGTTCCGCTGAGCACCCGCTGGTGGGTGGACGGCGACACCTACCTGGGGCGCGTCACCTTCCGCCACCGGCTCACCCCGTCCCTCCTCACCTGGGGCGGACACCTCGGCTACGGGGTGCGGCCCGGGGCCCGCCGCCGTGGCCACGCCACCGCGATGCTGCGCGCCGCGCTGCCGGTGGCCCGTGACGAGCTGGGCATCGACCCGGTGCTGGTCACCTGCGATGACACCAACACCGCCTCACGTAAGGTCATCGAGGCCTGCGGCGGGGTCTTCGAGGACCGGCGGGACGACAAGCTGCGGTACTGGATTCACCGGGACGCGGCCACCGCCGGGCCGTAGCCACCACGGCGCGTCCGGCGTACCGAAGCACACAAGGGGGAGGGCCCGATGGAGCCCATGGACAAGAACCGGCGGGAGCCCGAGCGGTACGAGCCGGGCGAGGGCTGTCTGACCACGGCGGTCCGGCTTCCGGTACGGATCGTGGTGCTGGTGCTCGTGGTGCCGGTACGCCTGGTGTGGGATGCGCTGGCCGCCCTCGGCCGGGCCGTTCACCGCAGCGTGCTGCGCCCCGTCGGCCGCGGCCTCGCCTGGCTGGGGCACACCCTCGTCGTCGTTCCCGTGGCATGGGCCTGGCGCACGCTGGTCGTCGCACCGGCGGTCTGGTTCGGCCGGTATGTGCTGGCGCCGGTGGGGCGGGGGATCGCCTGGCTGGTGC